>JAWLBS010000264.1:0-7561 GCA_041687575.1 Phycisphaerae bacterium | reverse complement strand
TGCTTGCCACGGCGTAGCCGTTGTTTGGCGAAGCCGGGTGTGTGGCCATGGAATTCTGCGGATGAGCGGCGCGCTTGGATCGTGCATCGCGCCAAAACGAGCCCGAAGCGTGAGCGGCGTGAGCGAGGGTATCCACGTCGTTCGGACGCGCGTCACGCCCATATTGGCGGGCAATCACCGTGCGAGCGATTCTGTCGTCCCTGCCGGGACTTGAACAACAACAAAAACAACCAAGGGAGTAGGGGCCGCCTTTCCCAGGACGGCGGCGACGAAACGACCGTCGCCTTGTCCTGGGCTACTATCTGTCGTCCCTGGCGGGACTGTAACGACAACAGCACTGACTTGGTGGGCAGATAGCCCACCCTACGCTGTCCCTGACGGGACTGGGCTGGCGGGCGCAGCCCGCCCTACATTGGTCACCAACGCCATCGGCGGGCGCCGTTCGACTCGCTTCGCTCGCTCACGGCAAGCAACCCGCCCTACTCCCACGCCTCGGCCAGCACCTGCAGATCGAGCGCATCGACCGTGCCGTCACCGTTGAAGTCGGCGTGCTCATTGTACCCCGGCTCACCCGCCGCCGACCCGAAACTGCGGGCCAGCATCAGCAGATCGACCACATCGACCCGCGTGTCGTTGTTGACATCCCCCGCCCGCCGCGGGCCCCAGCGCAGCACGCCGTTTGCGACCTTGCCATCCACCAGCGCACGCACGCCGGCCACGACCAGGTCGCCGTCGTGGACCAGCAGGTGGTACGGCCCCGACAGGATTCCCTCGTCCATCCGGTCCCACTGCTGGCCGTCCCACCGGGCGAGCCTGAAGTGCTCACCCGTGCCCGCCAAGGCCCCGAAGCTGCCGGCTGCCACGAGTTCCCCGTTGTACACGACCAATGAACTGACATACCCGTACATATCCCGCCCGAGCGGCTGCCACGTCTCGCCGTCCCAGGCGAGCAGGTCCGGGCTCGGCTCACTATGCCAGGGCACGTAAGGATCGATGACGTAATAGCCACCGACGATCAGCCTGCCGTCATACACCGCCAGGCACTCGACACCGGACCACTCCCCGCCGAACACGTCACCCATCGGCTGCCACGCCTGCCCGTCCCAGCGGGCGATGTTGACGTACGGTTCGCCCTCGCCCAGCGCAAAGAAGCCCCCGGCGATCAGTTGCCCGTCGTAGACCGCCAGCGCACGCACCGACGGCGAAACGTAGCGCAACGGCGGCTCGCCATAGTCGAACAGCTCCCACCGCCCCGCCATGTTCGCCCCCATGTCGTGCCACTGCGTGCCGTCCCACCGGGCGATCGAATTGCACGCCACCCCACCGACCGTGTCGAAACTCCCGGCGACGTACAGATCCTCTCCGTCCGTGAACATCGTCCAGATGGTTGCGGGCTTACCATTGACCGTCACACCACCAAATGGCTCCCACTCCTGCCCATTCCAACGGGCCATGCTGTTGCAGGTCATCCCGGCAACATCCTGGAACTCTCCCGCGATCAGCAGGTCCTCGTCGTACTCGAAGATCGAGTACACCGCGCTGGCAGCTGGACTGACACGTCCCACAGGGCTGCCCATCATCCGCCACTGCCCGTTGTCCCCACGCAGGATGCTGGACGCGCCGCTGTCGTACCCGGGGAACCACCCGGCCAGGATCAGCTCCCCGTCGTAAGCGCCCAGCGCAATCACATTACCGACAAACCCCGATCCCATCGCATGCCACTGATCCCCGTCCCAGCGGGCCACGCCGCTTGCGACGACGCCGGAAATGCTGAGGCACCCGCCGATCACCAGGTCGCTGTTGTCCGCATACAGCACAGTCGCATCGTACGCCTGCCCGGGCAGGAACTCCCACTCGTGCCCATTCCAGATCGTCACGCCCCTGCGGCCGGAGTTGTCGGGAAACGAACCTGCGCCCAAGACCAGTTGCCCCCCGTAGATGCCCACTTTTTCAGGCAGGAAATCCACGGGTGCGCCGAACGGCTGCCAATCGTAACCGTCCCAGCGGGCGACGTAGCGGCAGGTCGCATCGTCGCCCGACCGGTGAAAGTTCCCGGCTGCGACCAGTTCGCCGTCCAGGACGGCCATACCGACAACACTCGGGCTCCTGGAGAATTCATCTGCATCCGGCGCAACCTGCAACCCATCCCCCAGCGGCAACCAGTCCTGCCCGTCCCACCTGAGGATGCAGTCCCTGTCCTCGCCGGAGTTCGACCACTGCCCCGCGGCGATCAGATCTCCGTCATACACGCAAAGGCTGGTGAACCACGGGGACCTGTACGGGAACGTGCCCACCTGCGACCACTCGGTGCCGTCCCAGCACAACACCCCGTAACGCCCGGCGGCAAACAACAGGTCGTTCCACACGAGCAGCACAGAGCCCCCCCAATGCCCCCCCATCCGTTGCCATCGGCCGTCGCGGAAACGGTATACATCGTCGCCGAACGTCCCGGCCACCAGGTCGCCCTGATAGATGGTCAGAGACGATACCGTGTAGTAGGGAATGCCCCCACCCAAGGCGTGCCATCGCCGACCGTCCCACGCGGCAATGTTCTTGGCGACCAGGTCGCCCGCCACCGAGAAATTCCCGCCGACGACCAGCCACTCCGGCAACGGCCCGGCCCCGTCGGGGTCCCAGCTGCACATGGCGAAGGTCGCCCGGTCAACCCCCGGCACCCCCTGCCCCGGCCGCCAGTCGCAGGTCACCCCCGCCTCAGATGCAACCCCCCGCCCCGCCACGCACACCGCCACCGCCACCCACGCAATCCATTGCCGCTTCATCCTGGCTGCTCCCTCGCCGGCCCGGCCGTCCCTGGCCCGGGCTGCGGAACCGTTGTTGAACCCTTACGACGCGACGTCCACTTCCGATATCCGGATCATCGGTTTTATCGGCCGGATTGCTTGAGTGGACGCAGCGGCACAGCAACCGTTCAATCGAGAGTGAGAGCTCGCTCGGCTGCCTGGCTTGATTGAAAGCGGCGTCTTCGGCGCCGCACTCCATATTGCCGCCGGACGACCTTTCACGTTGTCATCTTGTCTTCCCGCCGACCCCCGCGACATCCGCCCCCAAGACGGTTATCCTGCACTCCAGTCCTCAGCGTCAGGAGATAGACTCGTGACCGACCAACCCAACGTACTGATGATCTGCACGGACCACTGGCCCGGCCGCCTGATGGGCGCAGCCGACCACCCGGTGATCCAGACCCCGACGATCGACCAGCTCGCCCGCAACGGCGTGCGGTTCACCAACGCCTACACCGAGTGCCCCATCTGCATCCCCGCCCGGCGGACGCTGATGACCGGCACCACCCCGCGGACCCACGGCGACCGGGTCTATACCGATACCATGGTCATGCCCGACGCGCCGACGCTCGCCCAGTGCTTCCGCGACGCCGGCTACCAGGCCTACGCCGCCGGCAAGCTCCACGTCTACCCCCAGCGCGACCGCATAGGCTTTGACGATGTGGCGCTGCTGGAGGAGGGCCGCACGCAGTTCGGCGTGCTCGACGACTATGAGCGGTACCTGGCCGAGCAGGGCTACGCCGGCCGGCTCTTCGACCAGGGCCTGTGCAACAACGGCTACCACGTCACGCCGTGGCAATTGCCCGAGCACTGCCACCCGACCAACTGGACCGCGCGCGAGATGTGCCGGTTCATCGAACGCCGCGACCCGACCCGGCCGGGCTTCTGGTACGCCTCGTTCTGCCACCCGCACCCGCCGCTGTGGCCGCTGCGGTTCTACCTGGACATGTACCGCGACATCGGCGTAGATATGCCGCGGGTCGGCGAGTGGGCCCGGGCCGAGGACCTGCCCGACGGGCTGGCGATCAACCGCGAGCTCTACGCCCGCACGCTGAGCGAACCCGCTGTGCGGCTGGCGCGGCAGGCGTTCTACGGGCTGGTCACGCACATCGACCACCAGATCCGCGTGATCCTGGGCACGCTGCGTGAGGCGGGGCTGCTGAGCAATACCTACATCCTGTTCACCTGCGACCACGGCGACATGCTGGGCGAGCACGACCTGTACGCCAAGGCGGTCTTCTACGAAGCAGCTGCCAACATTCCACTGATCCTGAGCGGCCAGGGCGACGCCCGGGTCGGCCATCACCGCGTGGACGATCGGATCTGCGGCCTGCAGGACGTGATGCCGACGCTGCTGGACGCCTGCGGGATCGACATCCCCGACACCGTCGAGGGCGAGTCGCTGCTGGGCGAGCCGAAGCGGGGGCACCTCTACGGCGAGATCCGCAACGGCCGGGTCGCCACCCGGATGATCCGCCGCGGCGATTACAAGCTGATCTACTACCCGGCCGGCAACGTGCGGCAGCTGTTCGATGTGACCCGCGACCCGCACGAGATGTGCGACCTCTCGGCCGACAAGGCCCACGCCGCAACGCTGGAGGAGATGACGAACCTGCTGGTGCCGGAGATGTACGGCGAAGACGTGAAATGGATCCAGGACGGCCGCCTCGTCGGCCTGCCCGCCGAGCGGGTGGAGCCCGCGACAGATTATAATTTCTCATCACAACGCGGGATGCACGTCTGGCCGTAGGGCGGGCCGGGTGCCATGGCCGCGCTGTTTGCGGCCATGGAATTTCTCGGATGGACGTTGCGCTCGGAAACAAACGGGAAAGAGCCGCGACCGCGAGGTCGCGGTAAACCCTGGCGTGAGCATGGCGCCCGCATCCTGAGTTGCGATCAAACGAGCCCGAAGCGTCAGCGAGGGTATCCTTGCCGTTCGGACGCGTGTGACGCCCCAGATCCACACAAACGCTGTTCGTGCGCTTCTGTCGTCCCTGACGGAACTGACGGCAACAACGGCTTGGCGGGCGCAGCCCGCCCTGCAACAAAAGCGTGTAGTCCTTGCAGAAGGCTTTGGTGGGCAATAGCCCACCCTACGACGGCTCCTGCCCGCCCGGCAATGCGACGATGATAATGCTGTACTTGCGGGCCAGCGCGAGCATCTTCTCGCGCTCGAGGGTCAGCGTCTTGCCGGCCTCGATCGCCAGGACCCGGCCCCCGGCGGCGTGCATGGTCTCCATCGTGGCAGGGCCGACCGTAGGGACATCGAAGCGCATGTCCTGGTCCGGCTTGGCGACCTTGACCAGGGCCCAGCCGCCTTGGCGGCAGAGATGGCCGGCACGGGCGATCATCTCGTCGGTGCCCTCGACCGCCTCGACGGCGATGACCTCCTGCTCCTTGACGGCGATCGACTGGCCGACGTCGAGCCGGCCCATCTCCTTGGCGATCCGCCAGCCGAAGTGGATGTCCCGCCACTGGGCCTCGGAGGGACCTTTGGCGGTCAGTACGCCGGGGGCGGCCAGCGCGTCGGGGCTGTAACGGGTCGAGTCGATGAGCGTCACTCCTCCGGCCGCCAGCTCATCCGCGGCGGCCTGCAATATGCTGTCGTTGCGCTTGTCTTTCGCCCTGCGGTACCATACTTTCAGGCTTGTCCAATCGGGCAGAAACCGCAGGTGGCGGAACCGGCCGTACATGTCGGCCTTGCGGACCCGCCCGGCCATGATCGCCTCGGCGACGCCCTCGCGGGCGAAGACCCGCTTCCAATGCCCCAGCCGTGCGACGCCGGACCAGTAGAACGCGTCGGCCATCGCCGCCAGCGACGGCTCGGCGAACCCCCGCAGGCCGACGACGACGACGCGGCGGTTCTCGCGCCGGGCGCCTTCGACGACCAGCAGCGGAAACGAGCCGGCGCCGGCGATCAGGCCCAGGGGCCCGTCACTGCTCGGACTGGGCGGCCTTGAGGTCATGGATCTCCTGCCGGAGCTGCTCGACGGTCGCCTCGAGCTGGCGAAGCTTCTGGCGCATCTCGGGCAGCTTCCCGATCGAGGCAAACTCGCGTTTTTTCTGCTGGATCGAGGTCGCCGGGACACCAAGGAACGTCGCCCCCGGCGGCACGTCGCGGGTCACGCCCGCCTTGGCGCCCAGCGTTGCGTTGTCGCCGATGGTGATGTGCCCGACCACGCCAACCTGGCCCGCCATCGTCACGTGATTGCCGACGGTCACCGAGCCGGCCAGCCCGACCTGGGCGACCAGCAGGCAGTTCTCGCCGATCTTCACGCCGTGGCCGACGGCGATCAGGTTGCTCATCTTGGTCCCGCTGCCGATGACGGTCTTGCCGAGAGTGGCCCGGTCGATGCTGCAGTTGGCGCCGATCTCAACGTCGTTGCCGATCTCCACCGTGCCGGCCTGGGGGATCTTCTCCCACTTCTCGCCGACCGGGGCGAAGCCCAGCCCGTCGTTGCCGACGACGGTGCCGGCGTGGATGATCGCCCGGTCGCCGATGGTCACGCCCTCGTAGACCACGACGTTGGGCATGAGGACCACGCCACTGCCCAGCCGGCATCCCGGGGCGACGTAGCAGCCGGGATAGATCGTCACATCGTCGCCGATGACGACGTTCTCGCCGACGGTGGCGAAGGGCCAGATGTTGACGTTGCGGCCGATCCGGGCGGTCGGCGAGACGAAGGCCTGTTTGCTGACGCCGATGCAGGGATGCTCACGAAAGCCGTGCAGGCGAACGATCAGCATGGTGATCGCGGCGTACGGGTCGGCGACATGCAGGAGGTTCATCGCGCGGCTGGCGGTCTGCCCCTGCCGCACGACAACCGCGCCGGCCCGGGTGGTGCCCAGCATCTTCTCGTACCGGGGGTTGGCCAGGAAAGACACCTGCTCGGGCCCGGCGTCTTCGAGGGTCGCCACGCCGCACACGCAGTGGTCGGCATCGCCGACGACCTGGCACGGCATGCCCTGGGCCTGCAGGAAGACAGCTAGATCCGTCAATGTCTGGTTCATGCGACTCCACGCATCTGCTGGTCAAAGGAGACATCCCGCAACCGCACCTCTCGCACGACCATCGAGAAGCACCGGGAGCCAGACCCATAGTTTAGCGGATTCTCGGCCGGCCGACAGGCCGAAGGGGCGTGACACTTTTTGCGGGTGGTTTCCGCGGCATGTTTGGGGGCTGTCGTCTTTGTCTTTCGAGCCCCGTCAGGGGCGACCGATCGTAGCCCCGCCTTTCAAGACGGGGTCGGTTGGCCGCCAAGACCTTGGGGTGCTGTTTGCGTTGTTGGAGTCCCGTCAGGGACGACTGAACTGTCCAGCCCTGGCACTTGGACCTTCCCGGTTGCCGCGGATCCTGTCATGCCCCCTGTCACGACGATCGGGCAGGCAGGTCCCGCAGAAAAGCCTCCAGCCGCCGACGGAAGGCATCGCGGTGCCTGGCGACGACGTCCAGGTGACCGCAATCCTCTGGCATCCAAAGGGTTGCGTCGTCTGCGGCGCCGCACTCCAAAGGCCGACGCCGGGTGCGGCAGGGTTGCCTTTGACGCGGGCTTCGGGGATAGTCTTACCTTTCCGGCGGGCGCATCAGCACCGGGATCAACTTCGTTGCAACCCCCGCCGGCAAAGACACGAAAACCCGGACCTGCACACGAGGAGGCGCGACGGACATGGCATTGACGCATCGGCAGCGGATTCTGAACACACTCAACGGACGCGGCGACGCCAACGATCGGCCGCCCTACTTTCCGGACCTGTCGTAT
>JAWLBS010000263.1:0-7561 GCA_041687575.1 Phycisphaerae bacterium | reverse complement strand
CTGCCGGTGAGGGCTCGGGGCCGATCTCTTGACTTGCTCGCTGCGGCGCCCGTGTAATCAACAGGCACGCTGCGCGGCGTCGGGGTGCCGCGTGCCGTCGCAACGCCCCGCCAGGCGCTGCGACTCGAATACATCGGCGACCTTTGCGCGCCGCGCGGGGTGACGCCGACATGCAAACGGGGGCTCGCGATCCAACTCACGGGGGGTATTCCGTCATGCGTAATATCATTGTGTCTCTTCTCACTGTGCCGTTCGTGCTGTTGACCGCCGGACAGGCCCGTGGGCAGGCCGTGTACGACCTGCGACACGACTACTATACCGGTTCGCAGGACGCCGGCTGGTACGGCGACTACGCGGATCTGTACACCGCGTCCGGCCAGCCCGGCCGGGTCGGCGTGGGTGGCGGACCAAGCGCCCAGCCCGGCAACCAGTTCGGGCAGTACGGGGGACCGACCTACGGCCGCTATGCTGGCCAGCGGTACGGCTACCAGGACGGCACCGGCGATCTGCTTCAGCAGGGCTACGACCGGGGATATCAAAGCGGTTACGGGCTCGGCTACCGCAGCGGCTTGAATCGCGGCCTCGGCCAGCCGCGCGCCCAGCTCTACCGCGGCTACGGCGGGACCGGCCGGTACGGCGACGACAGCTACGACGCGAGCACACAGCTGCGCCCCCCGCCCGAGGGCGACTAGAACCCGATGCGGACGCGGGCCGCCAGATGCAGCAGCAGGAAGACGCAGCGGACGAGTAAAGCTACTACGACCGGGCCTACGACTTCGGCACACGAGCAAAGCCTGCGGCGGCTGGGATGATTGAGGCGCCGGCCGCCGGCCGCGCCGCACGGCTGCAGCGCATGCGCGCAGAGGCGTGCACTGTCGCGACCCGCACTCGCGCAGCGCCGTCGACGATTTCTTGACTTGCCCCAGGCGCCGCCTACTGTAATTCTTAGAGGGCCATAATATCGGCCAGCCGATCAGGGGGACGCAAAGCCCGGCGCGCAGGCGAGGACGACCCCGCCGGGCAGATGCAAGAACCGTTTCACCGTTCGAGCGGGACCCGCCACCGTCCCGCACGGCATGACGGGGGTTTGGTGGCAACAGAAGATTGCACTTCATTTCACGTGCGAAAGAAAGGAAGGATACCTATGAGAATCACTGCATTTGCAGCCATCGTTGCCGTCGTGAGTCTGGGCGCCTGGGGGGCGATCGCTCAGGCGCAATCGGGGCAGGGACAGCCGGCGCAGCAGCAGGGGCAGGCACAGCCAGGCCAGCAGCAGCCCGCCCAGCAACAGCCGGGACAGCAGCAGTGGGGGCCATCCGTTGAGCAGCACGGGACCGCCGCCCAGCCGGGCGCCGGCGCGGGCTCGACGGGCGGACAGATGAGGCCCGGCCAGGGCGAGGTGCCGGCCGCGGCGGCGCTGATCACCGCGCCGAACCAGCGCCAGATCCAGGGCCGCGTGCTGGACAGCCGCGAGGTCGAGGTTGACGACGTCGAGCACAAGGTGGTTCGCGTACGGACCAAGGACGGCCAGGTCGTCCAGGTCGACCTGGGTGACCAGGATCGTCTGCCTGACGGACTGGACATCCGCGAACAGCAGTGGGTGATCGTCACGGGCGTGCCCGGCCAGCTCAAGGGCGAGCAGGTCCTGACGGCTCGCAACCTGGCCAACGTGTTCGAGTTCGAGGGGGCGGCACCGCGGGGCGGCACCGTCAGGGAAGAGCTCCGGATCGAACGCGAGGTCGAGATCGAACGCGAATAGGCGGCACGCCTGGCCGGCACACAGATGTTGCGGCCAGAACCGTCACGCATCCAAGCGTCGCACACCACAGAAGGCCCGCGCTGCAGGAAACCGTGGCGCGGGCCTTTTGGCTGCGCATCTGGCCAAAGCCGGCTCACTCCAACGCCGGACGTTACTGCCGATTCGGCATTAAAGCCACATCGGTCGCCACGGTCGTGCAGCTGTTCGCAGAGCCGTGCCAGTCGTGGACACTGACCCCTGCCCCCCCTGCTTGCCACGGCGTAGCCGCCGTTTGGCGAAGCCGGGATCCCTGCCGTCCCGAAACCCGACACCCGATCCCCGAATGCACACGCGACGCCTCAGCCAGGACCGCCCGATCAGTGCACGAACAGCCGCAGCCCCGACTCGACCATCACCATCCCGTACTCGTCGGCCGCGGCGATCACCGGCTCGTCGCGGATCGACCCGCCCGGCTGGATCACGTACTGCACGTTGCTGCGGGCAGCGCGGTCGATGTTGTCGCGGAAGGGGATGTAGCCGTCGCTGCTCAGGCCGATGCCGTCGAAGCGGCGCATCCACGCCAGCCGCTCGTCGCGGCCGATCGGCTCGGGCTCACCTCTCAGGCCCGCCAGCATCGCCGCCCGCTCGGCATCCGAGAGCTGCTCCCACAGCAGGAACTGGTCGACGACGTTGGCCTTTTCCGGCCGCTTGAGCCCCTCGGCAAACGGCAGGTCGAGCACGCGCGGGTGCATCTGCAGGAACCACTTTTCCGCCTTGTCGCACGCCAGGCGGGTGCAGTGGACCCGCGACTGCTGGCCAGCGCCCATGCCGATCACCTGCCCGTCATAGGCGACGCACACGCTGTTGGACTGGGTGTACTTCAGGGCGACGGTCGCGACGATGAGCGTCTCGGCGACGCCGTCGGGGATGTCCTTCTGCTGCGTAACAACGTTCTGCAGCAGCAACCGGTCGATCGTCGCGGCGTTGCGCTGCTGCTCGAGACCGACGCCGAACATCTCGCGCCGCTCCATCTCGGGCGGCTGGTAGTTCGGGTCGATCTGCAGGACGAGGTACCGGCCACCCTGCTTGGCTTTGAGCACCTCCAGGGCCTCCGGCTCGTAGCCGGGCGCGACGATCAGGTCGGACACCTCCCGCCCGAGCATCTTCGCCAGCGAGACGTCCACCACATCGCTGACTGCGGCGGCGTCGCCGTAGGAGCTCATCCGGTCGCCGCCGCGGGCGCGGGCGTAGGCGGTCGCGGCCGGCGAGAGGTCTTCCTCGGCCAGGAACTGCGACCGGCGGAATTCGGGAGTCAGCGGTTTAGCGACAGCCGCCCCGGCCGGGCTGGTGTGCTTGAACGACGCCGCGGCCGCCAGGCCCGTCGCCGCCTTGAGTTCGCGGACGAGCTGCCAGCCGTACAGGGCGTCGAGGATGTTGATATAGCTCGGCTGTCCGTTGAGCACCTGAATCGGCAGGGACCCATCGAGGGCGAACACGCGGGCGTTTTTCTGGTGCGGGTTCGTGCCGTACCGAAGCGGGATCTGGTCCATCGCCATGGCCTCCATTGTCTGTCCGTTTGTCGCAACGATCACTCATCCGGCGGGTTTGCACGCGTCACGCGCCCGGCCGCGCCAGCCGGACGCGACAGTATAGCAGGCGCTACGCCACCCGACTATCGGTCGCCTTCGCCAGGCGGGGATACTTGCCCGCCGCACGGGCCTCCTCGGCGGCGAGCCGTTCGGCCTGCTGGCCGATCGTGCGGATCAGACCGCTGAACAGCACCGCGTGCATCGCGTACAACGAGTACCAGTACGCCAGTCCCCCGACCCCCTTGGGCACGTAGAAGGCCGTCTGGGTCAGCAGCGTCCGGCCACCCGAAAGGGGCGCAGCGCCGAACTCCAGCCACGCGTCGCCGGGCACCTTCATCTCGGCCCGCAACCGCAGCAGCCGGTCCGGCTCGACCGCCTCGACCCGCCAGAAGTCCAGCGCGTCCCCGACGCGCAGCTCGTCGGGGTCGCGCCGCCCGCGACGCATGCCCACGCCGCCGGCCAGCCAGTCCATCACGCCGCGCAGCTGCCACGCCCACTCCAGGTAGAACCAGCCGCGCTTCCCGCCGATGCCGCTGAAGACGTGGTACGCGTGCCGGGGCGCGCAGGCGACGATCCGCTGGCGCCGCTCGATCAGGATGCCATCGTGCATCGTCAGCGCCACCGGCGACAGGTCGCCCAGGCTGGCGGCGACCGCGTCGGACCAGGAGGTGTCCACCTGCCCGGTCTCCAGGCGGATCAGGGCCCGCCGCACCGCGGTCGTGTAGTCGAACGGCCTGACCTGCGGGAACAGCCACCGCGCCTTGGGGTCGCGGACGACCACCTCGTTGCGCAGCCCCTCGATCAGCGGCGCGGCGATCCGCACCGGCAGCGGCGTGATCAGGTAGAGCCAGTACGTGCTGAGCCTGGGGCTGAAGACCGGCACCGGCAACAGGATCCGCTTGAGGCCGCGGATTTGCGCATAGCCCATCAGCATGTCCGCGTAGGTCAGCACGTCGGCCCCGCCGATCTCGATGATCTGTCCGGCGCTGGCCGGCGTCTCCAGCGCGGCCACCAGGTACTCCAGCACGTTGCGGACGGCGATCGGCTGGACGCGCGTGTAGACCCACTTCGGGCAGATCATCACGGGCAACCGCTCGGTCAGGTACCGGATCATCTCGAACGAAAGGCTGCCCGAGCCGACGATGACCGCCGCCCGGAATTCCGTCACCGGCACGCCCGCCGCCCGCAGGGCGTCACCGGTCTTGTGGCGACTGCGCAGATGCGGCGAGAGCGTTTCATCCGGGTCGCCCAGACCGCCCAGGTAGATGATCCGCCGAACCCCCGCCGCCCGCGCGGCCGCACCGAACTGCCGCGCGGCCTCCATGTCCCGCTCGGTGAAGCCCGCCCCTGCGCCCATGCTGTGGATCAGGTAGTAGGCGACCTGGACATCGCGCATGGCGGCCGGCAGGGTCACCGGGCACAAGACGTCGGCCTGGACTACCTCGACCCGGTCGATCCACGGCCGGCCCTGCAGCCGGGACGGATCGCGGACCAGGCACCGGACGCGGTAGCCCTTCTCCAGCAGCGCCGGCACGAGCCGCCCGCCCAGGTAGCCGTTCGCCCCGGTCACCAGAATCAGTCCGCCCTCAGTCAACGACAACTCCTTGCAGGGCTCGATCCGGACCCAACACCGTCTTGCCGAAAGGACCTGCGCCGCAGTCACGTCGGCGGCGCCGTCAGCGTCACCGCCTATTCTAGCAGATCGGTCGGCGGTGGGGAAAGAGATGGTTGAAATGGACAGGTTACAAGGCAAAGGTCTGAATGCTCACCCCGAAGTTGTCATTCTAAGGGCAGCGAAGAATCTTTATTGGACAGGGTGCCTGTGGTTTAGCACCCCGCTCTGAAGAGATCCTTTACTGCGTTCAGAATGACGGCGGGGGTGCACAGAACGCAAGCGGAAAACACGCCGCTTGGCAGAGATCCTTCGCGTTGCTCAGGATGACAACAGGGGGGGCACAGAACGCGAGCGGAGAGCACTTGTTTGCCCGCCAATCGCCGCGCGGTACAATCCGCTTGTCGTCCCTAACCTGTTGAGATTGAAGGGGAGCTGTCATGTTATCATCCAACCGCTTTCACGTTGTCGGCCTGATCTGCCTGCTGGCTGCGGCGATGCCCGCTGCGGCGGCTGTCACGCTGCCGCATGTCTTCGGCAGCAACATGGTGCTGCAGCGCGGCCGGGCCGTGCCGGTCTGGGGCTGGGCAGAGCCGGGCGAGAAGGTGACCGTCTCGATCGCCGGGCAGGAGCAAACGACTACGGCCGACGAGCGGGGCCAGTGGCGGGTCGAGCTGGAACCGCTGCAAACCGGCACCGAGCCGCTGACGATGACCGTCGAAGGCAACAACAAGGTCACCCTGAATAATGTCCTGGTCGGCGAGGTGTGGGTCTGCTCCGGCCAGTCGAACATGGCCTGGCCGCTCCGGCAGACGGCCAGCGCCGAAACGGAGATCGCCGCCGCCGACCATCCGCGGATCCGGTTGCTCGACGTCTCGCACGATGTGGCGCCCAGCCCCAGGGGCGACGTGTACGCCCGCTGGCGGGTCTGCTCGCCCGAGACGATCCCGGGCTTCAGCGCCGTGGCGTACTTCTTCGGCCGCAAGCTCCAGCAGGAGCTGGACGTGCCGATCGGCTTGATCTCGACCAGCTGGGGCGGCACGCGGATCGAACCGTGGACCCCGGTCGAGGGCTTTGCCGCGGTACCGTCGCTGGAATCGATCGACCGGCAGGTGCAGCAGCAGCGACAGCGGTTCCGCCAGCGCCTCGAGCCATTCATCCCCGCCGTCGAGGCGTGGGCCAGGGCCGCCCGCAAGGCCCGGGCGGCCGGCGAGACCGTCCCGCCGCTGCCGGCGCTGCCCGGCCACGAACTCCACCAGAACGGTCAACCGACCACGCTGTACAACGGCATGGTCGCCCCGCTGGTGCCCATGGCGATCCGGGGGGCGATCTGGTACCAGGGCGAGTCCAACATCGGCGATGGCATGGACTACCTCGACAAGATGAAGGCCCTGATCGCCGGCTGGCGAAAAATGTGGGGCCAGGGCGAGTTCCCGTTCTACTACGTGCAGCTGGCGCCGTACCGCTACGGCGGCAACCCGACCCGCCTGCCCGAGATCTGGGAGGCGCAGGTCGCGGCCCTGTCGATCCCGAGCACCGGCATGGTCGTCACCAACGACATCGGCAACGTCAGCGACATCCACCCCCGCAACAAGCAGGACGTCGGCCTGCGGCTGGCGCTGTGGGCCCTGGCGAAGACGTATGGCCATGAAGACATTGTCTACTCGGGTCCGCTCTACAAATCGATGACGGTCGAGGGCGAGACGGCGCGGATCTCGTTCGACCACGTCGGTAGCGGGCTCGCCTCGCGTGACGGCAAGCCGCTGACCCGGTTCGAGATCGCGGGCCCCGACGGCGAGTTTCACGAGGCGCAGGCAACGATTGAAGGCGACACGGTCGTCGTGGCCAGCGACCAGGTCGAGCACCCGGCCACCGTCCGCTACGCCTGGAACCAGATCGCCTTGGGGAACCTGATGAACAAGGAGGGGCTGCCGGCCTCGGCATTCCGGACGGATGGCCCGCTGGCGAACCGATGATCTACTGGCTCGACCTGTTCGGGTGCCGGTCTTCGGTGGGTCCTGCCCGCGACACTACTGAGGCTGGAAAGGCACCTCCCGCGTTCGTCTTCGGCCCCCGACGGCTGCTATGATAGTAAGGATGCCTGTCGTTACGAAGTACAACGGCCGTCGGGCCGGGAGGCCTGTCATGCAGAGCGAATTGACACTAAGCGACCGCGAGCGGGAGTTGCTGCTCGAACTGCTCCGCGCCGAGCGCACGGACCTGCCCTCGGAGATCCGTCACAGTCGCACCGCAACCTATCACGACGACCTGCGCGAGCGCCTGCAGCTGGTCGATTCACTGATCGAGCGGCTCGGGCACATCCGGGTCAGCTGAATACCTGAACACCTCGCCAAAGAGCCGGACGCAGGTGCGAAACAGCCCGAAGCGTCAGCGAGGGTGCCGTTGTCGTTGACGTTCCGAACCCGGGACCCTTGTATCCTGCCCCACCAATAGAGCCCCAAACGCAGTGCAAGGGGGCAGACCGTCGTCAAGCGCCCGCTCGCCGGAGGCGCCCGTGGGCCTCCGAATTTTCACGCAGCCGTTGACACCCCCGCCCGGTTCCCGTCAAACTGCCCGCTCGTTGTGGACGTGCCCAGGAGCGGGGCTCTCGCCCCGGACGAA
>JAWLBS010000262.1:0-7582 GCA_041687575.1 Phycisphaerae bacterium | reverse complement strand
CCGCTCCTCAAAACCACGGCCAGGCCCGGGGATTGCCCGGGCCTGGCCGCTTGTTTTTGGTTCCCGCCACTGCCCCGGGGGGATTGGGTGCCGGTTCGAGTGCGGACATCTCGTGAAGGGGTCGGACCGTCAGCCCCCGATGCGTAAGTGCGGAGCATTTCCTTCCTGGCGGACAATGCGTGTCGCCCACTCGACGCGGCGGCCCTGCGCGGTATAATCGCCGCCTTGGTTCAAACCGATGGGATTCCCGAACGCATGCATAAAGGCGGGAAGCAGATATGGGTATCAAGGTCGCAAAATTCGGTGGCACGTCGCTGGCTGATGCCGGGATGATCCGCAAGGCCCAACAGATTATCGAGGCCGACCCCGATCGCCGCTTCGTCGTGCCCTCGGCGCCCGGCAAGCGCAGCCCCGACGACAAGAAGATCACCGACCTGCTCTACCTCTGCCACGCCAACGCCTCGCAGGGCATGCACTTCGACGAGGCCTTTGACACCATCGCCGGGCGGTACATCGAAATCGTCAAGGACCTCGGCGTCGAGATCGACCTGCAGCCCCACCTCGACGAGATCCGCACCAACGTTGCCGGGGGCGCCTCGGCCGACTACACCGCCAGCCGCGGCGAGTACCTCAACGGCCTGATCATGGCGGCCCTGCTGGGCTACGACTTCGTCGATGCCGCCGAGGTCATCTTCTTTAACGAGAAGGGCCGCTTCGACGCCCAGCGGACGCAGGAGGTCATCAGCAAGCGCCTCGCCGGCCACAAGCAGGCGGTCGTTCCGGGCTTCTACGGCTCGATGCCGGACGGGACGGTCAAGACCTTCAGCCGGGGCGGCTCGGACATAACCGGCGCGATCGTCGCCCGCGGCGTCGGCGCGGAGGTCTACGAGAACTGGACCGACGTGTCGGGCCTGCTGATGGCCGACCCGCGTATCGTGCCGGGTGCCCGGCCGATGGAGGTGGTCACCTACAGCGAGCTGCGCGAGCTGTCGTACATGGGCGCGTCGGTGCTGCACGACGAGGCGGTCTTCCCGGTCCGCCAGGCAGGCATCCCGGTCAACATCCGCAACACGAACCATCCGGACGACCCCGGCACGCGGATCGTTCAGGACGCCTCGCCGGTCACCGAAAAGGGCATGATCACCGGCATCGCCGGCAAGAAGGACTTCACCGTCATCGCCGTTGAACGGACCCTGATGAACCAGGAAATCGGTTTCGCCCGCCGGCTGCTGAGCGTCCTGGAGGTCAACGGCGTCTCGTTCGAGCACCTGCCCTCGGGCATCGACTCGGTCAGCGTCGTGATCGCCGACAGCCAGATCAACGCAAAACTGGACAAGATCCTCGCCGAGATCCGCACCGAGTGCCAACCCGACGCCGTCCACGTCCAGACGGGCCTGGCCCTGATCGCCACCGTCGGGCGGGGTATGGCCTATACGCCGGGCATCTCCGCCCGGATCTTCGGGGCCCTGGGCAAGGCCTGCATCAACATCCGCATGATCGACCAGGGCTCCAGCGAGATCAACGTGATCGCCGGCGTGGCCAACGAGGACTTCGAACAGGCCGTCCGGGCGATTTACAATGCCTTTGTCGAGGCCCAGTAGCCTCCCGGAGAACGCGATGCGGTATTTCGTCGTGCTGATCGTGGCGCTGATCCTCAATGCCTCAGCCAACCTGCTGATCAAGGCCGCCGCCAGTCGGCTGGCGGCCTCGGGCGACGTGCTGGCCGGCGGAGTCGTCCCGGCCGTCAAGGCGGTCGCCTCCAGCGGCCTGTTCATGCTGGGGCTGATCTGTTTTGCGTTGAACCTGCTGGCGTACCTGTATGCCCTGCAGAAGCTCCAGATCAGCCTGGCTTACCCGATCATGGTCACCTGCGGCTACGCGATCATCGTGGTGATTGCCAGTTGGAAGATGGGCGAGAGCCTCGTGCCGGTCCAGTGGGTGGGCATCGGCCTGATGTTGCTGGGCGTCTGGCTGGTTGGCAGTGGGGTCAACGGCCGCAAGCCCGCCGATGGGGCGATGCCCCCGGCCCCGGCTGTCCCGCAGCAGGTCAGTCAGGCCGACGCCGGACAGATCAGTTCAGGACAGCGCTGACGCCAACCCAGATCAGCCACAGGCCCCAGGTCCCCGCGACCAGTTGCCGGCCCGACCGATTGCCCGTCAGCCCCTCGTGCCCCAGTGCCAGCAGCAGACCAGCCGCCAGAGCGAGCACCGCCCCGTCCGGCCCGTACAGCGGCGGGGCGGAATGCAGCGGCTGGAAGATCCACGTCCCGTTGTGCAGGGTCACGATCTGCAGAAACCCCGCCAGCCCCGGCACCATGCACGCGGCCGCCAGCGCCGCATACCCCAGCGCCCCCAGCCAGTCCGCCCGGGCCTCGCTACGGGAAACAGCCGCCCAGCCGATCGGCCCCGCGCATGCCAGCACCGCCAGCAGCGGTACGAGCACCGTCGCCTCGGCGGGCAGATCGCCAACCAGCAGGACCACGGCCACGGTCAGCGCCACACTGACGAGCAGGGCGATCGTCATCAGTAGGGCTGACACCAGCCGCGAAGGGTTATCGGTCCTGTCGGCTTGCGAAACCGCGGCGCCCGTCCTTGCCGGTTGCCGGTCCACCGCCGTCGGCCGCGCCGGTCGCGGGTTGGCCGCCGGGACCCCCGCCGGCTGCTCACCCGCTGCTGGCTCGTTGGCCGGATTCCCGGCGACATCCGGACCGGGGTTGCCGTTGCCGCCGGCGGAGACTTCCGCCGTTTCACACTGTTCGATCCTGCCGTTGGCCGCGCGGCACTCGATCCGGAACAGCCACGTCCCCAGCAAAAACAGTGTGATCAGGAACTGGCCGTCCAGCGGCGTGAAGTGCCCCGTCACGCCAAGCAGATACCATGTGGCCGCCACGGCCATGCAGAATGGCAGCACCCCGCGACGCCAAGGGGACCAGGCGCGGCTGGCAAGCGGGCCGGCGGCGATTACCGCAGGCGCCATAAGCAGATATGTAATCGCACCGCCGGCGCCGGCAGTGGTGGCGGCGATGATCTGCCCGCGGAACGTCAGTACCAGGGCCAGCGCGATCAGTGGGGCGAGGCTCGTCAGGCCGACCAGGATCTGGTGGGAATGGGGGGCGAGGGATCTTCGGGCCAGGATCAGGCTTGCGAGCCAGGCCCAGCCGCACGAGGCGGCAGGCAGGGCCAGCCCGATCAGCCCCAGCCACACGACGGATTGAGCGGTGTTGTATATCACGCCGGCGATTTTAGCGGCAGATTTTGCATGATCCAGTCGCCAGGGACTTGCAAACCTGGCCGATGGATATATAAATGGTGGGCGTACAACTTGCTTCGTGCGGGTGTAGCTCAGTGGTAGAGCGTCACGTTGCCAACGTGAATGTCGTGGGTTCAAGTCCCATCACCCGCTTTAGCTGGCCGGTCGACTTGACCGGCCAGTGCCGTATTGGGGGTATCGGCAGCTGGCGTGGCCCTTTGGTGACGCTATAGTTTAGAGCCGCCACCGTCTTTCCCGAAGCACTGGGTCCGGTGGACGGCGTTTCTACGTTTACGACGGCATAATTCAGGCAAAGGCAGGTTGGCGATGGCGGACGAACTCGAAAAAGACCAGGTCGAACCGACGGAACAAGAGCAGCAGGGCCAAGAGCAGGAGCAGCAGGGCGAGGAGCAGGAGCAGGAGCTCAAGGACCGCATCGCCGTGGACGTCGAGGACATCGGCACCCTCCGCAGGCGGGTCACGGTCACCGTCCCCCGCGAGGTGATCGACGAGCGGACGGAAAAGTCTTACGGCGACCTGTCCAGCGAGGCGGCCATCCCCGGCTTCCGCAAGGGCCGCGCGCCCAAGACCCTGATCGAAAAGCGGTTCGGCAAACAGATCGGCGACGAGGTCAAGGGCACGCTGCTGTCGGAATCTTACGAGGCGGCCGTCGCCAAGGCCGAACTCGATGTGCTCGGCCAGCCCGATATCGACGTGGAGAAGGTCACACTGCCGCAGGAGGGCGATTTGACCTACTCCTTCGAAGTCGAGCTCAAGCCCGAGTTCGATCTGCCCAACCTTGAAGGCGTCCAGATCAAAAAGCCGAAGATCGAGGTCGCCGAAGAGGACGTCGATCGCGAGGTCCAGCGCATCCGGGGCCTGCGCGGCCAGTACCAGCCGGTCGACGAGCCGATCCAGCAGGACGACATGATCGTCGGCGACATCGTTGTCACCGCTGACGGGCAGGAGGTCAGCAAGACCGAGGACACGTCGCTGTTCGCCCGGCCGCGGGTCGTCGAGGGCATGACGCTCGAGAACTTCGGCGAGGTCATGATCGGCGCCAAGCCCGGCGAGAGCCGCACGCTGGAAGGCACGCTGCCCGAGGACTATCAGAAGGAAGAGCTCCGCGGCAAGACCGCCACCATCGAGGTGACTGTCAAGCAGGTCAAGCGGATGGTCGTCCCCGAGCTGAGCCAGGAAGTTCTTTCGAGCATGGGCTTCGACAGCGAGCAGGAACTCCGCGATCTGCTCCGCCAGCAGCTGACCGGGCGGATCGACCAGGAGATCCGGCGGGCGATGCGTCAGCAGGTGGAAGAGTATCTGCTGGGCGTGACGAGCGTGGAGCTGCCGGAGAACCTGTCCAACCGCCAGACCGAACGCGCAGTGATGCGGCGGGTGCTGCAGATGCGCAACCAGGGCACGCCCGAGGACGAGGTCCAGAAGCAGATGGACGAGCTGCGGGTCCAGGCCGCCGAGCAGACCCGCAACGACCTGAAACTCTTTTTCATCATGAACAAGATCGCCGAGGAGCTCGACATCGACATCAACGAGGGCGAGGTCAACAGCCGGATCGCGGCGATCGCCCAGATGTACGGGCGCCGCTTCGACCGGATGCGTGACGACATGATGAAGGACGGCAGCATCGAATCGCTGGTCCTGGAGATCCGCGACGCCAAGGTCGTGGATACAATCATTGAAAAGGCCAACGTGGTCGAAGAGGAAGCGCCGCAGCAAGAGAACCAGTAGCCGGCCTCCGGGCGCCCGGCGGATCACGAGCGCCGGGTCGTCAGCGGCCCCGGCGGATAACACGGGATGGCGGATATGGACGAGATGCTTTTGAGGAATCTACCGACGCACGCGCAGCATCCGGCGTACCAGCGCTACCGCGAGATGTCCATCGAGGACATGCTGCTGGAGAACCGGATCATCTTCCTGGCCGGGCCGATCACCGAACGGACCGCCAGCCTGGTGGTCATGCGGCTGCTCTACCTCCAGTCGATCAAGCGCGAGGCCGACATCCACCTGTACATCAACTGTCCGGGCGGTCTGGTCGACCAGACGCTGGCGATCTATGATACGATGCAGTACATGTCGGCCAGCGTGGCAACCTACTGCATCGGCCAGGCGGCCAGCGGGGCGGCGATCATTCTTGCGGCCGGCGTGAAGGGCAAGCGGTTCGCCCTGCCGAACTCCAAGATCATGCTGCACCAGCCGTACGGGGGGATCACCGGCCAGGCCGAGGACATCCGGATCCAGGCCGAGGAGATCCTCAAGGACAAGCGGCGTTTGAACAACATCCTGGCCAAACACACCGGCCAGCCGCACGACAAGATCGAGACCGAGACCGAGCGGGACCGGTTCATGGACGCGTTCGAGGCGAAGGAATACGGTCTGATCGACGAGGTCCTGGGCGCCGATGCGGCTACTGACGTCCCGGTCGCCCCAGAGAAATAGCCTGCGAGGACAACAGAGCATGAGCCTTGTGCCAATTGTAATCGAGACGACCGGTCGCGGCGAACGCGCGTACGACATCTACTCGCGGCTGCTGCGGGACCGGATCGTGTTTGTCGGCGGCGCCATTGACGATCACATGGCCAACCTGGTCGTTGCGCAGATGCTGTATCTGTCCAACGAGGACGCGACCGCCGACATCCACATGTACATCAACTCGCCGGGCGGCTCGGTCAGCGCCGGCATGGCGATCTACGACACGATGCAGTACGTCCGCTGCGACGTGGCGACCTACAGCATCGGTCTGTCCGCGAGCATGGGCAGCGTGCTGCTGGCCGGCGGCGCCGCGGGCAAGCGGTTCGCGCTGGGCAATTCGCGCATCCTGCTGCACCAGCCGCTGATCGGCGGGGTGCTGGAGGCGACCGCGACCGATCTGTCGATCGAGGCGAAGGAGATCATCCGGCTGCGGCACCGCCTCTACGAGATCTTCCAGCAGCACACGGGCCAGGCGCTGGACAGGATTGAGAAGGACTTCGACCGCAACCTCTGGCTGGATGCCGGCGAATCTCTCGAGTACGGGCTGATCGACAAGATTCTCGAGAGCATGCCGGCTCCCAAGACGACGCCGAAGACCGAATGACCGGACATGAATCAACAGTAGCGCAAATGGCCAGCCGGATCGCCCTGTGGGGCGGTGCGGCTGCGTTTGCATTGGCGGCGATCGGCTGCGGGCCCACCGGGCCGTCGCCGGTGGCGCAGATGCAGAGGCAGGTCGCGCAGCTGGAGGACACGGTCGCGCAGCTTCAGCGGCGGGTCGCCAACCAGCAGGAGACGATCGAGAGCCAGCGGGGGCGGATTGCGAAGCTGCAGCAGGTCGGCCCCGAGCCGGTGCGTCTGGCGCCGGTCGAGGGGATCCGCTTCGCCCGCCTCAGCGGCGGGTATGACGCCGACGGCGATGCCAGCGACGACGGCGTGGTGGTCTACATCCAGCCGTACGACGCCGACGGCGACACGATCAAAGTCGCGGGCGAACTGACCGTCCGCGTCTTCGACCTGGCGGGCGAAGGCGGGCCGAAGCTGATCCGGGAGTGCTCCTGGAATCGCGAGGAGCTCCGCAAGATCTGGGCCGGCCGGTTCATGACCAACCACTACACCGCCCGCTGCCCCTGGCCCGAAGGCTTTCAGCCCCCCCGCAGTGTGACGGTCCAGGCCCGCTTCGTCGATTACCTCACCGGCGAGACGTACACCGAGCAGGCGGTGTTCGAGATCCGGTCGACCGACCCGACAGGGTAGGTCGAAAGGCGGGTTACAGGTTACAGGTTACAGGGGACAGGGGACAGCAGACCGGGTGCCGTGGTCCTGCTTCAACGAGCCGCGACCGTGAGGGAGCGGTAAGCCGTGCCGAATCGCGGACAGGATGCGTCCGCGCGATATGGAGTGCGGCGGCTGTGACGCCGCTTTCACTCAAACCGCACGGGCCGGTATCGACCTCGAATCCTCGTGGGCATAGCCATTGCCCCTGCCATTTCTGTCGTCCCTGGCGGGACTGAACAAAAACGGCGTGGCGGGCAGAGCCCGCCCTACATTGTTCAGGCTGACGACGTGGGCCGCGTCACCTCAACCCCGCCCGCACCGCGAACGATCCGGCCGATCCGCCACGCCTGCACTTTCCGCCGGTGCAGCTGCTTGAGGATGCTCTGCGTAAACGCCGGCCGGACGACCATCACATAACCGACGCCCATGTTGAACGTCCGCCACATGTCATCGTCAGCCACGCCCCAACGGCGGAGATGCTCGAAGATCGGCGGTTCGGGCCAGGCGGCGGCATCGATCTGTGCCAGGCAATCGGCAGGCAGGATGGACTCGATAGCGGCGGGCAAT
>JAWLBS010000261.1:0-7620 GCA_041687575.1 Phycisphaerae bacterium | reverse complement strand
ACTGGGGCCGTCCGGACCGGGACGTGGCGTATCTGCTGGTGCGGCGCAACACCTGGAGCCGGATCGCCTTTACGGTGGAGGAGCCGGCGAAGGTGGAGGGGATTTTGCGGGCCAAGGGGGTGCTCAATACATGAACGCAATTCCCTGGATATGAACCGGTTATCGGTCGCAAGGAAAAAAGCGCATAAAAAAACGCCCCCACGGGGACTCGAACCCCGGTCTCCAGGATGAGAACCTGATATCCTAGGCCGCTAGACGATGGGGGCGTCTTGTGGCTTTGTCCGGACCCATATATAGCACCTCAGACCCGGTTCGGTCAACCTCATCCCCGCAGATTACCGTGTGGATAACCACTCTTTGGGCGAGTAAGATGGTCGAACGCAAGGGGATGCCCCGCGTCGATCCGATAGATTTCCTGTTGAGCACCGACAGATATTGGGGTAAACTGACGAAGTATACTATGACTGCCATATAATCGGATGCAGGGGATCGGCCATGGGAGCCAAAACACAACCTGCCGGATATCGGAAGCAGCCGGTCGACCGACTGCGCGCAGCGGTCGTGACCGTCGCCATGCTGGCTGCGCTGGCGGCGGCGGGTTGCGAGCCGGGCCCCTCGGCCGGTGGCGTGCTTGGCGAGAACTTCACCGCCGAGACCAATGAGTGCTTCGTCCCCGCTGAGGCCGAGCAGTTCGGTGCCCGCATCGTCGAGCTGGTCAACGAGGAGCGGAGCCAGCAGGGCCTGCCGCCCGTGGCCGGTAATGCCACCCTCGCCCGCATCGCCGGCGACTATGCCTGCCAGATGATCGAGAACGATTTCTTCGACCACACCAACCCGATCACCGGCTCGACGATCGGCAGCCGGGCGTTGCAGTACGCCTACTACTTCACGAAGGTCGGCGAGAACCTCGCCGGCGGGTTCACCACCCCCGAAGAGACCATGAGCCAGTGGATGGACAGCCCTGGCCACCGCGCCAACATCCTCGACGAGGATTTCACCGAGCTCGGCGCAGCCGTCCGCACCGGCGGCTATTACCGCTGGTACTGGGTCCAGGAATTCGGTCTGCCGCGGTAGGCCGCAGGGTGGGCTATCTGCGTAACTGTTTACCGTCAGCGAGACGACCTTACGAAAACTAGGGACAGCCACCTGTTAATGGGTTCTGCAGACTACGTAACCACTACCCACCGTTAAGCTTACGACCCCACATCGCCCTCGCCGCATCAAGCCCCGGGCCGGCACCGCGCCAGGCCTAGTTAATGGCAGAGGGGAAGCACGCCGTGCCGCCGCCCGGCCGGACCGGGAAACGCGGCGTCTTCGCCCGGCGACAGCCTCTGGAGTGCGGCGCCGCCAGACGCCGCTTTGGATTTCGCACGGGTTGCAAAGGCGTGCAGCGTTAACAAGCGGCGCCGGCCCTTCGTCGCTCCACTGTAAAGTCGTGCTGCAGCATTACAGTAATCCCGCCCTGCCATGGCACCCGGGTCCGGGAGCTGGCGGCGGCGTGGGGGGTATGGAAAAAGCCCCGGCCGTCCGGGCCGGGGCTTTTCGTTTCGGAATCTTATCGCAATCTTTCGCGGCAGCGGCTTGTCCGCTACCCCCACATCTGCTCGATGTGCACCTGCTCGAACCACCCCACCTTCGGCAGCTCGCCGACCAGGGGCTGGGCGTAGGTGAGGAACTTGTCGGTGATGTAGTTGCCGGCCGGGCTGATGAACTCGTTCGGCAGCGACTTGGTGAACGGGGCCTTGCTCGGGGCGACCCGCTCCAGCGGCACAAACTCGGTGCCCACCGCGTAGCTCGTGCCCGGCAGACGCACCAGCGCCACCGAGCCGTCCCGGCCGCCGGCGCCCATGGCATAGCTGACGCCCATCTGCCCGACCAGCCGCGCCTCCCAGGCATCCACCTCGCTGGCGCAGCCGGGGAACGACCGCTGCAGGTAGCCGTACGTGTCCGCACGCACCCGCTTGATCTGCGGCAGCTTCTGCTTGAGCATGCCCGCCAGGAACTCGCCCAACGCGCCCGCCCCGGCTGACAGCTGCACGTTGCCGAACGAGTCCTTCTCGACCTGCTTGGCCAGCTTCGTCGCCCAGTAGGTGCCCTCCTCGTCGCGGATGCCCTCGCTGACCGCCACCAGGCACCGGCCGTACTTGCTGAAGACCGCGGCGACATCCTCGTAGAACCGCTCCAGCTGGAACGGCCGCTCGGGCACGTAGATCAGGTGCGGGCCGTCGTCCTCGCGCCGCCGGGCCAGGATCGTCGCGGCGGTGATATAGCCCGCCTCGCGACCCATCAGCACGTTGATCTTCACGCCCGGCAGGGCCCGGTTGT
Organism: Phycisphaerae bacterium; assembly: GCA_041687575.1. GTDB lineage: Bacteria > Planctomycetota > Phycisphaerae > UBA1845 > JANYLN01 > JANYLN01. The sequence continues at coordinate 5,295 of JAWLBS010000261.1, read as the reverse complement.
CCATGTTGTCGCCGATGAAGGCGCTGGCGACGAACTTGGCCGCACTGCCGAAGCCCGGACAGTGGTCGGTCACCAGCAGGTCGTTGTCGATGGTCTTGGGGACATGCACCACCTGCAGCTCGTAATTCTCCTGCTCGCTGATGCGGTTGACGATCGCGGCGGTCTGGGCCGAGTCGTTGCCGCCGATATAGAAGAAGTAGCGGACGTTGTGCTTGCGGAACTGCTCGAAGATCTTGGCGCAGTACGCCTCGTCCGGCTTGTCGCGGGTGGCGCCCAGGGCCGAGGCCGGCGTGCGGGCGACGATCTCGAGCATCTCGGTCGGCTGGCGCTTCAGGTCGATGAACTTGTCATCGATGATCCCGCGCACCCCGTGCTTGGCGCCCAGCAGGTGCTCGACCTGGGGGTACTTCTGAACCTCCTGGATCACGCCGACCAGCGACTGGTTGATGACCACGGTCGGCCCGCCGGCCTGCCCGACTACCGCATTGCCCTTCAAAACCGCCATGTTCGCAGACTCCCATCTGTCTGTTCAACTTGATTGTGAATCCCATCACGAATGCGATCGGTTACTTTAACAATTCCCGCTCTACAAAACCAGTGTCGAACTGCCCCTCGCGGAAGCACTTGTGATCGAGCACCTTCCGGTGAAACGCCGCGGTCGTGGCGATCGGCTCGACCCGGATCTCCTCCAGGCACCGCCGCATGCACGAGATCGCCTCGGCCCGCGTCAACCGGTGTACGATCAACTTGCCGATCAGCGAGTCGTAGTACCGCGGGATCTCGTAGCCGGCGTGGGCATGGCTGTCCCACCGCACGCCGAAACCGCCCGGGGCGATGAACTCGGTGATCCGCCCGGGGCGCGGCTGGAAGCCGCGCGTCGGGTCCTCCGCGTTGATCCGGCACTCGATCGCGTGGCCGAGCAATTGGATGCTGCGCTGGTCGATCCCGAGTTTCTCGCCGGCCGCGATCCGCAGCTGCCACGCCACCAGGTCCACGCCTGTGACCAGCTCGGTCACCGGGTGTTCCACCTGGATGCGGGCGTTGGCCTCGATGAAGTAGAAATTGTGCCCCTTGTTGTCCAGCAGGAACTCGAACGTCCCGGCCGAGTAGTACCCCGCCGCCTTGGCGAGTTTGACCGCCGCGGCGCACAGGTTCTTGCGGAGCTTGGCGGTGATGACAGGCGAGGGGCTCTCCTCGATGAGTTTCTGGTGCCGCCGCTGGATCGAGCACTCCCGCTCGAACAGGTGGACGTAGTTGCCGTGCTTGTCGCCGAGCACCTGCACCTCGATGTGGCGCGGCCGCTCGAGGTATTTCTCGATGTAGACGCTGGCGTCCTTGAAGGCGTTCTCCGCCTCCTGGCGGGCCTGCTTAAAACCGCTGCGCAGCGACTTTTCGTCATGGGCGACCCGCATGCCGCGCCCGCCGCCGCCGGCGACCGCCTTGATCAGCACGGGGTAGCCGACCTTGCCAGCCACCTCCAGGGCCTTCTGCTCGTCCTCGATCAGTCCTTCGCTGCCGGGCACGGTGGGCACCTTCGCCCGCATCGCCAGTTTGCGGGCCTGGGCCTTGTCGCCCAGCAGCCGCATCGCCTCGGCGGAAGGGCCGATGAACTCGACCCCGCAGTCGCGGCACTGCTCGGCGAACATCGCATTCTCCGCGAGAAAGCCGTAGCCCGGGTGGATCGCGTCGACGCCGGCGACCTCGGCCGCGGCGATGATCCGGTCGCTGCGCAGGTAGCTCTCCGAGGCCGGCCCCGGCCCGATGCACACGCTCCGGTCGGCCGTCTTCAGGTATGAGGCCTCCCTGTCGGCCTCGCTATAGACCGCGACGGTCTGAATGCCCAGTTCCTTGCACGCCCGCAGCACGCGCAGCGCGATCTCGCCTCGATTCGCGACCAGGACTCTGGAAAACATAAACGTCCCTGCCTTCTTGATCCGCTCACCCGCTGTCATCGGGCGAGGCGGTCGTTATCATCCATCCAGTCACGGGTGCCACGGTCCTGCGCTGCCGGCAGGGCCGTGCCTCCAGCCCACCCGATGCGCCCGCTACTTGCGCGGGCGGACCATGAACAGCGGCTGGCCGAACTCCACCGGCTGCGCGTTCTCGACGACGACCTTTTCGATCGTGCCGGCCATCTCGGCCTTGATCTCGTTGAAGACCTTCATCGCCTCGATGATGCAGATGACCGAGTCCGGCCCGACCTCGCTGCCCGGCCCGGCGTACGGTTTGCTCTCGGGGTCGGGGGCGGCGTAGAACGTGCCGACCATCGGCGAGCGGATCGCCACCAGCCCGGTCGCCTCCTCGGTCTTCTCGGCCGCGGGCGCCGTCGCCGGCGCTTCTGCTGCCGGGGCCGCGGGCGGCGCCGGAGGCAGGGCCGGCATCGTTTGGGGCATGCTCGGCTGCATCATGACCTGACCGCCCGCGCCGCGCCGCAGGACGATGCGATTGTCGCCGTCCCTCACGAGCAGCTCGGTCAGTTCGTGTTCCTTCATCAATTCCACCAGCTGGCGAACCTGTTCGATATCCATAGTTCGGTTCTTGTCCCGTTGGCGTCTGTGTTTTCGCCCCGACCCGTCGTCGAGGACCGGTGCAACTCGTTACCTGCTTACCATCGCCCACTCGAGCCGCTTGTCCAGGCGGCTGAGCACCTCGCAGCCCGTCTCGGTGATCACCACGTCATCCTCGATCCGGATGCCCGCCTCGCCCGGCAGGTACACGCCCGGCTCGACGGTCACCACCATCCCCGGCTCGAGCACGTCCTTGCTGGTCGCGCTGACCCGCGGCGCCTCGTGCACATCCAGCCCCAGCCCGTGGCCCAGGCCGTGGACGAAGTACTTGCCCAGCCCGGCCTCGTTCAGCGCACCGCGCGCCGCCAGATCAACCGTGCGACAGGGGGTGTGCGGCCCGATGGCTGCAATGGCCGTAAGTTGCGCGTCCAGAACGGCTTGATACAGCTGCCGAATGCGGGGCCGGATTCTACCGAGCAGCAGCACGCGGGTCAAGTCGCCGCAGTACTCGCCCAGGCGGGCCCCCCAGTCGATCAGCAGCAGCCCGTTTTTGGGCACGCGGGTATCGCCCGGCTGGTAATGCGGCAGGGCGGCGTGGGCGCCCACGGCGGCGATGGTGGGGAAGGAGGGGCCGCTGGCGCCGCGTTTGCGCATTTCGTACTCGAGCAGTCCGGCGACCTCGACCTCGGTCATGCCCGGGCGGAGGCGGCGACGGAGGACCTCGAAGGCCTGTTCGCCGACGCGGATGGCGGCACGGATCGCCTCAATCTCGTCCGGGCCCTTGGTGACCCGCAGCCGACCGAGGATGCCGCCAGCGCGGATGAGTTTCGTCCCTTTCGCCAGGTGCTTTCGCAGGGCCGAGGCCATGTCCATCGTCATAACTTCAGGCTGGATCAGCAGTTGACTGACGCGGAGTTTTGTCGCCAGGTCTCCGGTCGCCTCGGCCAGGCCGACCTTGCGGATCAGGGCCTTTGCCCAGGGGGCCTCGCGCTCGGCCTGTTCGGTGAAGCGCCCGTCGGTCAGCAACCAGACCGCCCGGCTGGTCACCAGCACGGCCCCGTCCTCGCCGGTGAAACCGGTCAGGTAGTACTGGTCGTGGGGGTTGGTGATCAGCATGGCGGTGCCGCCAGTTTCGCCGGCGGCACCTTCGGCTCGCTTGCGGATCGCCGCGCGCAGGGCGGCCAGCCGGTCGCCGTAGGGCGCCGGGGGCGTCATCTTTCGGGCGGTCACCTTCGACCTGGCCATGGCATCTCCCCAGCCGAATGTCCGCGGATATCGGACGCTGTGCAGAAAGCCGCGTCCGACGATCAGCCCGGCAGGATACCCCGGCAGGGGCGTTAGTTCAAATGGGATTAGCGATGGGGAGAGTCGTCCATGCCGCGGTATGCGGGTTGCCAGCAGGCGGGTGTCGAGGCAGGCGGAATTCTCTTGCGGCAGAAAATCTACCATGGAGGGTTCCCGATCCGGAAAGTCGTACGTATACTCATGTGTAACAGGCGCGGAAGTCGATTTCCAATACAGCAGAGTCACGGTCGTCGATTGAAGTGGCAGCTTGGGTTCTATCAGCAGTACTTACATTCCAAGGAGGATGCATCATGCGGTACCTGGCGACGATGTTGGCTGTTGCGGTCCTGTCCAGTCCGGCGTTGGGGGTGATTAATGTCAAACTGACGGCGGATAAGTTGCACCTGCAGCCGGGGGAGACGACAAACGTGCGGCTCTGGGCGGAGGTGGTCGGTGCTCTGGGGGGCCAAGGGCTCTTTTGCTTCGGCGGCAGCATCGTGGCGACCGGAGACGAGGCGCTGGAGTCGCTGCCGGGCACATTCGTCTGGAGCCCTGAATTCCGTGCGAACGCTTCTCCTGACCTGCGGTTCCGGCCTGTGGCCGGTCGTCCCGCCGACAATGGAGGATGGTACGGATTCGGGTCGGCACTGACGGGGGTGCCCTCTCCCATCGATCGGCACTATGCCGCTGGTGAGTTTGTCGAGCTCGTCAGCTATGAGGTCATGCCGCTGCCAGATCGTCACGGGGTCGTGACCCTTTCTTTTGCTGGGGGGTCCTTCGGGGGGTGGATGCCTCTGCAAGGAGACTTCGGTACAACGATCGGGACGATAACGCCCGTTTCGATCATCATGCCCGAGCCGGCCTCGCTGGCGCTGCTGGCATTGGGCGGGCTGGCGGTCATCCGTCGTCGTAGCGGACGCTGATTCAGTAGCCCGCCGGGCCAGGGCTCGGTCAGAGCTCGTTTTCCAAGCGGCCGCAGCATTTCTTGTACTTGCGGCCGCTGCCGCAGGGGCAGGGGTCGTTGCGGCCGACGCGGGACTTGCGATGCGGTGCGTCGGTGCGCCGGGTCATCGGGCGGTCGACCTGTTCATGCTGCACGCCGTGAAGTCCGGCATGGCCATGGGTGCGTTCGGCGTCCGGCTGGTCGATATCTTCGTACAGCATGCGGCTGGCGGTGTCGCTTTCGAGGCAGATGGCGACGATCTGTGTCGTCAGGTCCGACCAGTCGCGGCGGGACATCCGGCGGTACTTCTCGGGCACGCCCTCGCCGAGCGATAACCTCTCCGAAAGGGCCCGGCCGGGGACATTGTATCCCATGCGGCACTATGTGCACGTGTGCCGCCGTTGTCAGGCCGCACTCTCTGTGGCGGATGCCCTGATTGCGGCGACTGCGGTGGAGAATCACGAGCCGCTGCTGACGGCCAATCGCAAGCATTACAGCCCGATCGCGGAGCTGGACATCCGGGTATTCCGACCGTGACAATGCGTGCATGAAGAAGATTAC
>JAWLBS010000260.1:0-7640 GCA_041687575.1 Phycisphaerae bacterium | reverse complement strand
TCCTCGACACCCTGATCGAGCAGCTCCCCGTGGGCATCAACGTCACCGACACCAACCTCGACCTGCAGCGATCGAACAGGGAGGCCGCACGGATCACCGGACGCTGCCGCCCGATCGCCACCGTCCGTCAGAAACCGCACGAGGCCCGCGTGTTCCGCGCCGATGGCGTCACCCCCGCCAGCGACGACGAGCTGCCGCTGACGCGGGCGGTTCGAACCGGCGAAAACGTTCATGGGGAGGAGTGGGTCCTGCAGCGACCCGACGGCGACCGCGTCCCCCTGCTGTGCAGCGCCGCGCCCATCCGCGACCACGCCGGCCAGATCACCGGTGGCGTGGTGGTCTTCCGCGACATCACCGCCCGCAAGCAGGGCGAGAACGAGATCCGCCGCCTCAACGAACAGCTCGAACAGCGCGTCGCCCAGCGAACCGCCGCGCTGCAGCAGGCGAACCAGCACCTGCAGCAGGAGGTCGCCGAGCGCCGCCGGGCCGAGCAGCGCCTCCGCCTGCAGGGCGAGTTCCAGCACCTGATCGCCTCGCTCTCGACCGAGTTCATCCGCCTGCGAACCGACGAGATCGACACGGGTATCGCCGACGCCCTGCGGCAGGTGGGGCAACTGGCCGGCATCGACCGCAGCTACGTCTGCGCATACGACGCGCAGCAGACCCGCCTGCGGAGCCTGCACGAGTGGTGCGCACCGGGCGTGCCGTCGCGCCTGCCTGCCGGCCGGGTCGTCGCCGTGGCCGATTTCCCCTGGATATCCGCCCAGCAGATCCGCGGCGAAGTCACCCACGTGCCCCGGATTGCCGACCTGCCGCCCGAGGCCGGGGCCGAGAAAGAGGCGCTGCAGCAATGGGGCGTGCAATCGATGGTATTCGTGCCGCTGGTCCTGGCCGGCCGGGTCATCGGCGGCGTCGGCTTTGACAGCGTCCGCAGCCACAAGGACTGGTCGGACGACACCATCCAGCTGCTCCGCATCGTTGGCGAGATGCTCGCCAACGCCCTGCAGCGCCAGCGGACCGAAACGGCCCTCCGCGAGAGCGAGCAGAGGTACCGCGTCATCGTCGAGAACACCCAGGACGTGATCATGCTCACCCGCGGCGACGGCACGGTGACCTACATGAGCCCGGCGACCCGAAAGGTTCTCGGCTACGATCCCGCCGAACTGACGGGCGGCAAGCCCTGGGTCATCCACCCGGAGGACAGTGATCGGGTGCGGGAGGTGTACCGCCAGGCGAGAGTTGGCTGTAACGGCAGCGACTACGAATATCGCATCCTCACGCGAGACGGCCAGACCCGCTGGGTGTCGCACTCCTGGTCGACCATCCAACAGGAGTCCGAGTCGCTTATCGTCAGCCTCGTGCGGGACATCACCGAAAACAAGCGGACCCGCCAGCAGATCGAACGGCACCAGCGACAGCTGCAGGCCCTGGCCAGTGAACTGGTGCGGGCCGAAGAGCACGAACGGCGGCGCCTGGCGAGCGATCTGCACGACGACGTCGGGCAGCTGCTGACCCTCACGCGGATCCGCCTGGGGGTGCTGCAGCGATCCGCGGCCGGGACCGACCTGGCCGAACCGCTCGCGGCGGTTCGCCGCCTGATCGACCGGTCGATCGAATCGACGCGCTCGCTCACCTTCGAGCTCTGTCCGCCCGCCCTGTACGACCTGGGCCTGATCGAGGCGATCGAGTGGCTCGTCGAGCAGATGAACCAGCGCTACGGCCTGCACGTGGAATTCGCCGCCGACGCCGGGGCCAACCCGCCTGACGACCAGGCGCGGGTGGCGCTGTTCCGGGCGCTCCGCGAGGTGCTGATCAACACCGTCAAGCACGCCGGCGTCGACCGGGCTACCGTAAGTCTGTGCCAGACGGACGACCGCATTCGCATACGCGTGCGCGATGAAGGGGCGGGCTTCGATCCGCGGGCGGCCGCCGCCGGACCGCACCGCGGCTTCGGCCTGTTCAGCATCCAGGAGCGCCTGGGCTACCTGGGCGGCTGCGTGAAGATCGACGCCGCGCCCGGGCGCGGCACAACCGTCATACTGGAGGCACCGCGGCTGGGCGGGCAAAAGCAGGAGGCGCAGACATGAGTGTCAAGGTTCTGCTCGTGGACGACCACCGCATGATGCGCGAGGGGCTTCGCCTGATCCTCGACCAGGAGCCCGACATCGAGGTCGCCGGCGAGGCCGATACCGGCCGGGCCGCCCTGGAACTGGCCGAGAAGTTTCAGCCGGACGTGGTCGTCATGGACATCGGCATGCCCGACCTCAACGGCATCGAGGCCACCCGCCGCATCCGCAAGCTCTGCCCCGCCGCGCGGGTCATCGCCCTGAGCACCTACTCCGACCGCCGCTACGTGGTGGGGATGCTCGAAGCCGGCTCGAGCGGCTACGTCCTCAAAAACGCCGCCGCCGAGGAGCTCGTCCGGGCGATCCAGGAGGTGGTCCGCGGCGAGAAGTACCTCAGCCCGGAGCTGACCGGCACCGTCGTCAGCGACTACATCCGCCGAGCGATGTCGCCGGGCGCCGCCGAGCGATCGGTCCTGGCCCCGCGCGAGCGCGAGGTGCTCCAGCTGATCGCCGAGGGCAAGACCTCCAAGCAGGTCGCCGCCCAGCTGTTCATCGCCGTCAAGACCGTCGACATGCACCGCCAGAACATCATGAACAAACTTGGCATGCGCAGCGTCGCCGAACTGACCAAGTACGCCATCCGCCAGGGCCTGACCCGCCTGGAGGAGTAGACGCCGGGTGCCATGGCCGGGGCCGTTTCCGGCCATGGAACTCCCCACATGCGCAGCGCTCTGACAATGCGGGAAGGAGCCCGAAGCGTAAGCGAGGGAGTCGTCCGCAGGCGAGAGATGCCCACATTTCTTCGAAAGCGCCACGCCCCCCGCCGTGCCGCGCCATTGCCAGACCTCACCTGCGGCGGTACCGTGACCCTCTCGTCGGCCGACGGGCGATCCGCGGACGCCGCCGGCCGACACCGTGCATTCACAAAGTTGGTCCGACCGGGCCGCACCCGCTCACCGGCGGGACGGTTCCCGGCCAGAAGGCAAGGAGTCGATTCATGGCAGGTGGCAAGGGCAGGATCCGCTTCGGCGTGATCGGGGCGGCGGGTCTGATCGGAAACAGTCACATCAAGGCGATCCTGGCGAACCCCGACCTGGCCGAACTGGTCGCGGTCAGCGACATCAACGAAACAAAACTGCAGGAAGTCGCCAAGGAGCACGGTGCCAAGGCCTACACGAGCTACAAGGACCTGTGCAGCGACCCGAACGTCGACGCGGTCACCCTGGGCACACCTCACCCCCTGCACCCCGAGCAGGCCCTGGCCGCCATCGAGAACGGCAAGCACGTCCTGACCGAAAAGGCGATGGCCGGCCGGCTCAGCCAGGCCCGCAGGATGGTCGACGCCGCCAAAGCCAGGGGCGTCAAGCTCGGCGTCTGCTTCCAGCACCGCATCGCCCCGGCACACGTCAAGGCCTTTGAGCTGATGCAGTCCGGCCAGGTCGGCGAGATGCTGCGGGTCGTCTGCCAGAACAGCGCCTACAAGAGCGAGTACTACTACAACAGCGGCGCGTGGCGCGGCACCTGGGCCGGTGAGGAAGGCGGCGTGCTGGTCAACCAGGCCCCCCACCCGATCGACATCATGCTCAAGCTGACCGGCATGCCCAAGCGGATCTGGGCGGTCTGCCGCACGCAGATGCACGACAACATCGAGGTCGAGGACACCGCCACCGCCATTCTCGAATATCCCAACGGCGCCCAGGGCATGGTCCACTTCAACACCACCACCGTCCCCGGCGTCAACCGCTGCGAGATCTACGGCACCAAGGGCGCGATTTGGCTCGACAAGGCAAACCTGCAGTTCTTCCGCAACGAACAGCCGGCCGACGAATTCAGCAAGACCTACGCCGGCCCGAACATCTACGGCAGCCCCAAAAGCGAGCAGCAGGAGATCGCGCTGCCCGAGATCCCCGAGCAGGGACACCCGGGCCTGGTCGCCAACTTCTGCCGCGCGATCCAGTGCGACGAGACGCTGCACTGCCCCGGCGAGGAAGGGCTCTGGAGCCTGGAATTTGCCAACGCCCTGGTCATGAGCAGCTACACCGGCCAGCCGGTCGACCTGCCGCTCGATGCGGCTGCCTACGACCGCCTCATGGACCAGCTCGCCAAGACCGGCAAAGGCGCCGCCCATCGCCCCCTGCAGCCCAGCCCGGTAAAGTAGGGATGCTTACACTGAAGTAGAATGTTCGGACTCCTGCAACACAATCGGGGCCGGGACGGCCACAACCGTCCCGGCCCCGCCTTTGTCATACAGCGTACTTCCCGCTCAGAGTCCCCACTGCTGCATGGTCACCAGCAAGCGCAGCGATGCGAACGCCACCGTTGCCGTTGCCTGCTGTCCCCCGTCCCCTATAACCTGTAACCTGCTGTTGTCGTTCACTGCCCCCTGATCCCTGATCCCTGATCCCTGATCCCCGCCGTTCACTGGCAACTGACAACTGGCCACTGGCAACTGCCGTTCGTTCTTACAACTGCAACATGAACGCCACCAGCGCATCCTTCTCCTGCTGCGTCAGTTTCGTCCCCAGCACCAGATTGAAGAACTCGACCGTGTCCTCCAGCGTCAGGCACCGCCCGTCGTGCATGTACGGCGGCGAGTCCTTGATTCCCCGCAGGGTGAACGTCTTGACCGGCCCGAAGCCGATCGTGTACTGCTCGTTGATCATCGACGGCTCGTAGAACCGGTCCTCCTGCAGGTCGTGCATCAGGTTGTCCATGTAGTGCGGCGCCGGGTGACACTCGCCGCACTGGCCCTTGCCGAAGAAGACCTCCTGGCCGAGCATCTCCTGCTCCGTAGCCTTCGCCGGGTCGAGCTTCGACAGCACGTTGAGCTTCGGCGCAGGCGGGAAGTCGAACATGTTCTGCATCTGCGCCATCACCGAGGCCTGCCCGCCCCGCTCCAGCACGTTGATGCCCTTTTTCGCCGCGGTCACATGGTCGCCGTCGAAGTAGGCCGTCCGCTGCTCGAACTCGGTGAAGTCCTCCACGCTCCGCAGCGACCGCTTCGAGCCGTGGATCTGCTGGTTGTACATGCCGCGCAGACTCACCGTGTCCAGGCGCGAGCGAGCCGCCTGCGGCCGGGTGTCCGGGTTGAGGTGGAACGCGCCGTTGGTGTGGCCGTTGGTGTGACAATCCAGGCACGAGACGCCCATGCTCGGCTCTTCACTCTTGCGGTCCTCGGTGGCGTTGAACTGCTGCTGCGGGAACGGCGTCAGCAGCAGCCGCAGCCCCTCCATCTGCACCGGCGTGATCTTGCCGTACATGATGTCATAGAAATTCTTGATCGTCAGGACCTGCCCCTGCGACACGTCGCCCAGGTCCGGCCGGCTCTGCAGGAAGATCGGCGGCGGAAACTCCGGCAGGAAGTGCACGGGCAGATCGAACTCCACGTCGAAGCGGTTCAAGCTACGCCGCTCCGCCTTCTCGATCGCGTCGATCTGGTCCTGCGGGAAGACCTGCCCGCCTGTCCGGTGCTTGACGTGCGGCAGCGGCAGGAACCCCTTCGGCCAAAGGCCCTTCTCGCGGATCTCCGCCGGGCTCATCTGCGCCAGCTGATCCCAGGTCACCTCCTCGGGCAGCTTTACGCGGACGCCCTTCTGGATCGCCCGCCGCCCGCCCGACATCATCATCTCCCGCGGATTGTCGCTCAGGTCGTACCGCGCCTCCAGCAACGTCTGCTGGCGCTCCATCACCTCGTTCCGCTGAGCAACGTCTTCCTGCATGATCTGCCGAAAAGGCTTCTCGATATCGACCTTGATGTACATCACGGGGTCGATTTCCTGGAGTGCCGCCGGCGGCTCCTGCGTCCTCTCTTGCGCATGCAAGGCCGTGATAAGAGCCACAACCGCCAGGCCACCCACGACCGCCATCCCCAAACGTCTGCCGGGACCTCTACCAGACATGTGACGTCTCCCTTCGACTGGTTTGTTGGACGAATGAATGCCTCGTTCGCCGTGAGGCGGAGTGTCGGCCGGAGCGCACTTCCACCTGCCGGGCACGGGCTTCCAGCCGATGCTATGGAACCGCCACGGCAACAATCCACGCCCAGGTTGTTGCAGACCAACAAGAAGAGAGATTCCGCCTGCGACCGTGTTGCAGCGCCGCCGCGCCGAACGCACCCAAGCTGCACTGCCGAACCACCGAAACAACAATCAGGACACGGGCCGCCCTGACCTCTGTCCCCCGCCGTGGCTGTTCACTGACCCCTGATCCCTGACCCCCGACCCCTGCCGACACCCGACCCCCGAAACCCGATCCCGGGTGCCACGCGCTACGCCTGGACTGCAGCATCGTTACCTCAGCAGCGCGACCAGGGCGATGGCGATGGCGGCTGCGGCGGCGGAGAGACTGCCGGCCCATGCCCACTTGAAGGCCTTGTTCTGCTGCTGGATGACCTCGGTGAACTCGCGGTCGCGGCTGGCGAGGGTCTCGGCCATCCGTTCGATCACGCGGATGCGGTCGGCCTCGGAGCGGGACATGCCCTGCATGGCGTTCTTGAGTTCGACCAGCACGTCGGAGAGCTGCGCGTTGGTGTGCGCCGATTCGCCGAGCTGGCGGTGTACGCACGAGAGCAGGTCGTTCTGGCTCCGCTGGGCGGGCACGAGCTGCTCGATCGCGTCGCTGAGTCGCTCGGTGCCGGCAAAGGCCTTGCTGGTCTGGTCGGCGATCCGGTCGAGCCGCTGGCCGAGCTGGTCCAGCAGGTCCGGCACCCGGTCGATCGACTCGCTCAGCCGCCCGAGGCACTCGCCCGCGTGGTGACCCTGCTCCTGCTGGCTCTTGAGGTGTTCGTCGATCGTCTGGCAGAGGCCGACCATCCGGTCGTAACCGGCCTGCAGCCGCTCGAGCGCCTGTTGCCGGTTGCCGCCCGTCCACCGCAACAGGCCCGGCCCCGGCTGCGGGTCGCGCAAGGCCTGTTCCTGCGGGGCGGGTTCGCAGGGCCCGGACCCGGTCGGTGCCTGGCCCTGCGGCACGGTCGGATCGATCGATCGCATCGGCGTGACCGGCCGGAACCAGCCTCGGACTGTCTTCAGAAATCTGTTTGTTGCCATGGTACGACTCCCGGCGGTCTTTGGGTTGCCTCCGCTCAGGCCCTGGTGCCCTCGTCGCCGGGCTGCCGGGCCACGGCGCCGGCCTTGGAGGTCGGCTCTTCTCGGGGCAGCGGCTGATACGGCGGCGTCGTGCGTATGTCCAGGTACGGCCGGTTCCCGTCGATACGCCCGTAGCGACGCAGGTTGTCTTCCAGCAGCTTGATCTTGTCCCACGCCGTCAGTTCCATCTGGTACTCTTCATCCGGGGCGTGACCCCAGAAGATCTCGCTGCCCAGGCGGCGGGCCTGCAGCTTGATGTCGGGGGCCAGCGGGTCGGCGCGGCCCTGGTAGTTGCTCACGTCGACCGCGGCGATCTGTCCGTGCAGGTTCGTCTGGAGCATCTTCACCAGCTTCAGACCCGCTTGCACGTCCAGCCCGGGCCACTGCTGCCCGACCTCGGGGGCGCCGGCCGTGGCGCCGACGACAGTGATCAGGCCGGCCGGTTCCGCCTCGCGGGGGTTGTAGATGCCCGGCAGCCGGCACCCCTCGC
>JAWLBS010000259.1:0-7642 GCA_041687575.1 Phycisphaerae bacterium | reverse complement strand
CCCAGGCGGCCAGCAGGTTCGCCTTGGCCGCACAGAGCGTGGCTTGTATGAGGGCGTCGTCGGCGGCGGGGCGCGTGTCGGCCGGCTCGGTTGCGGCGGTGGTGGTCGGAGCCGGTTGCGAGTCGGCGGCTGTCGCGGGCGATTCAGACGCTTCGGCATCGGCCGCGGCGCTTTGCATGACGGGCAGGTACTGGCTGACCAGGGCGACGGCGGCGGCATGGTTGCCCGCCTCGGCCAGCAGGTTCGACTGCATCAGCGCGGCCGCCAGCTGGACGTGCGTGTCGCGGGTATGCCGCAGGGTCATGTGCAGGCGCAGCAGGGCGTTTTCCTTCTGGCCGGCCTTGTCCAGGCACGCGGCGATGAGCAGCTGCCAGGTCGCTTGAACGACCGGCTGCTGAGAGTTGGCCAGGTCGTCGGCGCGGTTGGCGGCTTCGATCGCTTCGGCGGAGTCGCCGGGGGTGAGCAGGGCCTTTTCGACGGCCAGCAGGGCGGCGAGGGTGTCGAGCCGACCGCGCAGCGGCGCCGGCAGGTCGGCTCCGTCGGGTCCGCTCTGCAATTGCCGCACCTCGAACAGGGCCCGCTCGGCGACCGCCAGGGCGCGGATGCCAGCCGTCGGTTCGACCTTCTCGCGCCAGAGGCAAGCCCTCGTCAGGTCGGGCTCGACCGCCCGGGTCAGGGCGAAGGCGACGAGGTCCATCGCGGCCCGGACCTTCTGGTCCGCGCTTCTGGCGCGGTACAGGTCGACGTCCATGTCCATCAGGCGGCGGAGCAGGAACTGGTCGTACTCCTGCGCGTCGTGGATGCCGGCTGGATAGTCCGCCGCGTCCAGCGGGGGTATCGCGAAGGGCTCGTTCTGGACGCGCGGGCTCGGCTGCGTCGCCGGCTGGGCGAGCAGGGCCGGCACGGCGGCCAGGATGATCGCCGCGGCGGTCAGGATCGATCCGATCCGTCTGCTGTCACGCATGTTCGGGCTCCTGTCTGGTCGATGAAGCCTGCGATTGGGACATCATGGTATCCGCTGGAGGCGGGCGGGGCAAAGCGGCGGCCGGACCCGTGGCGGAGGTGCATCCGTTATTCGGTGGCGTTTGTCAGGGGTCTGACCCCGACGCACACGTCTCCGGCCGGAATCAACGCCGGGATTTCGTGGCGGTCTGAATGCCTGTCCATGCCACCGGGGTCCGACCCCGTGGCGTGGAAGCCGAGGACGTTTCGCCCAGGGGGTCAGACCCCGGTGGATAGATCAGATGTCGGTGCGCCCATGGGAATTGGGGCTTGGGCTCGAACGGAGGCGTCATACAAGGGGTCAGACCCCCGTCAAGTGCCCGGCCGCCACCGATCGCCGGATGCACCCCGGTGGCGGACGGCGCGTAACTCTTGTTGACGACCTCGGTTAAATGGGATACCCTGATGCGCAAAACCGCGGATGAAGGATCACCATGGCTGTCGAATGCAAATGTGAAGCCTGTGGCTCGCTGCTGAAGATCGACGCCGCCCCCGGCGCGGGCGTCGATTGCCCGCAGTGCAAGGCGTCGCTCGAGGTGCCCGAACCGGCGGCCGAAGGCGCTGAGGTGCCGGTCGCACGGGTCGTCGATGACGACGAGGTGATCGGCCGCATCGACTGGCGGGATGTCGCCCAGCGAAGTGTGCCATGGGCCGCTTCGATCGCGGTGCATGGGGTCCTGCTGATCATCCTGGGGCTGATCGCGTGGGCGTCGATCTCCGACGACAGCGACCGTCGCCGGATGATGACCCCGAGCATGGAGACGGCCGAGGCGGGGGGCACGCTCAACCCCGGTCCGACGGACGACCCGCTCCAGCCGGCCCGGACCCAGGACGAGGTCCTTTTGCCCGACCAGCACGACGACCTGCTCAGCGCCAATCCGCTGGACGACCCGTTGCAGGCGATCAACACCACCGCCCAGACGACCAGCCAGCTCACCAGTGCCCTGACGCAGGGCCCGGTCACCTCGGCGGCGCCGATCGGGCAGCTCTGGCAGGTGGACGCGGGCAGTCGCCGGGGACCGCCCAGCCGATTCATGGGCTCCGGCGGGCAGGCCCACAACATCTGCTACGTGATCGACCGGTCGGGCTCGATGATCACCGCGTTCGGCTATGTGCAGAGGGAGATGCTCCGCTCGATCAAGGAGCTGCAGCCGGGGCAGATGTTCCACGTGATTTTCTTCAGCAGGGGTGAGCCGGAGGAGATGAGCGGCAAGGGGCTGGTCCGGGCCGACGATCTGAACAAGGCCGAGGCGATCCGGTTCATCAACGGGATGGTCGAGGCAGGGCAGACGGATCCGCGCCCGGCGCTGCGGCGGGCATTTGCGCTGCGTCCCCGGCCGCAGTTGATCTACTTTTTGACCGACGGTTCGTTTTCCCCGGAGGTGCTCGAGGAGCTGCGCCAGTGGAACGCGGACAAGCAGACGCAGGTCAACACGATCGCGTTCTTGAATCGCAGCGGCGAAGGGCTCTTGCGCCAGATCGCCCAGGAGAACAACGGCGAGTACCTGTTCGTGAATCCGGAAGGGGGGATCTCGCCGTGATGGTCCGCCGTGGCAGATTCTCACTTGCGGTTCTTGCGGCCAGCGTCGTATTGGCGGCGATCGCGGCGCCGTCATGGGCGGACACGATCACCACCGCCGACCGCAGCTGGACCGGCGCGAAGATCCAGTGGATCCAGGACGGCCTGGTGCGCTTCACGGCGGCCAACCGGGCGCAGGAGGCGGTGCCGGTCCTGAAGGTCGACCTGCTGCAGGTCGACCTGCGGGAGGACCTGAATCGGGCCGAGCAGCTTCGCCGGCAGGGCAAGGTCGCCGAGGCGATCGAGGCCTACGAGGCGGCGCTCCGCCAGGAGAGCCGGCCGGACCTGGGCGGTTTCATCCGCTATCGCCTGATGGGACTGTACGACCGGACGGGGCAGCTCGACCGGGCGGTCGAGATGTACCTCGATCTGGTCCGCCAGCCGGACTTCCACGCGGTGGTGAAGGACTGGCGGCCGCAGAACGTCGGCCAAACCAAGCCCAAGGTGCGGGCAGCGGCGGTTGCGGCGCTGGCCGAGGGTTTGCGACAGATCCGCACCGGGCTGGCCAGTGAATATGTCAGGCAGCTGCGGGAGCATATCGAGGCGAAGGCGAACGAGCCGGCCGGCCAGTCGGAGGCGACGACATCGACCGGTCCGGCCGCGGGCGAGTCGGGCCGGGACCCGGCGATGAACCTGGCGGGTCGGGCGCGGCCGTGGCTTGACGGGGGGCAATACGGTAAGGTGCTCGACCTGGCGGGCGAGGTGTTGGCGCAGGCCCAGCCGCCGCGGGAGATGCTGGAAGATGCCCTGCTGCTTCGCGGGGCGGCGCTGTGGTACCGGGCGAAGGACCGCCAGACGCTGCTGCAGTCGGGCTGGGCGCTGGCGCGATTGCTGGTCGAGTTTCCCGGCAGCCGGCACGTGCCGGAGTGTCAGTATTACCTGGGGCTGGTGCATCAGCGGCTGGGTTTGAATGACCAGGCCCGGCAGCTGCTGGATCTGGCCCGGCAGGCGCCCGTCGCGACCGACGGGGTCCGTCAGCGGGCACAGAAGGCGTACCTGGATCTGGTCGTGGAGCCGCGCAGATGAGCGAGAGCGGGCGCGCCCGGGTCTTTACATGGATACCTACTTGGATCGAGGTGGCGGCATGACCTGGATGACAGCGGCGAAACGGTGGCGGTGGTTGGCGGTGGCGGTGGCGGCCAGCCCGGCGGTATGTTGGGCCCAGGACGCCGGCGGCCCGCAGTATGGCGGCTATCAGAACGCGCTGGACCAGTTCTTCGTCAGCGGCGGGATCATCGTCTGGTTCGTGCTGTTTCCCATGTCGGTGGCGATGCTCGGCCTGGCGATCAACTACCTGATCTCGATTCGGCGCGGCTCGCTGATGCCGCCGGAGGTCCGCCAGCACATCCAGGAAATGCTCGAGCAGCGGCAGTACCGCGAGGCGCTGGAGTTCACGGCGGCCGAGTCGAGCATGCTCAGCTACGCGATCCACACCGCCCTGGGCGCTGCCGGCGGCGGGGTCGCGGCGATGCAGCGGGCCCTCGACGACGCGATTGACGAGCGGGTGGCGAAGCTGCTGCGGCGGATCGAGATCCTGAACATCATCGGCAATATCGCCCCGATGATCGGGCTGTTCGGCACGATTTACGGCCTGATCCTGGCGTTCAACCAGCTGGTCCTCGAGCGGGGCACGCCCGAGCCGGCGCAGCTGGCCGGGGCGATCTCCGTGGCGATGGTCACGACGTTCTGGGGCCTGCTGGCGGCGATTCCGGCACTGTCGTTCTTCGCCTGGTTCCGCAACCGGATCGACGGTGTGGCGGCTGAATGCGCCCTGGTCGGCGAAGACCTGCTGAACCTGATCCAGCCAGGCGCGAAGGGGCAGCAGCCCGCGGCCGGCGGCAAGCAGCCGGCGGCCCAGGCGCCTCGCCCCGCCCCGGCGGCTGCGGGCGGACCTCCTCCGGTCGCCCGTCGCGTGGACGGGGAGGACACCAGCGCGAGTCCGGGCTGATCGGAGCGACGCAGAAGCGTGCGGCGGGTGAAGGGTACTTGAGCGGAAGGCAGTCATGAGCGCAAAGACAGCCCGGCGAGACACCGGCGACACCCAGTTCAACATGACGCCGCTGATCGACATCGTCTTTCAGCTGATCCTGTTCTTCATGCTGCTCAGCCAGTTCGCCGGCGTGGAGAACGCCCCGGTGGAGTTGCCCCAGGTGAGCGAAGGGCGGCCCGAGGTGATCAAGCCGCAGGACAAGGTCGTCGTCACGCTCAAGTACGCCACGCAGGACACCCGGCCGTCGTACCAGGTCGGGCCGGCGATGGTCAGTTCGCTGGAGGGCATCTCCGAGCGGTTGTCGCAGGTCGTGGCGTTCAGCCCGGACGTGGAGCTGGTGGTCCGGACCGACAAACGGGTGGAGTATCGCTACGTCAAGGATGTGCTGCGAACGGCCGGGCAGGCCGGGATCGCAAGGGTACAGATTTCCGTGGCGCTGGAGTAAGGCGGGCCAATGACCGCAATCACCGCGACAATACCCGAACATGCCCCGAGCCCACGCGTCGAGCGGAGCAAGCAGCGGCTGCTCAAGACGCGGGTCGGCTCGGTCAACCTCACGCCCATGGTCGACGTGATCTTCAACCTGCTGGTCTACTTCCTGTGCGTGGGGCTCATCAACCTGCCCGAAGGGGCCCTGCCGGCACAGCTGCCGAGCACGCACGGCCAGGTCGCGCCGACGCTGCCGGTCTCGCCGATCGAGATCGACCTGCTGGCTGGCGCGACCGCCGACGAGGTGACGATCGAGCTGCGGCCGCTGAACCGCCGGCTTCCCGGGGGCATGCCCCAACTGTATGAGCAGATGCGGGCGCTGGCGGTCTCGCGAGATTTCGGTATCGACGCGCCGGTAATCCTGCAGCCGGAATCGAAGGTTCCGGCCGCCGTCGTCGTCGACGCCTACAACGCAGCGTACACGGCGGGGTTCAAGCAGATCGCCTTTGGAGAGAGCAGACAGTAGATGGCTGTACCGACCAACAGGCACAAGAGCGGATTCGCCTTGCGGACAGTCGTCGCCGCGGCCCTGGCGATCGCGGGTCTGGCCGGACCGGCGACGGTATGGGCGCAGGCGCCGGCTGCGCTTCCCGAGGCGGCCCATTTCGAGCGGACGAAGCTGCTGATCGGGCTGCGTGAGCAGGGGCTGTTCGATCTGCAGGCGGCGTACATGCAGGCATATCCGCCATCGGGCAAGGCCGAGCAGGCGTGGTATCAGCGCGAGCAGGCCCTGGCCGGAGTGCTTCGAGCCGGGGTGTCGGCGGATCAGCAGCTGGAGGGGCTGAAGTCCGCGGCGGATGCGGGCGCTGCTGCGATCGCGGCCGAGTCGTCCTCGCCGCGGAGCATGCTCTGGCGGGCGGACCTGGCTCGGAGCCTGTATCTGTACGGCTCGAAGCCGCTGTTCGAGCAGGCCCTGTTCTACGGCGTCAGCCCGGCGATCCGCCGAGGGCTCGACCAGGTCGCCGGCCGGGCCGACCAGGCGTACATGCAGGCGATCGAGGGGGTCGAGGGGTACCTGTCGCGCCTCGCGGGCCCGCAGGGCGAGCAGATTGCGCGGCAGGCCGCCAATCTGAACCTCGACACGTTCGGCCTGTCGCGGGATCTGCAGTTCGAGCAGTGCTGGGTGCAGTTGCAGCGGGCCTTCGTGCTCGACCGGGCCGACGTGGACCAGGTTCTGCTGGCTGGCGAGGTCATCAGCTCGCTGCAGGACCTGCACATGCTGAGGGCCCAAGAGGCATCCTCGCGGGCGGCCGAAGCGCGGTTGATGGGGGCGATCGCCAGTCGGCTGCGGACGGACTACCCGCGGGCGCAGGAGCTGCTGGAGGCGGCGGATCAGTCGCTGGTCTCGTTGCCGCCCGGTGCCCGCGAGCGGATGGGATGGGTGGAGTTCGCCGTCAAGGTCGAGCGGGTCCGTCTGCGGATGGACCAGGGTGAGTTTGCCCGGGCCGTGGCCATGCTCGAGGGGTTGCGGGCGGCCGCCGGCGGGGACGAACAGGTGGACCCGACCGCGCGGTTCGCGCGGCAGCTCGCCCTGGCGATGCTCGATTTCGAGGCCCGGTCGCTGGCGGCCGATGCCGCGGCCGTAAACGGCGACCGCGCCGCCCAGGCCGCCTACCTGTCGAGCCGGTTCACCGGTCCGGCGGATCTGGCGGCGAAGACGCCGGAGTTCCGGCCGAGCATCTACCAGATGGTGGGCGACCGCATGGGGCAGGTCGCCTCGCTGGCAAACCTGCCGCCGTTCGGCAAGGTGGTCTGCGTGT
The DNA here is from genome assembly GCA_041687575.1 of Phycisphaerae bacterium. Lineage (GTDB taxonomy): Bacteria > Planctomycetota > Phycisphaerae > UBA1845 > JANYLN01 > JANYLN01. The sequence continues at coordinate 822 of JAWLBS010000259.1, read as the reverse complement.
CGCGGTGGGTGGGGCAGGGTCAGTACGGCCAGGCGGCGGCCGCGGCGGGCGCGATGCTGCAGGCGCGGGCGGGCGATCGCGATTTTGTTACGCAGGACGTGCTGTTTTTCGAGGCGGTGAGCCTGCAGAAGATGGATCGGCCGATCGAGGCCGCGCGGAGCTACATCCGTTACGCCCGCGAGTATTCACACGATTCGCGGGCGCAGCAGGCGCTGCTGGCGGGGCTGGGGCTGCTGGTCGGGCAGAACGGCGTGCTGGACGATCCGCCGGCCAGCCGGTTGCTCGTCGAGGGCGGAGACCTGCTGATGGCGTCGACGTCGTCGCAGGTCGAGCGGTATCGCCAGGCGTGGCTGTCGCTGATTGCCGAGGCGAACCTGCGGCAAGGGCGCTACCAGCGGGCGGCGGAGATGTTCGGGGCGGTGTCTTCGGACAATCCGAACTATGGCACGGCCGTCGTCGGGCGGATACTGGCCGTCTCGGGCAAACTGCGATACGGCAGCGAGGACGCCGAAAAGGCCCGCAGCGAGGCCCGCCAGGTCGCCGACGAGGCGGTGAAACTCGCCAGGCAGCTCGACTCGCCCGAGGCGAGCGCGACGCAGCCGGCGGGGGCGGAGCGTCTGGCGGGCCGGCTGCTGGTGGAGGCGGCCCGGCTGCAGGTCGACGTGCTGGACGATCCGGGGCGGGCGCTGGAGCTGCTGGCAGGGACCGAGCAGCGGTGGAAGAAGGACCCGGCGCTGCTGGGGCAGGCGCTGAACGTGCGGATCCAGGCCCTGCACAAGGCGGGCCGGCTCGCCGAGGCGGCGCAGCTGGTCAACGAGTTCA
>JAWLBS010000258.1:0-7673 GCA_041687575.1 Phycisphaerae bacterium | reverse complement strand
TTGATGCCGTTGTTTTCCACGCCGGGGACGTTGCCTGTCGCCGGGTTCCGCGTGATCGCCCCGGTCGGGCACGCCATGATGCACATCCAGCAGCCGGCGCACTTGCTCGCGTCGAGCATCACACGCCCCTGCTCGTCCTTGTAGAGGGCCCCGTTCTTGCACGCCAGGACGCACTCGGCGTCGTCGCAGTGGCGACAGCGGGTCGAGATCCGGTACGGCTCGGACGGAGCGACGTGACACCGTGCGGTCGTCCGCCCCCGACCCTGCCGGTGGGCGTCCGCCGGGTCGACGAAGCCCCGCGCCCGCTCATCGTTGTAGACGAGTTTCTCGAGGTGGAACGCGTTGATCGCGTCCTTGGTCTTTGAGTGCGCGGCGATGCAGGCGACCTCGCACAGCCGGCAACCGATGCACCGCTCCTCGATCGGATATACACGTTTCATCGTCACACCCCCGCCTGCCGGATGCCCAGCACGTTCAGTTCATGCTCGGAGAGACCCACGCCCCGCAGCTTCAGCCGGTTGCCCCGCAGGCTCTCGATGCTGTTGAGTCCCATCAGCCCGAGCATCTCCTTGATCTCGTGGCTCCAGCCCCGCAGCAGGTTGCTCAGCCGCTCATACGCCAGGTCCGCCGGCAGGCGCGGCAGCAGGTCCGGCCGGTTCGTGGTGATCCCCCACGCGCACTTGCCGCGGTGACACTGCTGGCAGACCGTGCAGCCGACCGCCACCATCGCCGCGGTGCCCACGTAGACCGCGTCGGCCCCGAGCGCAACGACTTTGACCACATCGGCGCTGCTGCGGATGCCGCCGGCGGCGATCAGCGACGCCCGGTGCCGGATCCCCTCGTCGCGCAGCCGCTGGTCCACCTGGGCGACCGCCACCTCGATCGGAATGCCCACGTGGTCGCGGATGATGGCCGGCGCCGCCCCCGTGCCCCCGCGGAAGCCGTCGAGCACGACGATGTCGGCCCCCGCACGGACGATGCCGCTGGCGATCGCCCCGACGTTGTGGACCGCGGCGATCTTGACGCTCACCGGCTTGGTGTAGTTCGTCGCCTCCTTGATCGCGTAGATCAGCAGCCGCAGGTCCTCGATCGAGTAGATATCGTGCTGGGGCGCCGGGCTGATCGCGTCGGCCCCCTGTGGGATCATCCGGGTCCGGCTGATCTCCCGGGTGACCTTCTCGCCGGGCAGGTGACCGCCGATGCCGGGCTTGGCGCCCTGGCCGATCTTGATCTCCACCGCCGCGGCCGCTTTGAGGTAGTCGGCGCTGACACCGAACCGCCCGCTGGCGACCTGGACGATCGCGTTTTCCTTGAACTCGTAAAAGTCCGGATGCAGACCGCCTTCACCGGTGTTGAAGTAGGTGCCCATGTCCCTGGCCGCCATCGCTAGGCCCTTCTGGAAGTTGTAGCTGATCGCGCCGAACGACATCGGGGCGAAGATGATGGGCATCTCGACCTGGAGGTTCGGCGGCGTCGGACCGTATTCACCGTTGGTCCGGGCGACCCCCGGCGGCAGCTCATATCCTTCGGGCTTGGATCCGATGAACGTTCGCAGTTCCATCGGCTCGCGCAGCGGGTCGATCGACGGGTTGGTCACCTGGCTGGCGTCCAGGACGATCCGGTCGAAATACGTCGCGTACGGCTTGTCGTTCCCGCAGCCGGTCAGCACCACCCCGCCCGTATCGCCCTGCTTGTGGCCGGTGCGGATCAGGTGCGGCGCCCAGTGGCTGTTGGCCCGGAACGTGCTGCGCGGGACGATCTCGATGCACTTGGTGGGGCACATCGCCTCGCACCGACGGCATGCAATGCAGTCGGCCTCGCTGTTCCAGACCATGTCCCGCTCGGCGTTGTAGTGCGTAGACTCATAAGGGCACTGCTGAAGACACACCAAGCACCGGATGCATCGGTCCTGATCCCGCAGGACGGCGAATTCGGCAAGATTGTGGACCATGTTCCGCATATTCGCGGGTTGCATCCCCAGAAATCGGCCGGAATCCGTTGCCGGCCCATCCGGTTGCGCCCCGCGTTGGTCAGTTCGAGTCGTCAACATGAAAAAACCTCCGTCAGGCCTCACTTACGTCTTGCATACTAGCGGATGCCCATGTATAAGATAAGTCGAAATCAGTCATAATTCGCATTAGGCCCTGCTTATCAATGCGAGAAGAGGCCCATGGACTTCGAATTGCTGCAGCTGTTTGTGGACATTTGCGATCTTGGATCTTTCAGCAAGGCCGCGGCCAGACACATCGTCAGCCAGTCAGCGGTCAGCCAGCGAGTCGCCCAACTGGAGCGACGGCTCGGCCAGAGCCTGTTCGATCGCAAGGCCCGGCCATTGACCCTGACCCCTCCGGGTCAGATCGTCTACGATTCCGCCCGGCAGCTGCTGGCGATCAACGCGCAGATGAGGGCCCATCTCGAAGATCTCCAGCCGATGCTGTCGGGGCCGGTTCGTCTTGGCGTGATCTTCAGCCTTGCACTAGGGCCACTGCGCCAGATGCTCCGCCAGTTTCTGCGGGATGCGGCATCGGTCGAGCTGCACGTCACCCACGGCGAGACCTACGAACTGGCCCAGAACGTACTGAGCGGCCTGATCGACTTAGCGCTGGTCGCCTACGGCGAAAAGAGCGAGGGCATTCAGATCGAAGACATCGGCGTCGAACCGATGATCCTGATCACCCCGCCCGGCTGGAAAGACTTCCCCGCCTGCCCTGTCCCTGCCATGCACCTGAACCACAGGCCGGTGGTCACCTTCCCCCACCACAGCCCGACACGACGGGCCATCGACGAGGCCTTCGCCAAGGCCGGAGTCAACCCCGACATCGTGCTGGAGGTGGCCAATCCGGTGGTGCTGGTCGAGGCGGTCGCCGCCGGCCGGGGATGCTCGCTGATCCCCTTCTCCTCCGCGATCGGCGCACTGGACCAGGGCGAGGTGTGCTATGCGGAGTGTCCGGAACTGGAGTTCGAGAGGCCGATCTGCCTGATGATGCACCGTCGCCGCCCGCGGACCCGGGCGGTCCGGGCGCTGGCGGATTTTCTCGGCCAGGAGATGTCCAGTCTGCAAGGGGCGTGGCGAGGTTCGCTCGCCCGCGTCAGCCACGCGGGACGCTGAACAGAGCTGCCGGGGTCTGACCCCGAAACGCACGTCTCCCTGCGGAATCAACGTCCGGATTTCATGGCGGCCTCGATGCCTGTGCACCTCACCGGGGTCTGACCCCGTGGGGTTCGAGGGGTATGGCGGAATTCACCGCTCCCTCACGGTCGCGGCTCGTTGGCGGAGGAGCGCGGCACCCCTCGTTACGTCTTCAACCAAGAGTCAGACCCCGGGGGCCCAGCCACGCGGAACGCTGAGCGCTGAACGATCCGATCTGGCGACACAGCCGCCGCCGTGGTATCATGTTTCGCCTTGGTATCGGCGGAAGTGAACCTTATCCCCACCAGACACTGGAAGGAGTGACCTGCGCTATGGCGGAGCAAGCAAAGGCGGATATCGGCCTGATCGGCCTGGCGGTGATGGGCCAGAACCTGGTCCTGAACATGAACGACAAGGGTTTTGCCGTGGCGGTCTACAACCGCACGGTCAGCAAGGTCGATGAGTTCGTCAATGGCGAGGCGAAGGGCCGCTCGATCTACGGCGCCAAATCGCTGCCGGAGTTCATCCAACTGCTGAAAAAACCACGCCGGGTCTTCCTGATGGTCAAGGCTGGACCCGCGGTCGACGACTTCATCGAGCAACTGCTGCCCCACCTCGAGCCGGGTGACATCATCATCGACGGCGGCAACAGCAACTTCGACGACTCGTCCCGCCGGACCGAATACGTCGAATCCAAGGGCCTGCTCTACATCGGCACGGGCGTTTCCGGCGGCGAAGAGGGCGCCCGCAACGGGCCGTCGATCATGCCGGGCGGGTCGCCGGCTGCCTGGGAGCCGGTCAAGCCGATCTTCCAGTCCATCGCCGCCAAGGTCGACGACGGCAGCCCCTGCTGCGACTGGGTCGGCGAGAAGGGCGCGGGCCACTTCGTCAAGATGGTCCACAACGGCATCGAATACGGCGACATGCAGCTGATCTGCGAGGCCTACGACCTGATGCGCTCCATCGGCATGACCGCCGACGATATGCACCAGGTCTTCTGCGAGTGGAACCAGGGCGACCTCGACAGCTACCTCATCGAAATCACCCGCGACATCCTCGCCAAGAAGGACGAGCAGACCGGCAAGCCCGTGGTCGACGTCATTCTCGACACGGCAGGCCAGAAGGGCACCGGCAAGTGGACGACGATCACGGCTGCCAACCTCGGCGTGCCCGTCACCCTGATCGCCGAGGCGGTCTTCAGTCGGTGCCTCTCGGCGATCAAGGAGCAGCGCGTCGAGGCGAGCAAGGTGCTCACCGGCCCCGAGCGCAAGTTCGACGGCGACCGCAAAGCCTTCGTCGACGACATCCGTCAGGCCCTTTACGCGTCGAAGGTCTGCTCGTACGCCCAGGGCTTCCAGCTGATGCGGGCGGCGGCGGCCGAGTACGGCTGGAACCTCAACTACGGCGGCATCGCCCTGATGTGGCGGGGCGGCTGCATCATCCGCAGCCAGTTCCTCGGTCATATCCGCGAGGCGTTCGACAAGAACCCGGACCTGGTCAACCTGCTGCTCTGGCCGTACTTCCAGAAGGTCGTCACCGACAGCCAGGCGGCGTGGCGCCGGGTCGTGGCGCGGGCGGTCGAGATGGGCGTGCCCGTCCCGGCGATGAGCTCGGCGCTGGCCTACTTCGACGGCTACCGCAGCGAGCGGCTGCCGGCCAACCTGCTGCAGGCCCAGCGAGACTACTTCGGCGCCCACACCTACGAGCGGACCGACAAGCCCCGCGGCGAGTTCTTCCACACCAACTGGACCGGCACCGGCGGCAGCGTCACGGCCAGCACGTACAACGCGTAAGCGGCGGCCGCCATCGGCGGACATGACGCAGAGATGATAACAGGGGGTCACCGGTCAAATGGTGACCCCCTGCTGCATTACACACCACCATTTTTGACATTATTGACCGGATTTGGGCTGTGATCTACAATCAGCCTTGTGGTGTGTAAGCGCTTTACCTGCCGCCAAATGCGGCGGATCACTCGACGGGGAAATCGATGCCGGTCAAGCAGCTGCCAGCCGAACCCGAACTGGTTCGCATGACCTTCGGCGAACACCTTGAAGAGCTGCGGTGGCGGCTGATCAAGGCCGTCGCGGCCGTGGTCATCGGCGTAGCGGCCGCCTTTCTCTTCCGCGAATGGATCACCACCTTCTTCGTCCAGCCGTACCTGATCGCCGCGCGGTGGCACGGGGCGGAGCAATACCTCGTCGCCCGCGAGCCGACCGAAGTGTTCATGGTGGTGCTGAAGCTCTGCCTGCTGGTCGGGGTGCTGATCTCCAGCCCCTACGCCTTCTACCAGATCTGGGCCTTTGTGGCCTCGGGACTGTACCCGCGGGAGCGGCGTCTGGTCAGCCGGATGGTGCCCTACTCGGTGGGCCTGTTCGCGTTGGGCGTGGCGTTTCTGTTCTACATCGTGCTGCCGTTGGCGCTGCGTGTTCTGCTCTCGATGAACGCGTGGGTGCCGACCCCGAACCTCAACGAGCCCAACTGGCTGGTCGGCAAGCTCCTGGGACAACGGGCCGGTGTGATGGCCCCCACAAGCCAGCCGGCCCCGGCCGTCGATTTCCCCAAGGTGCCGATCCTGGACGCCGACCCGGTCAACCCGCCGCCCAATTCCATCTGGGTGAACCAGAATGAGGGCCGGCTGAAGGTGAACCTCGGTAGCGGGCAGGTCCTGGTTTCGGACCTGCGGATCAAGGGGCGGGCAATGGTGGAGTCCCGCTTCGACATCGGGCGGTACGTCTCTTTCGTGACGACGCTGGCGTTCGGGTTCGGCATCGGATTCCAGGTGCCGCTGGTGGTGGTGCTGCTGGCGCGGATCGGGATCGTCTCGGCGGCCCAGATGGCCTCGGCCCGCAGGTTCATCATCCTGGGCACGGTGATCGCCGCGGCGGTGCTCACGCCGACGCCGGACCTGTACAACCAGATGCTGCTGGCGATACCGATGATCCTGCTGTTCGAGATCGGGCTGCTGGTGGCGCGGATGTCGGAGAAGAAATATGGCTCGCTCCGCGAGGGCGGCGAAGACCTCGGCGACGGACTATAGCCCCACCCGGGCGCTGCGGCGCCGGGTCCGCACGATCACCGCCCGGCTGGAGAAGGCGTACGGCCCGCGCCCCTGGCAGCGCGAGGACGACCCGGTGGCCGAGCTGGTCGGGACGATCCTCTCGCAGAATACCAGCAACGTGAACAGCCACGCGGCCTTTGCCGAACTGACCCGCCGCCTGCGAACCTGGGACGCCGTGCTGGCCGCCCCGGTCGAGCAGGTCGCCGACGCCATCCGCACGGGAGGCCTGGCCGATCAGAAGGCGCGGACGATCCGGGCGGCGCTGAAGCAGATCCGCGAGGATTTTGGGCAGATCTCACTGGATGCGTTGGAGGAGTGGCCCCCGGCCAGATCGATGGAGTACCTGGTCGCGATCCCGGGCGTCGGGCCGAAGACCGCGGCGTGCGTGCTGATGTTCGCGTTCAACCAGCCGGTGCTGCCGGTCGACACGCACATCCACCGGCTGGCGATCCGGCTGGGGCTGGTGGGTCCCGGGTATACGGCCATCCAGACGCAGGGAGCCCTGCAGGGGGCGTGCCCGGCGGAGTTGGTCTACGCATTCCACGTCCTGCTGATCGCCCACGGCCGACGAGTCTGCCGCGCCCAGCGCCCTCGCTGCGGCGAGTGCGTGCTCGTGGATCTGTGCCCGTCGGCGTTTTCGTTCGAGCAGAAGTAGAGCTGTCATCCTGAGCCACGCGAAGGATCTCTACCAAGCGGGCCATATTCCGCTTGCGTTCTGTGCCCCCCCACCGTCATCCGGCGTAGGGCCCGCTACGCCCGCCACCCCTTCGCCGCCTCCACCATCGCCAGGTAATTGGCCGGCGGCGTCTCCTGCACGATCGAGTTGCTGCTGGCCAGCACATGCCCGACCCCGCCGGTCTCGCGAAGGTTCTCCTCGACCGCCCGCCGCACGTCGTCCGGCGTGCCACCCACCAGCACCCCCGCGCAGTCGACGTTACCGAACAGACACACCTTCGGATACGCCTGCCGCAGCCGCCCCAGCCGCATCCCCGCCCCGTAATCGATCTCGCCGTAGCCGTGACAGCCCGCCTCGTCGAACAGCATCCCCGCCGCCTTCCAGATGTCGCCATCGGTGCGGAAGATGTACCGCATCCCCAGCCGGTCGCACGTCTCGACAATTCGCATGAGCCCCGGCAGGACGATCCGGCGGAACAGCTCCGGCGAGTAGGCCGGCCCGTTGTTGTAGCAGAAGTCCCCGCCCGCGAGGCACACCTCCGCGCCGTGGCGCCGGTAGCCTTCCATCCAGGCGATCTGCTGGTCGCAGTGCTGGTCGTGCCAGTCGCGCAGCAGGTCCGGCTCGAGCACCATCGCCTCCAGCCACGCCGGCTCGTACATGATGATCCCGATGCCACCCGCCCCGGTCGCCAGCGCGACATCCGGCCCGGCGAGTTCCCGCAGCCGGTCCCACTCCGCCAGCGACTCCTCGGCCGGAGTTGTCGGCCCCTGGTATGCCCGCACCTGCTGCCGCAGCTCGGCGATCAG
>JAWLBS010000257.1:0-7677 GCA_041687575.1 Phycisphaerae bacterium | reverse complement strand
ATATTCGGGATGTCGCCGGCCGCGAGCGCCTCGTCGAAGGCCTCGTTGCCGAACCCGTCGATGAACATCAGAACGGCCGTCTTCGGCGGCACCCGCACCTGCGGGCCGAGCTGCGTCTCCAGCGGCCGGTCGTGAACGATGCAGCCGCTCGCGCCGATCTGGAGCAGCAGGGCGATCAGCAGGAACAACAGGCTTCTCAGTCGGAACATCAACAGGCCCTCCCTTCAGGAATCAACGTCTTGCCCGACCGACAAGGGCAAGGAATTCGTCCACCGGATCTTCATCCGGCCAATCGATAACCAGATCGCGAAGGCTCCCGATCGGCTTTGCGCCCTGCTGGCGTGCGAGGTCCGCAACAGTCCTGTCTGGCCAGAAGTCGCTGTCGGACGGTTCCGCCTCGATGAGAACGGGTGTCCCATCGGGCAGGCCTGCCCGCTCGTCGAAGACGGCCACACCGTTCCTGATGGCCCCTCGATAGAACATGGCACTTGCTACCTCCCGATGCGGCGCGCACAGGCCTCTTGTCCAAGCCGGGCCTCTCGCATTCGAGGAATTCCATGGCCACAAACAGCGTGGCCATGGCACCCCTGACACCTGATTCTTGGCGCGAATGTCTTGCCGGGCGCAACCCGCCCTGCAACGGCTGGCGGGCGCAGCCCGCCCTACAGCACAGCCCGCCCTGCAATGACAACCACATCACCCCTGGTTGTTCTGCTCGCCGAACACCTCTTTGGCCTCGAGCTTCTTGAACAGCGGCTCGGGCGCCGCCAGCGCATGACCGGCCGACAGCGGCTCGGCCGCCTTCGACCAGGCGAACGCATCGGCCTCGTCAACGTTCAGCATCGCCGCAATCTTGCGGGCCGAAAACGGCAGAAACGGCTGCATCAGCGTCATCAGGCAGCGGATCGTCTGGATGCAGACGTTGACCGTCGTGCCGCACGCGGCCAGGTCGGTCTTCTTCTGCTGCCACGGCTGCTTGACGTTCACGTAGGCGTTGGCCTTGTGCGCCAGGTCCATCACCTCGCCAAGGGCCGCCTTGAAGCGGTACTGCTCGATCAGCTCCGCCACCCGGCCCGGCGCGATCCGCAGCGCCTCGAGCTGCGCCCTGTCGTCGTCGTCCAGCGGGCCCTGCTGCGGCACCTTCGTCTCGAAGGTCTTGGCGTTGAACGCCAGGATCCGGTTGATGAAGTTGCCCAGCGTCGCCAACAGCTCGCTATTGTTGCGCTGGATGAACTCATCCACGTCGAACGCCGTCCGCCCCGCCTCCGGCGCGATCGCCGTGAGGTAGTACCGCAGCGGGTCCGGGTCGAAGATCTGCAGGTACTCCTCTATCCAGACCGCCGTGCCCCGGCTCTTGGAGATCTTCTCCTCCTCCTTGCCGGGGAACTTGATGTTCAAAAACGCGTTGGCGACCACCTCGTCCGGCAGGCGGTAGGTCCCCTCGGCCATCAGCATCGCCGGCCAGATCAGGGCGTGGAAGATGACGTTGTCCTCGCCGATGAAGTGGATCACCTTGCAGTCGTCGCTCTTCCACCAGCGGGCGTACTCGTCCTCGCCTTTGCCATTGTCCAACTCGTACTGGGCGGTGAACGACACGTAGCCGATCGGGGCGTCGAACCAGACGTACAGCACCTTGCCCGCGGCGTCCGGGTCGTCCAGCGGCACGGGAATGCCCCACTCCAGGTCGCGGGTCATCGCCCGCTCGGGCAGCCCCTCGCTGAGCAGCCCCCGGGCGAAGTTCAGCACTTGCGGCCGCCACGTCGGGTGCTTGTCGAGGTAGGTCCGCAGGGCATCGTTGAACCGGTCGAGCTGCATGTACCAGTGGGTCGTCTCGCGAACCTCGGGCACGGTGCCGGTGATCGTGCTGACCGGATCGATCAGCATCAGCGGGTCGAGGCTCTGGCCGCACGACTCGCACTGGTCGCCATAGGCCCCCTCGTGCTTGCAGTGGGGGCAGGTCCCCTTGACGTAGCGGTCCGGCAGGAACTTGTCGGCCTGTTTGTCGTAGAGCTGCTTGGTGGTCTTCTTGGTGAAGTAGCCCTTGTCATGCACGGTCTTGAAAAAGTGCTGGCTGAACTTCGCGTGCGTCTCGGCAAAGCCCGGCTGGGCGGTGCCGCCGTAGACGTCGAAGTGGATCCCCAGGCCGCCGAAGTCGATCCGCTGGCGGGCGCTGTAGTGGCTGGAGACCTCCTGCGGCGTCTTGCCCTCCTTGGCCGCGGCGATCGGGATCGCCACGCCGTGGTCATCGCTGCCGCAGACGAAGCGGACCTCGTCGCCGGCGGCGCGCAGGTAGCGCACGTAGATGTCAGCCGGCAGGTACGCGCCGGCGATGTGCCCGACGTGCAGTCGGCCGTTCGAATAAGGCAGGGCTCCGGTTACCATGAATTTGCGGGGCATTGTCTTCACCTCGTTCTCTCACGTGACGCCACCTGGCTGCACGGACCGGCCATTCTAAGGCGGCGCGGGCCGGTGGCAAATGTCGGTCTGGACGTTTCCCGGCTGGAAGAAGGACCCGTGACGGGCTGGTGGGGGTGCGGTCAAGGCTGCTGCCGCCCGGCCCCGTCAGCCCGTGACGGGCCGGCGCATGACCATGCGGCGGTCTGGGAAGGCGGGCTCGTGCGTGTTTCGTTCGTACGTGAAGGCCATACCTCGCTTATCGATCGATCCGTCCCGATAGTATAACACGGGCTATCCGGAATGGCCAGACTTTGTTTCGGATGAAAGCGTTGAGCTCATCCAACATTGACCTCAAAAGAGCTCACGTACATCTCGACCCCGAGCAGCTCCTTGATCTCCGATTCCTTTGCTGTTTCTACATACAGCTCGACCACCTCCTTCAGATTGGCTTTGGCCTGCTCGATAGTGTCTCCTTGACTGGCGATATCGATCTCTGGACACCAGGATATCCAGGCGTCATCTTGGCGCCGGATGACTGCGATCAGACCATGAATGGGCATGGACGCCTCCACTGATGTCACGGGGCCCGACCGATCTCGACCGCCACTTGCAGGTACTCTTGGATCGCAGCGGCGATGTTCTCGATCGCCTCCTGCTCCGTGGAGCCCTGAGAGTGGCAACCGGGTAGTTCAGGCACCCGGGCCGCAAAGCCTTCCTCGCACGACTCCAGAATGATCTCGTATTCCATGAGCGACCGCTCCTCCGGATTGCACCTTGTCGGTGCACCCGCAATGCCGACGGCACGCCCTGTATCCTACCAATCCTCCGGCCCCCTACGCCGCCCCCAACACCTTCGCCACCGTCGCGCCGATCTCGGCCGGCGAGTCCACCACGTAGACGTGCGCCTCTTTCAGCGCCGCAATCTTCGACTCGGCCGTGCCCTCGCCGCCGGTAATGATCGCCCCGGCGTGGCCCATCCGCCGGCCCGGCGGGGCGGTTCGCCCGGCGACGAACGCGATCACCGGCTTGTTGATGTGCTTGATGATGTACTCGGCAGCGATCTCCTCGTCCCGCCCGCCGATCTCGCCGATCATGATGATCGCGTCGGTTGCCGGATCGTCCTGGAACATCGCCAGCAGCTCCGTAAAGCCCAACCCCTTGATCGGGTCGCCCCCGATGCCCACGCACGTCGTCTGGGCGATCCCGTGGCTCGTGCACTGCCAGACCGCCTCGTACGTCAGCGTGCCGCTGCGGCTGATGATGCCGACGGCCTTGCCCGTCCCGTCAGCCGGCTTGTGGATATAGCCGGGCATGATCCCGATCTTGCACGCACCCGGGGTGATGATGCCGGGACAGTTCGGGCCGATCAGCTCCACGCCGCAGTCGTCGAGGTACTTGCGCAGCCGGACCATGTCCAGCGTGGGGATTCCCTCGGTGATCAGCACGACCAGCCGCACGCCCGCGTCAGCCGCCTCCATCGCCGCATCGGCCGCAAAGGGAGCCGGCACGAAGATCATCGTCGCGTCGGCCCCGGTCTCGGCCACCGCTTCGTGGCAGCAGTCGAACACGGGCAGGCCGTGCTCGCTGGTCGTGCCCCCCTTGCCCGGGGTGACGCCCGCGACGACCTTTGTCCCGTACTCCAGGCACTGCCGCGTGTGAAAGGCCCCCGCACTGCCGGTGATGCCCTGGCAGATGACTCTGGTTTCGCGATCGACGAGAATGCTCATTCGCCACGTCCCTCGATTCGTTTTCGTTGACAAGACAGGCATCGCCAGCGCCGCCCATGCTACCGCCCCGGCGCGGCGGCATCAACGACTTCCGCAAACCGCCGGCTCTGCCACTCTGAGTCCCGCCAGCGGGCGTTCGGAATCCCGCCGTTAGGAGTCCCGGCTTCAGCCGATGTAGGGCGGGCTGTGCCCGCCAAGCTCGGAGTCCCGGCTTCAGCCGGCGCTCGGAGTCCCGCCTTCAGGCGGTCCGCCCGAGCGAGCGCAGCGATGCGAGAGGCCGAGCCCCGGAGTAGCCAAAGAAGCTCCGCAACGGGAAGAACGCTCGAAGTCATCCCGAGCGAAGCGACATACCTTCTTGAGGCACCCGCCCCGAATTCACGCCAGGTGCAAGGCTGCGCAACAGGGGTGTGTCTCGATGAATGGATACCTCGCTCATCCAAGGAAATCCATGGCCACCAACAACGTGGCCATGGCACCCATGGCACCCAACGCCAGGAGGCATCACTCGCCGGCGACGCCGTCCGCCTGATCCACATCCGCCTGCCGACCGAGGCACTGCGGTAGCGTGCCTCGCCGGGCGAGGATCTCCAGCTCCTCCTCGCTGAGCGGCCGGCACGGGCGGCGGTCGCTGGCCGGCTGGTACCGCGGGTCCTTGCCGGCCGCAAAGCCGGGTAGTTCCCGGCTGATCCGCTCGGCGCACCACTCCCGGCCGCACATCGCGCAGTAATCGGCCTCGACCGCGAGATCCTCATCGTGCAGGGCGCGGGCCATCGCCGGATCGTGCGCGAGCTCGAAGTGCTTCTCCCAGTTCATCGCCGCGCGGGCAAGGGCCATCTCGTCATCTCGCTCCCGCGCACCGGGCAGCCCCAGGGCGATATCCGCGGCGTGCGCGGCGATCTTGTAGGCGATCACGCCCTGTTTGACGTCGTCCTTGTTCGGCAAGCCCAGGTGCTCTTTCGGCGTGACGTAGCACAAGTAGCACGCGCCCCAGTACGCCGCCGCCGTCGCCCCGATCGCCGAGGTGATGTGGTCGTAGCCGGGGAAGATGTCCGTCACCACCGGCCCGAGCACGTAGAACGGCGCGCCGTCGCAGATCTCCCGCTGCAACCGCATGTTCTTCTCGATCTGGTCGAACGGCACGTGCCCCGGCCCTTCCACCATCGTCTGCACGCCCGCCTCGCGGGCCCGATGCACCAGTTCGCCCATCGTCCGCAGCTCGGCCAGCTGTGCCTCGTCGGTCGCGTCCGCCAGACACCCCGGCCGCAACCCGTCGCCCAGCGAATAGGTCACGTCGTAGTCGTGCAGAAGCCCGCTGATGTCGTCGAACATATCGTAGAGCGGATTCTGCCGGTTGTGGTAGATCATCCACCGCGCCAGCAGGCTGCCCCCCTTGCTGACGATCCCGGAGGTGCGTTTCGCCGCCAGGTCGAGGTGCTCTTTCAGGATACCGGCGTGAATCGTGAAGTAGTCCACGCCCTGGCGGGCCTGCTTCTCGATCGTCGCCAGAAAATCCTTGCAGGTCAGGTCCTCGACGTTGCGGCCCTGGATGGTCTGGTAGATCGGCACCGTGCCCACCGGCACCGAACAGCCCGCCAGCAGGTACTCCCGCGTCTCATCCAGGTTGCCGCCTGTGCTCAGATCCATCACCGTATCGGCGCCCCAGCGAACCGCCCAGCGGAGCTTGTCCAGCTCCAGCTGCTTGTCCGAGGTCACTGGCGAGGCGCCGATGTTGGCGTTGACCTTCGTGCTGACCGCCCGGCCGATGCCGATGGGGTCGAGTTTCGCCTCGGCCGAACCGGCCCCGGCGATGTGCACGGTGTTGGCTGGGATCACCATGTGCCCCCGCGCAACCTGGTCCATGATGAATTCAGGACTGACACGTTCGCGCTCGGCGACGCGCCGCATCTGGGGGGTGACGATCCGTTTGCGTGCTGATTGCAGCTGCGTCATCATGTCTACTCCGTACCCCTCCACCCCTGGTTCAATTCAATGATATTGCCGTCGGGGTCCTTGTTCACCGTCTGTCGAACCAGCCGTCCCCGTCGTGAGCCGCGCGATTCTCCGAAACGCAGAAGGTAGTGCGCCGCAACAGCCCCGTCAACGAGCGGACGCCCCTCTCCCCTCGCCAGCGCCCACCTAAGGCGATCCCCTGCCATTTAGCCTGCCCGCTTGCGGGCAGCGTCCTTCCGCACCGGGTGCCCAATCCTGCGCCTCGCCCGCCACAGCCCATACCCGGTCGACATCCCGCCCGTCCGGCGGTAAAGTATAGGCCGAAACACCGTGCGGCGCAGTGTCTTCTCGACGAGCCGGTTTGCACAGGAAAAAGCCATGCGTACGCTCAAACGGCATCGGATGCCTTGCGGCACTTCAGCTGCCCTGTCGGCCCTGGCCGTCATGCTGGCATGTATCTGCGTGCTGGCCGCGGCGGGCTGCTCCCCCGAGCCCCTCGACAACCTCGTTCTGCCGGCCGTACAGGAGGTGCCTGACCGCCAGCCCCCGGCCGCAAGGATTCAGGTAAAGGTCGCCAACGAATCCGGCTACCGCAGCGAAATACAGGTCGACTGCTTCGTCGCCGACACCCTCGTCCATCACAGCGAGGCCGTGCTCGCCCCGGCGGCGGCTGGCGGCATGCTGCTGGTCGACTGGGACGAGGCCGACCGCGTCGTGCTCGACGCGGTGATCCGCGACGACGCCGGCCAGACGCTCTTCAGCGAGAGCCGGATCTGGCTGCTCGATGCCGACTTCAGCGACGGCGACATTCTCGAATACACCCTGTCCTGGGCCCCCGCCAACCAGCCGCCAGTGGTGAGCGTCTCCGCACCCGCCACCGCCCAGGCCGGCCAGACCGTCACCCTCGACGGCTCATACACCTACGATCCCGACGGTGATCCGCTCACCTGGCAATGGGAGCAGGTCACCAGCCCGGTCGTGCAGGCCCCGCAGGTCACTCTCTCCGGCGCCGATGCCGCCGTGGCCACCTTCGTGGCACCGGCCGCCATGGACGAGTACACGCTGCGGTTCCGCCTGACGACCAGCGACGGCGAACTGGCTGCATCTGACGAAGTGACCATCATCGTGGTGCCCGCGCCGAACCGGCCGCCGGTAGCCGTGGTTGCCGAGGTCGAACCCGTCGCCCCCGAGACGCTGGTCAGCCTCGATGGCCTGCAGAGCTACGACCCCGACGATGATCCGTTGACCTTCCAGTGGGAACAGATATCCGGCACGCCGGTTTCGCTTTCGGATGACACCGAGCCGGTGGCGACCTTCACAAGCCCGGCCGTCTCGGTCGCCGAGACGCTGGTCTTCCGCCTGACCGTCTCCGACGGCCGGCTCACCGCCGCCAGCGAGGTGCAGGTGGTGGTTGAGAACAGCCCAATGGGACAATAGGAAAAGCCGACCGGCCCTTGCGAGCCGCCCGGCTTATTCTCTCGTTCATCCGGGCCGCGGCACATGACCGGCCCGGTTTGTCTTCTGTGGCTGCCTTACGGGACGACGATATCTTCGATCTGTACCCGCAGCAGGTCCTGGCGATGCCCCTTCTTCAGGTGATAGC
>JAWLBS010000256.1:0-7705 GCA_041687575.1 Phycisphaerae bacterium | reverse complement strand
CCCCTCCCTCCTGATCTCTCTCAATCCTGCGACGCCCCTACCCGGGAAGCGCCACGATCAGCCCTCCTGCCGCAGCCGCGAAACGAACCGGAACCGGACGATCGCCCACAGGCCGGCCACGCCGTCGCGCCAGTTGATCTTCTTGCCCTCGGCCCTGCTGCGGGCGCGGTAGGCAATGGGGACCTCCACGATATCCACCCCCGACCGCAGGAGCTTGATCGTGATCTCCGGCTCGATGTCGAACCGCCGCGCCGTCAGCCGCAGGGGCTTGATCGCTTCGGCGCGAAACAGTTTGTAGCACGTTTCCATGTCCGTCAGGCGCGACCCGCACAGCAGATTCGTCAGCGCCGTCAGCAGCCGGTTGGCGAACCGCTGCGTGAAACCGATCCAGCTGCCCCGGCTCTGGTGACTCAGCCGCGACCCGTAGACGACCGACGCCTCGCCCGCCAGGACCGGCGCCAGCAGCCGGGGGTAGTCGGCCGGATCGTACTCCAGGTCGGCGTCCTGGATCAGCAGCAGGTCGCCGGCGGCGGCCCCGATGCCGGTCCGCACGGCCGTGCCCTTGCCGCCGTTGACGCCCTGGCGGATCAGCCGGGCACACGCGGCCGGATGGCACCCGATCCAGGCCTCAACCTGTTCGCAGGTCCCGTCGCGGCTGCCGTCATCGACGATGAGGATCTCGCGGTCCACCGGCAGTTCGATGGCGGCAACCTTGTCGAGGACCTCTGCGATGATGCCCGCCTCGTTGTACGCGGGCATGATGATGCTCAGCAGCAGACCGGATCGCGGCGTTGAATCACTGCTGTGGGCCATCGGGAGACACTACCTCGGTTGCAGGTCCAGCCACGTATGCAGGAACTGCTGGATTTCCTGACCCCGGTATACGATGACGATCGCCGCCAGCGCCCAGGCGAGGACGGTCCCCAAGAAGGGCTTGTCGGCCAGGAGGACCTCGTTGGGCCCGCTGTGCCGGCCGCTCTGGACGAGCATCGTGTAGCGGAACACCCCGTAAAAGACCAGCGGGGTCGTGTAGACCAGCAGGTGGCCGCCGAACTTCGCCTGGGTCGCCGGATCGAGGGTGTAGACCAGGAAGGTCACGATCGCGATGCCGGCCGAGGTGGTCAGCAGGTGCGACAGCAGGTGCGGGGTGTAGTGCAGCAGCGTGGCGCGGTGGTTGCCCGCCTCGGCGGCGGAGTCGAACGCGGCCAGTTCGCACTGACGCTTGCCGAAACCCAGGAACAGGCACAGGGTGTAGGTGCACACCATCAGCCAGGGCGAGATCGGCACCTGGACCGCCAGGGCCCCCGCGATCGCCCGCAGCAGAAAGCCGATCGCGATTGTCGAGACATCCAGGATCACCTGACGCTTGAGAACCAGGTTGTACAGGACCATCAGCACGACGTAAGCGATACCCGCCGCCATCACCGACCGGTGCACCAGCCCCGCCAGGACCAGCCCGGCAACTGTCAGGCCCGCGGCGGTCAGCAGCGCGGTGGCGACCGAGATGCGTCCGGCCGCGATCGGGCGGTACCGCTTGCGGGGGTGCAGCCGATCCTCGTGGCGGTCAAGGACATCGTTGAGGGCATAGGCCCCGCTGCTGAGCAGGCAGAACGCGATGAAGGTCGCCGCGGCGGCCTCGATGTCAGCCAGACTGCTCAGCTGCGCAAAGATCAGCGGAGCGAAGACGAAGACGTTCTTGACCCACTGGTTCGGCCGGATCAGCCGCACCCAGTCAGCCAGACCACCCGATTCGGGGGGCGCGGGCACGCGGACACCCGTTTGTCTTGGCGCTTCCTTGACGTCCATGGTGTAATTATGCCATAAATGCAGAAGGATTTACAGGGTTGCACCGGCAACGCGGATGGCGGATGGCGGTGCCGGCAACGGATTTGCCACCGGGCCCGGCGCATTTGCCCCACAGCACGGGCTCAGCAGGAGTCTGAAAAACGACCGGCCCGCTGGACGATAGCAACGTGTGCGCCGAATAATACCATGCGACACAAGGCAGTCCGCTCGACGTCGCCCGACAGGAGACCGCCATGGCAATGCTGGTCACAGGTGCAGCAGGCTTCGTCCCCTACCATCTGTGCCGGCGCCTCCTGGATGCGGGCGAGCAGGTGATCGGGGTCGATAACTTTGCCAGCGGACAGGTGCAGCACGCCGAGGCCCTGCTCGGACACCCGCATTTCCGCTTCATGGAGGCGGACATCGCCGACCCAATCGAAGTCGACGAGCCCGTCAGCAAGGTCTTCAACCTCGCCTGCCCCGCCTCGCCGATCGACTTCGAATCGCTGTCGATGGAGATCATGCGGACCTGCAGCCAGGGCGTGCTCAACATGCTCGAGCTCGCCCGCCGCAAGGGGGCCGTCTTCCTGCAGACCTCCACCAGCGAGTGCTACGGCGACCCGGAGGTCCACCCCCAGCCGGAAAGCTACTACGGCCACGTCAACCCCATCGGCCTGCGGAGCCCCTACGACGAGGGCAAGCGGTTCGCCGAGGCCATGATCACCGCCTGGCACCGCCGCCACCACGTGCCCGTGCGGATCGCCAGGGTGTTCAACACCTACGGGCCCGGCATGCGGGCCGGCGACGGCCGCGTCCTGCCGAACTTCATCGGCCAGGCCTTGGCCGGCGAGCCGCTGTGCCTGCACGGCGGCGGGCGGCAGACCCGTTCGTTCTGCTATGTCGACGACCTGGTCGAGGGGATCCTGCGGCTGTCGGACACCGACTATTGCCAGCCGGTCAACATCGGCAACCCGGACGAGGTTACCATCCGCCAGGTTGCCGAGGAGGTGATCGAACTGACCGGCTCGCGCTCCGAGCTCCGCGCCACGCCCGGGCGGGCCGACGACCCGATGGTCCGCTGCCCGGACATCAGCCTCGCCCAGCGGCTGCTCGGCTGGAGCCCCCGCGTGCCTCGCCGCGAGGGCGTTGCGCGGACGATCGAGTACTTCCGCACCCGCCTGCCGACCCGCCAGGCGCAGACATAACTGCCAGGTGCAATCCCCCTGATTCGGGTGCCATGGTCCTGCGTCCCCGCCCTGCGAAGCCGTCGTTCGGCGAACCAGGGAGCAGGGCCGTGCCGGGTGCCATGGCCACGCTGTTTGTGACCATGGAATTCTTCGGATGGGGGGTGCGTTCCTTCCGGAAACACCGCCCCAGGTTGCGTTCAGGATGACAGGTGGATGCACAGAACGCAAGCGGATAGCGGCCCGCTTGTCAGAGATCCTTCGCGTTGCTCAGGATGACAACGAAGGATGGCCTCGCGAGGCAGAGATCCCACGCTGCGTTCAGGATGACGGCGGGGGAACGCACCGCCCGAGATCCTCCCCTTCCTGCCCCGCCTCGAAGCGGTAGCCGACGTCGCGAACGGTACGAATGAACTGCGGCTGCGACGGGTCGTGTTCGATTTTGGCCCGAAGCGTGTTGATGCACCGGTCGACGCTGCGGGACGTGACGATCACGTCGTAGCCCCAGACCAGCCGCAGGATTTCGTCCCGGCTGAACGCCCGCTGGGGGTGGCTGACCAGCAGCACCAGCAGTTCGAACTCCTTGGGCGTGAGCGGCACCTCGCTGC
Organism: Phycisphaerae bacterium; assembly: GCA_041687575.1. Taxonomy (GTDB): domain Bacteria; phylum Planctomycetota; class Phycisphaerae; order UBA1845; family JANYLN01; genus JANYLN01. The sequence continues at coordinate 4,128 of JAWLBS010000256.1, read as the reverse complement.
CGTCCTTCGCGAGCTTGTGCGACCCGCAGTCCAGCCGGAACCGGCCGAAGGAATAACTCTTCTCCTGCCGCTGGCGTCGGCGCCGCAGAAAGGCGTTGGCCCGGGCGAGCAGTTCTTTGATGCTGAAGGGCTTGGTGACGTAGTCGTCGGCACCGAGGTTCAGCCCGAGCACGATGTCGGTCTCCTGTCCCTTGGCGGTCAGCATGATGATCGGCACGTCGAGCCCCTCGCGGCGGATCAGCCGGCAGATCTCGTAGCCGTTGACCTTCGGCAGCATGATGTCCAGGACGATCAGGTCCGGCCGGCGATCCACCGCCATCTGCAGCCCGGTTTCGCCGTCGGCGGCGGTCATGACGCAGTAGCCTTCGTACTCGAAGTTGTCCCTCAGGCCCCGAAGCATGGCGGGTTCGTCTTCGACGATCAGGATGGTTTCAGCAGGCATGCGAGTCTCTCCTGGTGTTACTGGCATCAGCCTCGGCAATCGGCAGCGTGACCGTAAAGGTGCTCCCCTGCCCGGGCTGGCTGGCGACCGAGACGGCCCCGCCGTGGGCGGCGACGATGAACCGCACAATGCTCAACCCCAACCCACACCCGCCGACCCCGCGCGACAGGCTTCGATCGACCTGGTAGAACCTCTCGAAGATCCGTCGCTGCGCCCGCGGCGGGATGCCCACCCCGTTGTCCTGCACATCGATGACGACCCGGCTGTCGCGTGCGGCGGCGCGGATGGTGACGCACTTGCAGTCGCCGGTGTACTTCCAGGCGTTGTCCAGCAGGTTGAGAACCACGGTCGTCAGCGCGTCGGGGTCGCCGTGCACCTCGGGCAGATCGGGCTCCACCCGCAGATCGAGGCGACAGTCCGGACCGGCGAATCGGTCGGCCATGGCGCGAGCGGCCGCATCGACGACCTGCTCGATCCGCACCGGGCGAAACTCGAAGGCCCGCTTGCTGCGCTCCATGCGGGAGAAGGTCAGGAAGTTGTCGATCAGCCGGCTGAGCCGCAGGTTCTCCGCGGCGATCAGCTGCAGGTACTCGCTCACCTGCAGGCGGTCGCGATAGCGCCCCTCCAGCAGCGTGTCCACCAGCATCCGCATCGACGCAAGCGGCGTCTTGAGTTCGTGCGTTACGGTGGCGATCAGGTCGTTCTTGAGCCGCGTCAGCCGCATCTGCCGGCTGACGAACCCGGCGACGCCGGCGGCCAGAATCGCAATCAGCGCGATGCCCGCCCCGCCGGTCCACAGGTACAGGGCCCGCCTGCGGCTCGACTCGGCGGCGAACAGATCCGGGTCGGTCAGGCGCACGTCCAGCGTCCAGCCGGGCAGCATCTCGCCGGCCGCGGACGTCAACAGCGGTTCCGGCTGAACCGGGTCCAGGCCCGGCGGCCGCACGCCCAGTCGCATCCCGGGCAGATCGCGGGGCCGGATCACGCTTTCGAGCCGCGACACGAACCGCTCCTGCTGCAACAGCACCACGGCCGTGCCGTCGCCCCCGGCCATGTGCCAGACGCCGGGCAGTGCGGTGCGAATGAACCTGCCCGGCTCGGCCGCCGGCTGCTCCGTTTCCAGGTACTGCATCGCCAGGTCTTCAGCCGGCAAGGTCGGCAGGTCGTGCCGGCCCGGATCGACCTGCTGCAGGGCGTGCATCAGGAAGCATCGCTGCGAGGCGGGCATCGGCCTGCGATAGTCGTTGAGCCACGTCCCGGCCAGCCGGTCGGCGATGTTGCGGAAGGTGTCGGAGTCGGGGTCGGCGATCAGCTGCAGGGCGAGCAGGTGGGCAGCCGGGGCGATGAGCCGCCCGGTCGTGTCGCTCGCATCCTGCAGCTCGGGCGAGGCGAAGCGTTCAGTGAGGATAGACAGGGCCTGGTCCCTGTGTCCCGCCCGCAGCAGGCATCGCGCCTGCGCCTGCAGCGCCGCGGCGCGAGTGTTGATGTCGGGTGCATCGCGGGCGATTGCCGCGCAGGTCTCGGCGGCGTGGGCGTGGTCGTCGCCCTGCTGCTGGAGGCGCTCGGCAGCCTGCAGAAGGTCAGGATCGGGACCGGCTGGCAAAGAGGCGGGGCTCCAGGCCGACGGGTAGAGCGCTGCCCCGGACGCATCGCGGATCACCACGCTGTCGACCAGGCCGGCGGCGACGATCCGCGCGAACCGCTCGGCAGGTGTGGCGACATCCGCCTCGACCTCGCACGCCGCAATCGCCTCGCATTGGCGCTCGATGGTGTCGCGGGCGGCGAGAAGGCCCTCGCGGTAGACATCGGTCAGCCGCTGACGCACGGCGAGGCTCTCGTTGCGCACGGCGAGATTCATGAACCACAGCAGACAGCCGGTCGGCACGAGCACGGCCGGCAGAAGCACCCCCAGCACGGGCCACAGCGAGTAGCTGCGGCCCGTGCGGGGCTGGTTTCGTCTGTCCGATGTCAGAGGACTTCGCATGGGTGCACCGGGCTAATTCTCATTTCCTGCCTGTTGGCTCCCACTCGCGCGAACGCCGTTGATCTGCCGGGCCTTCTCCAGCAAGTCCTGCGGGATCGGCGTGGGCTTGCCGTCGGCCGAGCGGGTGGCGAACAGGATGACGTACCGCTCGGCCGGGGTGCCGTCGACCGCCTGGAAGTTCTGATAACTCGGGCTGTTGACGCCCACCCAGTACACCTTGCCCGGCTCGAGCTTGACCGGCAGGCTGCACATCGTGCCCGACCCGTTGTACGCCGGCCGACCCGTGGTTTCAGGGTAGGTCTCGCCGCTGCCCGTCCACGACCAGCTGCCGTCGAGCATCTTCTGGTCGAACGTCACCAGGATCATCCGCTGGGAGGCGGGCACGTCATCGGCAAAGGCCTCGGGCATCGTGCGGACGACCCGGGGCTGGGGCCTGGCCGGCGAGGTCACCTGCGCCATGGCGATCGCATTCAGGGCCTCGGCCCTGGCCCGCATGTCGGCCGGGATCGGCGTGGGCTTGCCGTCGGCGCCGCGTGTGGAGAAGACGATCGCATACCACGGCACGGGCACGCCGGCGGCCGTGCGGAAGTTCTTGTAACTCTTGCTGTTGCCGCCCACCCAGTAGACCTTGCCGGGCTGGAGCTTGACCGGCAACGTGCAGACGAGTCTGTCCGCATCGTAGGAAGGGCTGCCGGTCGTCTCCGGATATGTCTCGCCGCCGCCCGTCCACGACCACGAGCCGCTCATCATCGGCGTGTTGAAGGTAACGGTGATCTTCTTAAGCGCAGGGTCCACATCCTCGGCAAGGGCGGATGGGTTCGTCTCGACTACGCCAGGCCTTGTGGGGGTTGAGCCCGCCTTGCTCGCGGAACCGCCGTCCGGCTGGCTGGCCGGGGCGCTCAGCATCTGCAGGGCCGCCTTGGCATTGGCCTTAACGAGCGGGTCGGCATCCTCGAGCGCCTGTTCGAGCACGGGCTTTGCCTTGGGCTCGCCCAGCAGGCCCAGGGCATACGCGGCGCAGCGGCGGGCGTAGCCGCTTCTGTCGTGGAGCGTCATATCGGCGATGGCCTCGTAGCTCGAAACGACGTGGTTGCTGCCCAAGGCGATCGCCGCCATGCCGCGAGTGAATTCCTCTTCGTGCCCCAACAGCCGCTGGAGGCCCGGCACAGCCGGCTCGATCCCGTCGAAGCTCCCCTTCCAGAGGATGTAGATGGCGGCTCGCCGGACGTTCGGCGTATCGGCATCCAGGTACTCCGCGAGCTGCGAGACGACGGCCGTCTCGTCGAGTCCTTCCAGGGATTCGAGCGCCGGGGCTATCCGGGGATCGCCCTCGGCAGACCGTGAGATCGTGCCGACAGCGGCGGCGACGATCTTCGCTACCTGCTCGCCGCCGAGGCCCTTGCGAACCTGGCTGATCTGCTCGCGCGCCAACTTTGCCGTCTGTTCCTGGTCGCCATAACGGTCCAGGACGGTCTGAAACGCCGCCAGCGCCTCTTTCGATCGGTTCTTCTTGAGCAGGCAGACGCCCAGGCGATACTGCGCCTCCGCAGCGTAGCGGCGGTTCGCCCTGGCATCTTCCAGGACCTGTTCGTAGACCCCGATGGCGGCGTCGAGGTCGCCCGCCGTCTCCTGGTAATAGATCCCCTTCTCCAGCAGGGTCGACATCGACTCCGCCCGCGCGCCTGTGCACGCCACGGCGACA
>JAWLBS010000255.1:2153-7717 GCA_041687575.1 Phycisphaerae bacterium | reverse complement strand
AGCATCACATCGACCTTGGTCCCCGTCAGCACGCAGTTGTGGTACATCTGCCGGTCGGGGTTGATCTGGCGGGCCTTGTCCATCGCCGCCTCGACGCTGTCGTAGTAGTGTTCCAGGCCGACGCCCTTGGCGTAACCGGCCAGACGCTTCAGGTCGCGCCCCACACCGATCGGCACGGCCTGCCACCGCTCGCCGCCGGCCTCGATGCCGCCCTGGTCATTGAGCACGCACAGGGCGTTGCGCGCCACGTCGCCCATCCGGCCCGTAATGCCGTGAATCACCACGCCGATCTGCCTGGTCGCTTCCGCCATGTCTTTCCCGCCTGTCGCACTGGCCGGCCCCCGGCAGCCCCTGCCGCCGCAACCGGCTCAACTACGTAAATGTGTTATGATGGTCCCGGGTGTCACGGTCCTGTGCCAACGAGCCGCGACCGTGAGGGAGCGGTAGACCCTGTCACGGCGTAGTCGTCGTTCGACGAAACCGGGAGCAGGGCCGCGCCCTCGGGATGCGCCAGCCCGCGTCGCGGGCGGTGCTCCCGCATCCGGGCCGCCAGCCGCTACTTCAACGTCCCTTCCATCTCCTGCTTCCAATGATCGACCACCCCGGCCGGGCTGTACGTGAAGATGAACACCATGTTGTGGGCGTTCTCCTTCGGGTTCGCCAGCTCGTGCGGGTGATCCGCCGGCACGTAGACCGCCTCGCCGGCCTTGATCGGCTCGACCTTTCCGTCGATCTCGATCGTGCCCGCACCCTCCAGCACGAAGTAGACCTCCTCGTTGGGGTGCTCGTGTTTGGGCACCTTGCCGCCGGGGAAGATCGTCACCCGTCCCTGGCAAAAGCCCTTCGCCTTGATCGGGGCGCTGTCGCCGACCATCACCTGCGTCCGCCGGCCGGCCGGGAACACGTTGCCATCGATTTCCGATAAGCGCGCAAAATCCATCTGTATGCCTCCCAAGTCACTGCAAGACCGGCCATTATAGGTAGGCCCGCAGGGCCGTCAACGCGGCGTTGGCTCCACATCGCACAGGGTCGCCACCATCTGTGGCACGCACCGCCGCAGCACCGGCAGGTTGTAGCCCCCCTCCAACACCGCGATCAGCCGCCCCCCGGCAAACCGGTCCGCCAGGTCGCACGCCATCCGCCCCATCCAGGCAAACCCGTCGTCGGTCAGGTCCATCATCGCCAGCGGGTCGTCCCGGTGTGCGTCGAACCCCGCCGAAACCAGCACCAGCTGCGGCTCGTACGCCTCGGCCACCGGCAGAAACTCCCTCTCCAGCACCCGCCGGTAATCGTCATCGCCGCTACCGGCCGGCATCGGCAGGTTCAGGATGCCCCCGCGCCCGGGTTCGACCGCCACCTCCGTCGCATAGCCCGTGCCCGGGTAGAGCGTCCGCGGGTCCTGGTGGATCGAGCACAACAGCACCTCGCCATCCGGCTCGAAGGCCTGCTGCGTGCCATTGCCGTGGTGCACGTCCCAGTCGAAGATCAACACCCGCTCCAGCCCGTACGCGCGACGCGCGTAATGGCCCGCGATGGCGATATTGTTGAGCAGGCAGAACCCCGTCGATACGTCATACATCGCGTGATGCCCGGGCGGCCGGACCGCGCAAAACGCGCGCTGAAGATCACCCCTCATCACCGCATCAACCGCCGCGGTGCAGGCCCCCGCCGCCAGCAGTGCGATGTCGTAACTGGCCGGTACGATCCCGCACTCGGGGGTGTCGATATAGGGCAGCCCCCTGCGGCACGCCTCTTCGAGCCGCGCCAGGTACTGCGGGCTGTGAACCATCTGAGCCCATCGCGGATCGACCGGCTGCGCGTCGATCGGTACCAGCCGCCCCCGCAGGCCCGCCTCCTCGAGCCCGTCCAGGATTGCCAGCAGCCGGGCCGGCCGCTCCGGATGGTGCGAGCCCGCCACGTGCTCCAGAAACCGTGGGTGATATGCCAGACCTGTGGCCATCTCACATTCCGCCTGCACTGCCCCGCCGCGGCAGCCCCGCCGCCGTCACGGATCCGATCCTCGCAAGTATTGTACTCGGCGCCAGATGCAACGCCAAAACCGCCGCTTCGTTCAGGATGACGGCGGGGTGTCTCCAAGACGAGAAAAACCTGCCGGACCCGAAGGCCCGGCAGGCTGTTGATTTCAGAAGACCTCAACTTTCCCCATCCCGCAGCTCACTCCGCGGCGCGCACCGACGTGGCCTTGGGCCCCTTGGGACCGTCCTCGATCTCGTACTCGACCGCCTGCCCCTCGGCAAGCGTCTTATAACCATCCATCTCCACGGACGAGTGGTGGACGAACACGTCCGGCCCGCCATCGTCCGCCTGGATGAACCCATACCCCTTCTGGTCGTTGAACCACTTCACCTTCCCCGTTGCCATCGGGAATCCTCCTGCGGTTACCACAACAAACAAGCCACGCGCCGGACCAACTGCGGCCCGACCGTGCCTGGAAAAGCCTGTATACAACCGGACGCCGAAGTTGGACGTATTGTGACCACGTCGGAATTGACCTCCGCCTCGAATCCGAGTGTATCAGAAATGAGATCTTTGTCAACGGAATATCATGAATCTGGCATGCGCAATGCTGTTCGGCCTCCCGACGGGGGAAAACGAACCGCGACCGTAAGGGAGCGGTCAACCTACCCACGAGGCCGCACGGTCGCCACGCCCCCTTGCCAGGCCTCCGCCGCGTCTAGTTCCGTATCCATGCCCGAAGCAGCGCGCCCAACGGGTCTACATTCCGATAAAACCACGTGATCAGCCACGGACCGCACACGAGCACCAGGATGTTGAGCACCACAGGCACGTCGTAGCCGATCGACCCGCGGGGGTGACGCCACAACATCAGGTGACCCCGCCAGCCAGCCGGCACCCCCGCCTCGGGCATCCGGTCCCCCCGCGACATCGCCCGCAGACACCCGTGCGTATACCGCAGCCGCCGCCACACGGTAAACAGCGGCAGCAGCGCCTGCTGCCACAGCAGGATCTGCACGTGACCCGTGATGATCCCGAGCAGGATCGCGACCGACCGCTCCGGCCGCTGCCAGAAGCCCACCGTGCAATCCGGGATGATGTCCTCCGCCCGCGCCTTGATGTAGCTGATCATGTACGCGTTGACCAGGGCGAAAAACGCCAGCACGCAGTACGTCACGTTGCCCAGGGCGGCGAAGTACACCCCGCACGCGATCCAGACCGCCGAGTCGCTGACCCGATCCAGCGTCGAATCCAGCACCGCCCCGAAATCCGACCGCATGTTCCCCACCCGCGCGACCGCCCCGTCCAGCATGTCGCACGCCATCGACACCAGGTACCAGAAAACCGCCAGCAAGGGCAGCCAGCTGCGCGGCACGTCGGCCGGCGCGAACCCGTCGATCGGCAGCGCCGCACCAGCCGAGAGCATCAGGAAGAAGCTGCCGACAATGGAAAAGAAGAACCCCACCACCGTCAGGACATTGGGCGTGACCCCCAGCCGCACCAGCGCGCCGGCTACACCGTTGCGCCACCTGCCGACTGTCAGTCCAACAGATCGACCAAGCCCTGCAGCCTCGCCGGAGGCATCCAACCGGGCGAAATCCTTCTTGCCGTCCGGAACGGTTGACGGTGAACTCACCGCGCAACGACTCCCTGAATGAAGTCCTCGATCTTCTGCCGGCTGTCGAAGTCCGACATCTGGACCGGCGGATGCTTCATGAAGTAGGCCGACACCGGCAACAGCGGTCCGCCGATGCCCCGTTCGCGGGCGACCTTGCAGCAGCGGATCGCATCGATCGTCACACCGCCGCTGTTGGGCGAATCCTCGACGCTCAGCCGCAGCTCCAGGTTCAGCGGCACACCGCCGAAGCCGCGCCCCTCGATCCGCAGAAAGCAGACCTTGTTGTCGTTCTGCCACGGCACGTAGTCGCTCGGCCCGATGTGAACCTGGTCGTCAGGCAGCGGCTCATCCAGCTGCGACTGGACCGACTCGGTCTTGGAGATCTTCTTGGAACCCAGGCGATGACGGTTGAGCATGTTGAGGAAATCGGTATTCCCGCCCGTATTGAGCTGGTACGTCGAGTCGATCTTCACGCCCCGGTCGTTGAACAGCTTCATCAACATGCGGTGCACGATCGTCGCCCCGATCTGCGCCTTGACGTCGTCGCCCACGCACGGGATGCCCTTGCGCGTAAACCGCGCCGCCCACGTCTCGTTCGAGACGATGAACACCGGCATGCAGTTGATCAGGCTCACGCCCGTATTCAGGCAGCACTGCGCGTAGAACTCCGTCGCCAGCTGCGACCCCACGGGCAGGTAGTTCAGCAGGATTTCGGCGCCGCTGTCTTCCAGGATCTGCTCGATATTGTCCGCCTGACGATCCGCCACGACGAATCGGCGGTCTTCCGGCCAGTCCGCCATGTGCTCGCTCACGCCGTCGAGCAGCTCGCCCATCTGGACGATGCAGCCGTTGTCGGGAATATCCGAGCAGAACACTTTCGTGCAATTCGGCCTGGCGAACAGGGCCTCGCTCAGCGGCCGACCCACCTTGCGGGCATCGATATCGAAGGCGGCCACCACCTCGATGTCATCCGGACGATACCCCCCGAGCTCTTCGTGCATCAGGCCGATCGCCTCGGCCGCCTGGCCGTTGCCCTGGCCGGAGTGGCGGTAGAAGTGAATGCCCTGAACCAGACTGCTGGCACAATTGCCCACGCCGGCAATCGCTACGCGGATTTTCTGCGGCATGCCCGTTCACCTCTAGTCAACTTAGCCGGACCGACCCGCAACCAGTTTGTGGGACGGTCGTGAACCCTGCGTTAACAACACATGCAAAAAACCGAGACTTGCCAGGCGCCTGTCCGTCCGCCCGCAGGTCGCACTTCCTAAGTCCCTTCGCGCCAAAGGTTAAATGCCCTGACTCTTACGATTATCGCACCGCATCGGCTGTTTGACAACCCGATTGGCAAAAGGCCTCGGGCAGTCTACCATACCGGCATGTCGATCGAGGTGACTGGAAACTACCGACCGGGCCGCCCGAAACTGGCCATCCTGGTCAGCGCCGGAATGCTGCTGCTCGTGGTGGCGGGCGCCGCCATTATCACCCAAGCGCGCAACCGTCCGATAAGATTGACCCCCCTGCGGCAAGTGCCGCAGGTGCCCGGTCTTAGCATGGCCTGGCCGGCGGACTGGGAGGAAATTCGCCTGCCCTCGAACGAAGGGCCCGCTGTCGCGGCCGTCCGCAGCAACCAGCGGATCCTCATGCTGCTGTACGAGCCCATCGACAACAGGCGGGTTCCGCCCGGCGACGCCGCGATGTCTCTCCTGCAAGGCGTGGCCCGACAGCTCGGCATCAGGCGGGCCCGGGACGTCGCGGCCGCCCGCAGCGAGCTGCTCGGGGAGCCCGCCATCGACCTGCGCTATGTCGCCAACTTCGGGGGGACCCTTCTGCTCGCCCAGCTGCGCGGCACCGCCGCCAATGGGGCAATCGCAGGGCTGCTGCTGCTGACGCCCGAACAGATCTCCCCCGCCGATGAACGACTCTTCAACGAGGTCGCCGCGTCCATGCAGATTCGGTAACGATCCGGACA
>JAWLBS010000255.1:0-2053 GCA_041687575.1 Phycisphaerae bacterium | reverse complement strand
CGCGGGAGGCTTAGCGTGACCAGCGACCTTGGCATACTCAAGTACGACGACAAGGGGCTCATCCCCGCGGTCATTCAGGACGCCGAGACCGGCGAGATCCTGATGGTCGCCTACATGAACGAGACCTCGCTCGCCGAAACCATCAAGACCGGCAAGACCCACTTCTGGTCGCGCAGCCGGCAGAAGTACTGGATGAAGGGCGAGTCGTCCGGCCACACCCAGGACGTCCAGGAGATCTACACCGACTGCGACGCCGACACCGTGGTGATCAAGGTCCGCCAGCACGGCGTGGCCTGCCACGAAGGCTATCGCTCGTGCTTCTTCCGTCAGCTCACCCCCCACGGCGAGTGGAAGGTCGTCGCCGAGCGGGAGGTCGACCCGGAAAAGGTGTACGGCAAGAAGTAGGCCCAACTCCACAGGAAGCGATCGCAAGCGAATCGAAGCATGCGGCCATTGACCCGAGCAGCACCATGACAATCACGGCCACCTGCACACCCGTCACCCAAGGTCGCCGGCAATGGTCCGGCCGCGTTGCGGCGCTGCTGGCCCTGCTTGCGGCTGGAGCCCTGCTGGCCGAGTACGGCTTCTTTGAGCCGCTCGTGAGCCTGCAAGCCTGCCGCATCGTGCAGGCGATCGCGGCCGGCGGCTTCATCCTGGCCCGGCTGACTCCGACATGGCGGGCGGCAGGCTCCGGGGCGGCCCTTGCCGCGCACTGGCCAGACATGATTGCGGTGGCCGCCGGGGGCGCAGCAGCCCTGCTGGCCGGCGGACCGATCCTTGCGACAGCCATCCAGGCCGGGGCGATCTACGCCGTTTTCCACCAGGCGGGACGGGCGGCAACCGCCGCGCTGGATGGGGCCATCGGGCGTGTTACCGCCGCGCGTGCTGTTGCCGCGCCCATGCTGAGCAGCCTGATCGCCACGTACCTCGCCCTGACGATCATCGGTGGGGGACTGCTGGCGCTGCCGGCGGCGACGATCGCCGATCACCGCAACGCCCCTTACACGCACCTGCTCAACAGCCTGCTGACCGCGGGCAGCGCCGCGACCAACACCGGCCTGACCGTCTACAGTCTGCCGCGCAACTACACCCTGTTCGGCCAGACCCTGATCCTCGTGCTGGTGCAGGCGGGGGCCCTGGCGATCCTGACGTTCGGCGTCCTGTCCGGCGTCCTGCTGGCAAGACGCCTCGCCGGAGAAGATGAGGCATTGGCCGGCGAGGGCCCCTGCGCCCGGGACCGGATCCGCAGACTCCTCGTCTCGCTGATCGGGTTGACTTTTGCCGTCGAGGCCGTCGGCGCGGTGCTCCTGTATCCCGTTTTCGCCAGCGGCGCCGACACATGGCGCGGGGCCTTCGCGGCGGTGTTCCACTCGGTGATGGCCCTGTGCAACACCGCGTTCACACTGCGGGCCAACAGCCTGGTCGGCGTCAGCTCCGCCTGGCAGGTCTACGGCGTGATTCTGCCGCTGATGATCATCGGGGCACTGGGGTGGCCGATCCTGTGCACGATCTGCGGCCGAATCGGCCGGTCGCGGAGCGGAGGGCGAAACCTGCCGCTGCTTTCGCCGGCCGGACTGGACCTCTCGGTTCACGCCCGCCTGGTACTGACGGTGAGCATGGTGCTGATCCTGGCGGGAACGTTCGGCCTTCTGCTGTTCGAGACGCCCTCCGGCGGCGGCGGCTACTGGTACGTCGGCAAGGGGAACGTCGTCGGCGCGGCCGACGCCACGCCCTTCTCGCCGGACTGGATGAGCAGCCACGTCGGGCTGAGGCGCTTCGGCGACGCGTTGTTCCAATCGGTCTCGGCACGCTCGACGGGTCTGCGGACCATCCCCATCGAACCGGGCACCGTCAGCCCCGCCACGCAATTCCTGCTGATGCTGCTGATGCTGGCCGGCAGCGCCGCGGGCAGCGTGGCGGGCGGGCTCACGCTGATCGTCGTGACCGTGCTGATCCTGGGAGGCATCGCGGCCTTTAGGGGGCGGGACACGATTTCCCTGTTCGGCCAGCCCCTGCCCCGCCGCATTGTCCGGGCGGCCGTGGCAATCGTCTT
>JAWLBS010000254.1:0-7732 GCA_041687575.1 Phycisphaerae bacterium | reverse complement strand
CCTGGACTCTTCGGGCGAGGGCGGCGACGAGAACAAGGGCGGCTCGGGCTCGGGCAGCAGCATCAGCCTGCTGGACGACCTCGAGAACATCACCATCCCCGCCGACCCGATGGCCGAGACGGTCGTCGCCGCCGGCGACATCGAGGGCGATACCCCCGGCGGCAGCGGCCTGATGGACCTGGCCCGCGAGAGCGACGACACATCGCTGGGCGCGGAGCTGTACGACGATTCGGCCGAAGCCGAGCCGGTCGCCGAGGCGAGTCCGGCCGAGGCGGCGGCACCGGTCAAGCAGCAGCACGTCGAATACTACGTGGCCCCGACGGCGGCGTACGAGCGGCATGATCCGATGGCCCCGGCGTTCGTGGCGACCGCGGTGATCGGCCTGATCGCCCTGCTGGTCGTGGGCATGTCGGTCGCGGCCGGCGTGATGGGCTCGTGGCCGGGCCTGCTGGACGTGCTGTACAGCTACCTGCTGTTCTATCTGCTGGGCGGGCTGGTTCTGGCGGGCGTGGCGTGGGCGATCGGCTGGGCGCTGGGTCGCCAGTCGGATCAGCGGCGTTCGGCGATGGCTCGCGCGGGCAGCGGCGAAGAGATCGGCTGAGTCGCCGGTGCAGCCCGGGAGGATGGAAGGATTCGGACCGCGGCCGCACGGAAATCGTGCGGCCGCGATCGTTTGAGGTGCCGGGCAGCGCCCGGAGGTGCGCCCTGCGGGCGGCAGGACGGCCTTGCTCCCTGCTTCGCCGAACACAACGGCTTCGCAGGGCGGGGACGCAGGACCGTGAACCCGAGCAGTGCACCGCTCCCTCACGGTCGCGGCTCGTTGGCTCAGGACCGTGGACCCAGATTGTCCGGGTCGCCTTTATGTGGGCGGACTCATGTGCGGGCCCAAGATTTGCGCCCCATTGCAGCGATATTTATATACGGTAATATGCTGTCGAAAGTGGCAGATCCAGGGGAGGTTGGAAATCCCCTTTCAGAGGTTTGAGGCTGGGCCATGGAATGGCCCGTGGAGGAAGAACATGCGTCGCGTCGTGATTGCGGCAATCGTGCCGGTACTGGCCGGGCTGGTGGCACTAAACAGCGGTTGCGTGGATGCCGGCAAGTACCGGGAGCTGGAGACGGCCCACCGGAACATGCAGGCGGCACACGAGCAGGCCGAAACCGAACTGCAGAGCGAGCGGGCCCGGGCGAAGGAACTGCAGGCGCAGCTGGCGGCGAGCCGGTCGGAGCTCAATGCCAAGAACGCGCAGCTGCAGACCCTGATGGATGCCCGCGACCGGCTCAAGGCGGCCTACGAGGCGCTGCGAGCCGAGTTCGACAACTTCAAGGGCCAGCAGCCGCCCGAGATCGTGATCAACAAGCAGGTCCTGCCGCCGGCCCTGAACCAGGCCCTCAAGCAGTTCGCCTTCCAGCACCCGGACATGGTCGAGTTCGACGAGCAGCGCGGCCTGCTGAAGTGGAAGTCGGATATCATCTTCGACCTGGGCAGCGCCGAGCTCAAGCCCGGCGCGGTGCAGGCGCTGCAGGAGTTCGCCGCGATCGTCCAGAGCGAGGCGGCCAGCGGGTTCGACGTGATGATCGCCGGCCACACCGACAACACGCGGATCGCCAGGGCCTCCACCCGCGAGAGGCACCCGACGAACTGGCACCTGTCGGCCCACCGCGCCATCAGCGTGCTCAACGTGCTGTTGGACCAGCAGGTCTCGCCCACGCGGATGACGGTGATGGGCTATGGCGAGTACCAGCCGGTCGCCCCGAACGACACCACCGAGCACAAGGCGATGAACCGCCGGGTCGAGATCTACCTGGTCAAGCAGGGCACCGTCCCGGGCGCCACGCCAGCGCCCCAGATGCCCGTGGCCCAGGCGGCCCCGGACATGGACACGACCACGAAGTAAGCCGCCATCGTCCGGCGGGGCGCATCCGCGGATGGGCGGGCGGCATGATGTGCCGCCCGAGCCGGGCGCCCCGGCGTGCAGCGGTCACGGCAGACGGCAACGCGGGGCAATCCCCGCGAAGATGACTCTATCCCAATAATGGCATGGTCCCGCACCACGCGGGGCCATGCCTCTGTTTTGGGTATGTTATGGCGAACCAGCCGGTCGTGCTGGAGGCGATCAAGACCCGTGCAGGAGGTTTGACAGGGCCCATGACCATACGCGAGTTTCAGCAGCTGATCGACAGGATGTACAGCGACAAGGACCGCAAGCGAGGCTCGGCGGCGACCTTCATCTGGCTGATGGAGGAGGTGGGCGAGCTGGCGGGGGCGGTCCGCGAGGGGACGGCCGAGGAGAAGGCCCACGAGTTCGCCGACGTGTTCGCCTGGCTGGTCACGCTGGCGAACGTCGAGGGGGTGGACCTCGAGCAGGCCTGCCAGGCGAAGTATGGTACGGGCTGCCCGGGGTGCGGCCGGATTGTCTGCACCTGCGACAGCAAGCCGTGATGACCGGTCGCCGCCCCCGCATCCAGCTTCCGCCTGAGAGGTCCCCGGCGGGCGTGCGAAGGGGCAATGGACCGGCGAGGCACGGCCCCGCGGACCGCCGCAGGACCGCGGGCACCCACAAGACCCGCTCCCGACAAATCGGGCAGTTGCAAACGGACTGTGAACGAGAAACACGCCAAGCCCTTCTGCCAGGGCGGATTGCATCCGTCGCCCGCAAGGTTTAACAGACACGGAAGTCCTAAGTTCACAAAGGCTTCGGCGCCACGCGGCGGCGGAGATTTACCTGATTTCTAGCGCCGCGTTAACACAGCCTTAACACGTGGCAGGTACTATGTTAAGAGCGGTGAGATATCCTATTTCCTCTAAGACTGGAGAACGTTCGATGAAGCACATGGTTGCCGCACTGGCGTTGCTGGCGATGGGTGTTCCGGCTGCTGCAGGGGTGACGGTGCAGGGCGCGGGGGCTTCGTTCCCGTTTCCGATCTACGCGCAGTGGGCCTATGCGTATAACAAGGCCACCGGGGTGAGGATCAATTACCAGTCGATGGGCTCCAGCGCCGGGATCGCGCAGATCAAGGCCGGCACGGTCGACTTCGGCGCCTCGGATGCGCCGATGGATGCCAAGGATCTGCAGGAGGCGGGCCTGGTCCAGTTCCCGATGGTCATCGGCGGCGTGGTGCCGATCGTGAACCTCGGGGGGATCAAGCCGGGGCAGCTGAAGCTCGGCGACAGCGTGCTGGCCGACATCTTCATGGGCAAGGTCACGAAGTGGAACGACCCGGCGATCAAGAAGGACAATCCTGATGTGGAGTTGCCGGACAAGGAGATCACAGTGGTGTCCCGGGCAGACGGTTCGGGCACGACCTGGATCTACACCACCTACCTGGCCGAGGTGTCGGCCGCGTTCAAGGACATGGTCGGGGCCGGTACGAGCGTGAAATGGCCGGTCGGCGTGACGGCCAAGGGCAATGAAGGCGTGGCGGCGTACGTCAAGCGGCTGGACGGCACGATCGGGTACGTGGAATATGCCTACTCGCTGCAGAACAAGCTGCCGCATGCACAGTTGCGGAACAAGGCGGGCACGTTCGTCGATCCGAACACGGAGACGTTCATGGCGGCCGCTGCCAACGCCGACTGGAAGGCCAAGGCCCCCGCGTTCGACGTGGTGCTGGTCAATCAGCCCGGCGAGCAGAGCTGGCCGATCGCCGGCGCTTCGTTTATCCTTGTGCGTGAGAAGATGAAGAACCCGCAGGTCGTCAAGGCCATGCTGTCGTTCTTCAACTGGGCGTATGAGAGCGGCGGCGAGATGGCCCGCAAGCTGGACTACGTCCCCGTGCCGGACAACGTCGTGAAGATCATCGAGGACGTGTGGGCCGACAAGTTGAGTGCAGACGGCCAGAAGGTGTGGCCGGTCAAGTAGAGTTTCGTTGACGCACAACAGTTGAGCAACCAGATGCCGACAGACGCAAAAGCGGATTCAGCAAAGCGGGCAGGGCCTTACCAGGAGGCCCTGCCCTTGCCTTCTCAAGGGTATCTCCCCCCGGGGCCCCCGACTCCCGACGCCGCCAGGCCGAGCCGGTCGCGGCAGTCGAGCGGCGACGTGCTGTTCCGGCTGGGCACCGGGGCGTGCGCACTTGTCGTCCTGATCCTGATCGTGGCGATTTTCGCGGAGTTGATCTGGGGCAGCCGCTTTGCGATGCGGGAGTTCGGGTGGCGGTTCCTGATCAACGAGGACTGGAACCCGGTCCGCAGCATCTACGGGGCGGCCAGCGTGATCTACGGGACGCTGGTCTCGACGGCGATCGCGATGATTCTGGCGGTGCCGGTCGGGCTGATCACGGCCCTGTTCCTGGTGGAGCTGGCCCCGCCGCGGCTCAGCCGGGTGGTCAGCACGGGGGTGGAGCTTCTCGCGGCGATCCCGAGCATCATCTACGGCATGTGGGGGTTGTTCGTCTTTGCACCGTGGCTGGCGAATTACGTCCAGCCGGGTCTGCAGGGTACGCTTGGCTTCCTGCCGTTCTTCCAGGGGCCGACGACAGGCCTGGGCATGCTGACGGCGGGGATCATCCTGGCCATCATGATCCTGCCGTTCATCACGGCCGTCTCGCGGGACGTGTTCCGGATGATCCCGCCGGCGCTGAAGGAATCGGCGTTCGGGATGGGCGCCACGACCTGGGAGGTGACGCGCAAGGTCACGATCCGCTACGGATTCAAAGGGGTGATCGGGGCGACGCTTCTGGGGCTTGGCCGGGCGATCGGCGAGACGATGGCGGTGACGTTCGTCATCGGCAACAGGTACCAGATCAAGGCGTCGCTGCTGGAGGCGGGGGCGACGATCACCAGCTCGCTGGCGAATGAGTTCTCGGAGGCGGTGGGCAACGAATTGTTCCAGTCGGTGCTGATCGAGCTGGGGTTGATCCTGTTCGTGATCACCTTCGGTATCCAGGCCATCGCGCAGTTGTGGCTCAAACGGGTCAGCCGGTCGATGGGAGGTGGCGCATGAGGCCTCGCCCGCAGACCGGCCGGAAACTGGCAGACCTGGCAGTCAAGGTGCTGTCGGGGGTTTTCGCGGCGGTGGCGCTGCTGCTGCTGGGCTGGATCCTGTACACGGTGCTGCAGCGCGGGGCCGCCGCACTGAACTGGGCGTTCTTCACGGAGCTGCCGCCGCCGCCATTCATGGAGGGCGGCGGCCTGGCCAATGCGATCGTCGGCACGCTGGTGATCACGGCGCTGGCGACGCTGATCGGGGTACCGCTGGGCCTGATGACGGGGATTTACCTGGCGGAGTTCGGCTCGCACAGCTGGATCGCCGGGCCGGTGCGATTCGTGGTGAACGTACTGATGGGCGCCCCCTCGATCATCATCGGGGTGTTCGTCTACGGGCTGATCGTGCTTCGATTCGGTTTCAGCGGCTACGCCGGGGCGGTGGCGTTGGCGATCCTGATGCTGCCGGTGGTGGCGCGGACGAGCGAGGACATGCTGGCGCTGGTGCCCAACACGCTTCGGGAATCGGCCCTGGCGCTGGGGGCGCCGCGGTGGCGGGTGACATTCGGGGTGGTCTTCCGCGCCGCCAAGGCGGGACTGATCACCGGGGTGATCCTGGCGGTGGCGCGGATCAGCGGCGAAACGGCTCCCCTGCTGTTTACAGCGGTCAACAGCCCCTTCTGGCCCGACTCGCTGGGCGAGCCGACGCCGAACCTGACCGTGACGATCTTCCAGTACGCGATGTCCCCCTATACGAACTGGCAGGAGCTGGCGTGGGGGGCCTCGCTGCTGATCACCGCGTTCGTGCTGTTCATGATGCTGGCGGCGCGTTTCGTGCTGCGAACGAGGTCCATATAAATGAGTGAAATATCAATCGAGGATGTGAGAATCGTGCCGCAGTCAATGCCGGACAACAACAAGCCCAGCTCGGCCGGCCCGGAGAAGAACGTCAAGATCTCGGCCCGGCGGCTGGAGTTCCATTACGGCGCGCACCAGGCGCTGTTCGACAACAACCTGGACATCATAACCAACCAGGTGACGGCGGTGATCGGCCCGAGCGGCTGCGGCAAGAGCACGCACCTGCGGACGTACAACCGGATCTACGACCTGTACCGCGGGCACCGGGCGGCCGGCGAGGTCCTGCTGGACGGCAAGAACATCCTCGAGCCGGGGCAGGACCTGATCGAGCTGCGCCGGCGGGTCGGGATGATCTTCCAGAAGCCCACGCCGTTTCCCATGACGGTCTTCGAGAATGTCGCTTACGGCCTTCGGCTGCACTACAGGATGTCGGCGTCGGAACTGGCGGATCGGGTCGAGAAGGCCCTGAAAGGCGCCGCCCTGTGGGACGAGGTCAAGGACAAGCTCGACCATCCCGGCCCGGCCCTGTCCGGCGGTCAGCAGCAGCGGCTGTGCATCGCCCGTGCGATCGCGGTGGACCCGGAGGTCCTTCTGATGGACGAGCCGACCAGCGCGATCGATCCGGTGGCGACCGCGAAGATCGAGGACCTCGTCGAGGACCTCAAGCAGCAGTACACCATCGTGATCGTCACGCACAACATGCAGCAGGCGGCGCGCATCAGCGACTATACGGCCTTCTTCTACGAAGGGTACATCGTCGAGTACGGCCCGACGAAGACGATCTTCACCAAGCCCACCCAGAAGCGGACGGAAGACTACATCACCGGCCGGTTCGGGTAGGCGATCCTTGCACCCGGTGTCCAAAACGTGGATAAACTGGTAGACAGGCAGGCACCGGTCCGGTTCGTATCACGGCTTTGCCGTCGGGCGGCCGCAACCGCATGATCCTGAAAGGCGCAACGGAATGTCCATTCATCTGCTCAACGAAATCGACAAGCTCAAGAAGATGGTCCTGGGACTCAGCGCGATGGTCGAGGAATCCGTGCAGCGAGCGGTCAAGTCGTTGGATCTGCGGGACGAGCAGCTGGCGCGGCGGGTCATCGACCATGATATCGACATCGACCGCAGGGAAGTCGACGTCGAGGAGGAGTGCCTCAAGATCCTCGCGCTGCACCAGCCGGTGGCGATCGACCTGCGGCTGATCATCGCGGTGCTGAAGATCAACAACGACCTGGAGCGCATCGGGGATCTGGCGGTCAACATCGCTGAGCGGGCCGCGTTTCTGGCCACCCAGGAGCGCCTGCCAATCATGTTCCGATTCACCCTGATGGCGGAAAAGGCCCAGGGGATGCTCCACCAGAGCCTCGATGCGCTGGTCAACCTCGACGCGGGCCTGGCCCGGGAGGTCTGCGCGAAAGACGACGAGGTCGACGCGATGAACCGCGAGGCCTACCTGCTGGTGCAGGAGGGAATCCGCAGGCACCCGGAGCGCCTCGAGACGCTGATCCACATGCTCAGCGCCAGCCGACACCTCGAGCGGATCGCCGACCATGCGACCAACATCGCCGAAGATGTCATCTACATGTGCGAGGGCGAGATCGTTCGCCACCGCACCGAAGACTATGCGTCCCAATCGGAGGGCTGACGTGCGCATCGAACACCTGGCATACATGATGACCGACCCGGTCGCCGCGGCAAAGTGGTACTGCCAGCACCTGGGCTTCCGCGTGGTCCGCGGCATGAACGAGTACCCGTTCGGCCACTTCCTGGCCGACAGCAGCGGCAGTGTGATGATCGAGATCTACCGGCGCAACGAGGTGCCCGTGCCGGACTACGCCTCGATGGACCCGCTGCAGCTGCACCTGGCATTCGTCTGCGAAGACATTGACGGGACGGTCGAGAAGTTGCTCGCGGCCGGGGCGACGATGGCGGGCGAGATCACTGTCA
>JAWLBS010000253.1:0-7747 GCA_041687575.1 Phycisphaerae bacterium | reverse complement strand
CGAACCGATGCGGCCGTCCCGCAGCTCGATGGAACCGGCCCGCTCGTAGAAGCCGGCGATGCGGCTTTCGAGGTAGGCGGGGAAGGCCTCTTCGCCGGGAATCTCCTCCAGCCGGCCCGAGACCTCGCGCATCGCCTGGGCCCAGCGGCTGGTCGAATCGGCCAGCATCAGCACGTTCAGCCCCATCTGGCGGTAATACTCGCCCAGCGTCGCGGCCGTAAAGACCGACGCCTCTCGCGCGGCCACCGGCATGGCGGAAGTGTTGCAGATGATGATCGTCCGCTGCATGAGGCTCTGGCCGGTCCGCGGGTCGGTCAGTTCGGGGAACTCTCGGATTGTCTCGACGACCTCGCCGGCCCGCTCGCCGCAGGCGGCGATGATGACGATGTCGACCTCGGCGTTGCGCGAGGTGATCTGCTGGAGGACCGTCTTGCCCGCCCCGAAGGGACCCGGGATGCAGTAGGTGCCGCCGCGGACGATCGGGAACATCGAATCGATGATCCGCACCCGCGTGACCAGCGGCTCGACCGGCATGAGCCGGCGCCGCGCGACCATCAAGGGGCGCTTGACCGGCCAGTCCTGCTGCATGGTGACCGGGTGCGCATCGCCCTTTTCGCCCAGGAGGACAGCGATCTCATCAGTGACCTTGTACGAGCCGGCGGGGACCACCGAATCGACCCGCAGCGCGCCCGGCATCGCAAACGGCACCATCACGTGGTGCTTGAAGATCCCCTCGGGTACGGTGCCCAGCACGTCGCCGGCCCGTACCGTCTGTCCCGACTCGACGGCAGGGGTGAACTCCCAGGCCTTGTCCTGCGCCAGGCCGGGCAGATACTGTCCGGGCTCGAGGAAGAAGCCGGCCTGTTCCGCCAGCTGTGGCAGGGGGTTCTGCAGACCGTCGTAGATCTGCCCGAGCAGGCCCGGCCCGAGCGACACCGAGAGCATCTGCTCCTGGATCTCGACCGGGTCGCCCACGCGCAGACCGCGGGTCTCCTCGAAGACCTGCAGGTCCGCGAGGCTGCCGCGGATGCGGATTACCTCGGACAGCAGACGCGCCCCGTCGCGACGGCAGCAGTAGCCGACCGAGTTCTGAACGATGTGCCCGTCCACCTCCGCGACCACCATGTTTCCAAAGACGGCTATGATCTTTCCTGCCACGGTACCCTATCCTTTTTGCCCGGCCGATGGCGAACCCGCCTCCTGCGACAGGCGCCACCAGCGATGCACCAGCATCAACTTGGCCGTATATGCGGCCACCTCGTCACTCGCGAAGCTGAACCACTCGTCGCGCGAGACGACCGCGTTCCACAGGGCCCGGTCCAGGACCCGTTGGGCTACCAGCGGGTTCGGGGCGGTTGCCCACTCCGCAAGGACCGGCCCGAAATCCTCGGCCCCGTCGGCCAGTTCGGGGGCCACGACATAGTTCTGCGGATCGAGCCCGAGGGACTTGGCCCGGGCAACCGCCAGGGCGTTCCGCAGGCCGACCTGCAGCCCGATCCATCTGTCCAGAAACACGCTCTTTTGCGATGCGGCCACCTGTGCCGCCCACCGGAAGTACCGCGTCCAGAGCAGGTCCGTCGTCAGCCTGGTTGCGGCAGCCTCCTCGTCGCCCGTCGGCCGCAGATCCTCCGGCAACGGCTCCTCGCCGCGCATCTGCGCGTCGCGGAGCACGGCGGGGGACGGGCTGTCGAGTTCGCCAGCCACCACGGCGTCGCGCTGCAGCAGATCGTCGCCCAGTGCGACCGCACGGCACAAATCGACAGGCCCGCCGGCCTCGGCGACCCGCTCGAGCAGGTCCGGCAGAGTCATGGGAGGCGCTGCGCCCAGATCGTGCAGGGCCGGCAGCGCCGTCAACAGGTAGTAGTAACGTTCGGACATTGCGGGACACCTCTGGGGCGGTCTACGTGACCGGCTGCTGCTCCTGCACGGCCTTGTCCAGCAGTTCCCGCATGCCGGGGCTGACCAGATCGGCAAGGGCCTTGACGACGGAATCCTCAGTCACCTCGACGACCGAGCGGCTGGTCTGGTACTCGAAGCCCGCTTCCCGTAACGTGCCTTTCAGATCGATCGAAACGCCGTGCCCCTCGCTGCGGTCGCGACCGATCTCCTCGATCGCCCACCGGGCCAGCTCGTGCTGCATGTCGCAGGAGACGTTGATCCTGAGCTCTTCCTTCCGGCCGAGGTCCGCCTTGACGTAGGCCATCACCATGTCGTGCAGAAGATCGCCGAGGAACTTGGCGTCCGATAATTTCTCGCGAGTCGGCTGTGCAAGGACGGCTGTCAGCATCCGCGAGAGCGTCTGGCGCAGGCGAAGCACAACGTCCCGGGCGGCCAGGTCCAGTTCGCTCTGCGACCGGGTCAACGTCTCTTGTGCCTGCCGCCGGGCATCGGCAACAATCGACTCGGCCTGGGCGCGGGCCTTGCGGACGATCTCGTCCGCCTCGCCGCGGGCCTGCTGACGGATCTTCTCCGCGTCGGCCTTGCCGGCCACGACGCCCTCCTGCTGCAGTTTGGCCACGAAGGATTCGATGGATTCAGCCACTGTGCATGCTCCGGTTTTGTTTCGATCCACGCCCCCCGCGTGGGGGGCGAGATGACCGATCGTGGGTCAAGGACCCGTACGTCATTGTCCGCCGGCCAGAGACCTCGCGGGCCCCCGGCTCTGCCGAACCAGCATATATAAGGGCCGGGCGCGTCCTTTTCAAGAAACGCCGCAACCATTTCCGGGATTTGGATTTCCGGGCGGAAGCCCGGTAGACCTAAAGGCGGGGGGCGCCAGGCGTTTTGCCAGCGCGGGCGAATCGCGGCGCCCGGAAGGGGAATCCCACGAAAACGGGGGCCTGCAACCGCAAAGTCGCCTTACCCCGCCTTACCCCATAAATGCGATCTCCGTCGTTTGATCGACAACAAGTTCGGACTGCTCGCCGTCGGGCCTCTCGACGCGAAGCCTGATCGTCCACATCTCGTCGTGAAGCCAGCGGTACACCGGCGGGGACGTCGGCATCAGCAGCACGTCGACCAGCCTGGCCGTCACCTCGCTATGCTGCGGGGCATCGGTGTGGCCGACGAAGGTTTTGACGCGGACCTCCCGGCCGATCTGGCGCTTGAGGTCTTCCCACTGCTGGAGCTTCGGCGAATCGTCCGGCAGCGGCGGGCGGGCGACATCGGCGGACGTGTACCCTTGCGGCTGTACCATATCGGCCACAATCAGCTCCCTTTCTCGCTCGGGGACATCGGCTTGCTTCCCACGCGGCTGCTGCAGATTATAGCCCCGCGCAGGGCGCAGACCAGCGGCGGAAAGGGTAACAGCAATGATTGGGGCCAATGTCTTTGGCGGGCACAGCCCACGCATGGCCCCCCCTAACCTGATCTTACGGGCCCGGCGGCGAGGGCAACCGGCTGCTTTGGGGCTGCCCGTTTAATCTGGTCGCTCCCAAAGTGTTGTCTGTGCGACAGGGCCCCAAATCGGTTGACCTGGCCACAGGCAGGTCGATACACTGGATAGCAGGAGGAGGAATCCGTATGCGCGGTACCCATGCCTTTGCAGTGCTGATGGTTCTGGCGATGGCGGAAGGGCTTCGCGCGGCCGACTGGCCGTGCCAGGGTGCCGACGCCGGCCTGAGCAAGTACAGCTCCGACAACCTGCCGGTCGAGGCTCCGCCGCACCTGCGATACGTCAAGCGGTTCACCGGCAAGTACGCCGCCTACACGGGTAACTACTTCTACGGCTGCGCCGTTGTGACCCACGGCGGCAAGGCGGCGATGATCGCCGACGACCGGGCGGACCCGCCCGTGTCCAGCCGCCTGACCGGCATGATCTTCGACTGGGCGACCGGCCAGACCACCTCATACTTCAGTACCTCGTACAACCTCAGCGAACACAACCGTGAGATCGACAGCCACCATTACACGAATCCCATCATCTGGCACGAGGACGGCCGGATCTACTGCCGCCGCGGCGGGGACCACGGCAGCACCAACGTCTACCTCCCCGATACCGACCGCTGGATCCGCATCTACGCCCGCCGGCCCAGCAAGCACCCCTACATGGAAGGCATCGACGCCAACGCCTTCCTCACGGCCTACAAGGACCTGCTGATGTGGCGGTACGGGCACACGATGGACTCCCACGAATACCTCGCCGGCTGGATCTCGGAGGCGGCCTTCGTCAACCCCAACAGCAGCCTCGAGCCGGTCGTGCTCGGACAGCAGCAGTGCCTGATCGGCCCGTCGATCCCCGAGACCCCGGGCGCCGATGGCCTGAGCGGGTCGACCAATCGCTACGTCGACATGCCCAAGTGCGCCGCCGACGTGTCCGTGCTCGCCGCCTTGGCCGACAGCACCGAACCCTATCCCGACAACCGCAAGCTCTGGCTGCAGGCGACCGACCTGGTGGCCGGTCAGACGCTGTGGACCCGGACGTGGAGCTCCGACAGCGGTGGGCAGGCGGGCTTCTACACCAGCCGCTCGGACTACTGGCGCTTCATCGCCACCGAAGGCGGGCACTACGTGTTCTTCACCAGAAAGCCCGGCGAGCCGGCCACTGTCCGCGCGGTCGACCTGCGGACCGGCGAGGCGGCGTGGGACCTGGCGATGCAGGACCCGGCCGAACGGCCCCTGCTGGCATATAGCGGCGGTTGCGTCTACGTGGTCGGCCGCACCGAGCAGTACAAGCTGGACGAGGCAACGGGGCAGGTGCTGTGGCGCACGACGCACTCGTTCCCTCGCGACCAGGGTTACGTGATGTACAACCACGAGCACGGCTCGACGTACGCGGTCACCAGGGACCCGATCTTCCGCCCGGCGGTGCTGACCGACGACACGCTCTGGTTCGTCGATGGCGACTTCACGACCAGTGGCCTGCAGGCCGACCTGCTCGCCCTGCGGACCTCGGACGGGCGGGTCGTCCGCCGGATCGATTTGCCGGCGATGTACGCAGACAACCCGGACGAGAGACTGCTGGTGGTTAACGACCTGATCGTGGCCGACGGATTGTTGGGCGTGCTCGTGGGGGTGAAAAGCCTTTCCAGTCCCTACCCCAACACCAACAACATCGACTTTCAGGACCTGTATGTCTTCGGGGCGATCCCCGGCGACGTCAGCGCTGACGGCAGGGTCAACGTCATCGACCTGCTGGCTGTCGCCAACGCCTTCGGCCGCACGGCGGGGGAGGAGGGCTACAACCCGGCGGCCGATCTGAACCAGGACGACCAAGTCAACGCCATCGATTTGCTGACGATAGTCCGCAACTTCGGGCGGTAGCGGCGACATCGTCGAATGCCCTGAGGCGTTGTTGCCAGCGGCAGATTCTGGTGGGCAATAGCCCATCCCGCTTGATGGCCAACGGTTTTGGCGGGCCCAGCCCGCCCTACATGGTTAACCGCTCCCTTACGGTCGCGGCTCGTTTCCGGAGACCGCTCCCTTACGGTCCCTTACGGCTTACGGTCGCGGCTCGTTGCGCAGAACCGTCGCACCCCGGCGGCAAGGCCCTTGGCAATCTGTGGCCTGGGCGCTAACATACCCTGATGAGTCGTGAAACCGATCTGCATACCGATCCGCTGGTCGACCAGGATCCCTCGGCCGGAATCCGCGCCTGTCCGCCGCGGCCGCGGGCCATCCTTTTCGAGCCGCAGCGACAGCTCTCCTGGCGACGTAGCGAATCCGCCTGGCTGACCCGTTTCACCTGGGCCTGGGTCCTGGCCGGGTGCGTGCTGATGCTGACGGCCGGATACCGGGTCACGCCCGACGCTCGCGGCCACAGCACGCATGAGCAGCTCGGCCTGGCCCCCTGCGGCTTCTACTTCACCACCGGCTATCCCTGCCCGACCTGCGGGGCGACCACGGCGTTCGCCTGGATGGTTCACGGCCATCCGGTTGCCGCGGTGGCGACCCACCCGTTCGGCGCGATCATGGCCATCGCGACCGTGGCTTTGCTTGTCACCAGCGTTGCCGGTATAGTCACGGCCGGAGTGCCCGCGATACGTTTGTCGCGGCCGCTGGCCGTGGGCCTGGCGCTGGGATTGATCGTGCTGTTCCTGGGGTCGTGGCTCTACAAGATCGTGGTGATGACCTCGGCCGCGGGGTAAGGCAAGCCCACTCCCGCTTACAGACAGAGCATTCCCGGAGAACGTCGTGGTCAAGGCCTTGAAGGTAACGCTGGCGGCGCTGGCGGGGGTATCGGCACTGCTGCTGGTCAGCGGGTGCACCCAGATCGGCTATGCCATCGCCCAGACGATGCCGGAACAGACCGAAGAGGTCCCGGCGGAATTCAACAAGCTCAAAGGCAAGAAGGTCGCCGTGGTGGTCTGGGCGCAGCCCGAAACGGTCCTGCAGTACCCGCACGTGCGGCTGGAGCTGGCGAGCCAGGTGGCGTACGAGCTTGGACGGCGCATTGAAAACGTCGAGTTCGTTTCCCCGGAGAAGATCGCCGACTACCAGGACCGCGACCTGAACTGGGATGCCGTCCCTGCCACGAAGATCGGCGAGCGGTTCGACGCGGACTACGTCCTGTTCATCGAACTGCTCGATTACGCCACGCGCGAGCCGCGCGAGCCCAACCTGTTTCGCGGCAAGGCCCGGGCGTCGCTGGTCGTCCACGACGTGAATGACCCGGTGGTCCGCTGGAGCCTCACGCCTGCCGCGGCGGTATACCCCGCGGGCCGCAGCCGAGTGACCAACATCGACGAGATGACCGTCCACCGGCAGTTGCTCGAGGCGCTGGGCAGCCGGATCGCGATCAAGTTCTATACCCATGAAGTACCCAAGGGCAAGAGGCAGGGCTGATGTACAAGAACGTCTGTTGTCGGATCGCGACGGCCGCGCTGGGCCTGACGCTTCTGGCGTGTGCGGGCTGCGGGCCCCAGATGGGCGCGATGCTCTACCACAGCGGCCTGATTCCGCGTAACAAGACGCAGGCCCAGTTCGAGCTGAGCCAGGGCAAGGTGGCCATTCTCATCGACGACCCGTACGGCTCGCTGCCGCGGTCGGACCTGGCGACCCGCCTGCACCAGACGCTGGCCGGCGAGCTCACCCGCCATGAGGCGGCGGTGTCGGTCGTGCCGGTCGGTCAGATCGCCCGTGTCGAATCCCAGGCCCGCGGCTCGCAACCGCTGAGCGTCCGCGCCGTCGGCGAGCAGGTCGAGGCCGACCAGGTGGTGCACGTGACCATCGTCAGCTACAGCCTCGGCGAACAGGCGGAACACGGGCTGTACAAGGGCCAGGCCAAGGCGATCGTGAAGGTCTGCTCGACCGAGCGCAGGCCCGACGTCCGCCTGTGGCCCAAGAGCGGCGACGGCTACGTCCTGGAGGTCCGCCAGCCGGGCCATCAGGTCGAACAGTGGGGCAGCGCTGACGCTTCCGAGGCCTATGGCGAGGCGATGGCCGACCGGCTCGCCCAGCGCATTGCCATGCTGTTTTACGAACACCTTACCGAGACGCAAACCGCGCTGACCACCGGCCGGACGCCGGAACCGGCGGAGTAATACGGCCTTCATCCGGAACGCTCCCAGGTTGTCATCCTGAACGAAGTGAAGGATCTCCACCTCTTGGTGCGCTCCTCCGTTGTCATCCTGTGAGCAACGCGAAGGAGCTCTGCCCGGCGGAACATCCTCCGCTTGCGTTTTGTACCCTGCCTGCCGTCATCCTGAACGGAATCACCGACCACCTGCAGAGCAGGTGGTTTGAGGAAGGCCCCCCCAAGGGGGCCGAACACATAGGGAAGGCCCCGTTGGGGCCGCGGGCGGCGTTT
>JAWLBS010000252.1:0-7826 GCA_041687575.1 Phycisphaerae bacterium | reverse complement strand
CAACTGGCAACTCTCTGGGCACAGCCCGCCCTACACCGCCAGGCGCAGCATGTTCAACGCCACCTTCGCCGCCCGGTCGCGGATCTGCCAGCGGAGCAGATGCTCGCCGAGGGTGAGGCGGCGGACGTCGACGTTATCGGAACCATCAGGGGCGGCCGGGCCGGCGGCGGCGACGTAGACCAGGCCGACCGGCTTTTCCGCCGTGCCGCCGGTCGGGCCGGCGATGCCGGTGATGGCGACCGCGTAGTCGGCGCCGGAGCGCTGGCGGCAGCCGGCTACCATCGCCCGGGCCACCTGCTCGCTGACCGCGCCGTGACGCTCGATCAACTCCGGCGGTACGCCCAGCATGTCGATTTTGCTCTCATTGGAATAGGTGACGTAGCCGCGGAGGAAGTACGCGCTGCTGCCGGCCACCTCGGTCAGCATCCTGGCCACCAGCCCGCCGGTGCACGACTCGGCGACGGCGACAGTTCTGCCGGTCTCGCTCAGCCGGGCGGCGACCGCATCGGCCAGCGTCTGCTCGTTCTCGCCGAAGACCAGGCTACCCAGGCGCCGGCGGCACTCGGCGGCGTCCTTTTCGAGAAGGGCCTGGGCCTCGGCCGGGGAACCGCCGCGGGCGACGATGCGGATGCCGATGATCGTCTCGTGCGGGGTCGTGCCGACCAGGGGATTGCGGTTGCGGTCCATCAGGTCGGCGATTTGGGCGGCGATGTCGCTCTCGCCGGCCCCGAAGCACAGGAGCATCTTTTTCGCCATCGCCCGGCCGCCCGCGCGGGTGAGCACCTCCGGGCGGATCGACAGGTCGAACATCACCTTCATCTCGCGAGGTACGCCGGGCACAACGTAGATCACCGACCCGCCCAGCTCCGCCCGGATGCCGGGGGCGGTGCCGCAGGTGTTTTCGATCGCCGCCGCGCCGACGGGCACCAGGGCCTGCACGCGGTTGGCCTCGGGCATGGTCCGGCCGCGCTGGGCGAAGAAGGCCTTGACCTTTTCAAGGCTGGCTGCGTCTTCGACCAGGTCGGTACCGAGGGCGCGGGCGAGGCCCTGGCGGGTGACGTCGTCGAGGGTCGGCCCGAGCCCGCCGCTGACGATGACGATGGGGGCCTTGCCGGCCGCCTGCACGATGGCCGCTCGGATATCCTGCTCGTCGTCGCCGATCGTCAGGTGCAGGGCGGTGGTGATGCCGATCTCGGCCAGCTGCGAGGCGAGCCAGGCGGTATTGGTATCGACGACCTGGCCGAGGGTCAGTTCGTTGCCGATCGAGACAATCGCCGCGGTACTGCTGGACATATCCGTCCCTCTGTCGTCGGAATCGCGGGGGCGGGTCCTCGCGATCCCGGTGGGGCTTTGCGTGCAATCAAGCGGACGCATGTGACGCCCGAGGCGATCATCCTACTGCCCGGCGGGGAGTGGGACAAACGCCGTCTGGCGTTTGGCGGTCTCGTGAAGCGTCCGGCCGGCGCGGGCGACATAGCTGCCTTCCAGCAGGAACAGCCCGTGGGGCTCGCCCTGTTTGTCGGTGCGGTACCAGACCAGCGGGGCGTCGCTGGTCAGTCCGCCGAGATCTTCGACTGGCATCGCCAGCGCGGCTGTCCATGCGATGTGATCGACGCTGCCGTTCGGGAGCTCGACCTCCAGGTAGTGCTGACGGTCGTGATCGCGGCTTTCGACGGTCCGGACGCGGCAGTCGGGCCTTTTGTCGCCTTTGAACGGGACCAGCAGGACAATGGATGCATTGGTCCAGACGCGGTCGGACGGGTAGCGGAAGTCGATCTGCGGGGCAGGCGTTTTCACCGTGGCGCCTTTGCCGATCCAGCCGCGGAAGGGCTGGTCGCTGCCCTCCCAGACCTTCATCTCGACGTCCTTGACCGTGGGCTTGGCCATCTGCAGCAGCAGGTTGGTGTCCTCGTTGATCGACCACCAGGTCAAGGCCTTCGGGTCATGCTCCCATCCCTCCATCGGCCCCATCTGCCAGACGTTGTGGATCTGGTGGCCGGCGTCGGCGTCCATCGTGTCCAGCACGAGCAGGTATTCGCCGCGGACCTGCAGGACGATCCGATCGTGGCTGCCGTAGACGCCGTTGCCGCGGCCCTTGTCGAAGCTCCAGGCGTATCGTCCCGCCCAGTAACCGCCGTCGTAGCGGGCGTGCAGCAGGGCGATGCGATCGGTGAAGGCGGTATTCAGCAGCTTTGCGTCGGCGCCGGACTGGTTCAGGCCGTCGATATTCAGCGTGCTGTGGGCGGGGGTGCTCTTGCCGTAGGGGCCGGCCGGATCGCTCATCTCGTAGGTGAAGATCCCCGGATCGGCGACGAGCGTGCGACCGCCCGAGCGGAAGACCAGCGACAACCTGCTGAGATGGCTGTGGCCGCCGCCCCACGTGCCGGCGTCGAAGGCGAGATAGTCTGCCCCGGGCTCCCAGGCCGAGCGGACGAACACGTGCCCGGCCTTATCGAACACCTGCGTAAGCGGCGGCGTGGATCCAGCCTGTTCGGCCAGGCCGAGCCGGCTCGTGATCTCATTGCGCTTCTCCAGTCGCGAAAGGAGATCCGGGTCCTTGTGCGGCGCCTTGTTGTCATTCACGCCGAACAGTTCGGCCTGGGCGCCGTAGTCGAGCGAGCGGATCAGCTGCGTAGCATCGACTTTTGCATCGGCCAGGGGGAACTGCCGCACCAGTTCGGAGTAGTTGGCGGCGACGCTGGTCATCCAGTCGTGGTAGCCGGGCGTCCGCTCGTTGTGCACGCCGTCGGCAAGGAACTGCGAAGCCAGGGCGTTACGCATGCCGCGGATGCCGATTTGGAGCATCTCGTCGGCGTGCGGCAGGAACGGAAGACGCAGAGCGGTGAAGACCAGGGCATCGAGCTGGGAGATCCGCCAGTTGCCCCCGTCGCGGAGGTGCCGGCTGAGCCAGAGGGCCTGGCGGTCGATCGAGGCCAGCACACTGTCCAGGAACTCATCGTCGAAGGCCGGGCTGTCGACGAAGACGGCCAGTGCACCGCTCCAGCCGAAGGCGGCGCTCGAACCCAGCCGGATGCTGATGTTCAGCGTGTTGTCGCCCGGGCGGCACCTGTCGGTGTCGCCGTAGATGTCGCCGCGGATCCAGTCCTCGATGCAAGCCCGGGCGGCACGGGCATACTTCTCGTCGCCGGTTTTGCGGTAGGCAGCGGCCAACGGCTTGAGGTGGAAGAACCGGTTGAGCTGGGCGGGCCACTCCTGGTGCTTCAGATGGGAGCCGGTCCAGTCGATATTGGCCATGCCGACCTCGATCGGCTGGGTGCCGCCGAAAAAGACCGTCCCCTCGGTGATGCGGTCGGCCTGCTGCATGACCTCCGGCGTGGGCTCGGGCAGCTGCTGGCCGGAGAATGACGCGAGCATTTTCGCCCGCTGACGGATGATTGAGCGCTTGTCCATCTGTGTTCCTTTACGTCCCTTCCAGGGCGTATTCGGCATCGCCTGGGTCGTCGGGCTGGCTGCGGACGTTCCTGCCAGAGCTGGGCCTCCTGTCGCGATTGCCGCCACAGCCACACCAAGGATACATGCGCGAATTCGAGTGTGCGTCATCACTTTGCAATGCCTCCGCTTGCCTGACCGGTTGATTGCTTCACGATCTTCATGAACTCCTCGCTCATCGCCTCAAGGGCCTCGGGGGTGTGGCCGGCGCCGGCGGGGTCGCTGTACCAGCGCGGGATGAAGCCCCCGTTGTTGCGGTTGAAGGCGGCGTTGAGCTTGTGGCAGTAGGCCCGGATCTGATCGAGGCTGCCGTGGGCCATGGTCGCCTGTATGTCGACGGGGGCATAGAAGGTGAGCCGGCCGGCGAAACGCTCGCTAAGCGCGTCCAGGCCCATGTTCTCCTGCTGGTCCATGTGGATCACGTCCAGGCCGATCTCGATCAGGTCGTCGAGGATGTCGACGATGTAGCCGCAGCTGTGCAGGAAGTTGAGCATGCCGGCGTCGCGGGCAGCCTTGTAGATGCGGGCGTAGCGGGGCTTCCAGATCTCGCGCCACTTGTCCGGCGAGATCATCAGGCGGTTCTGCAGGCCCCAGTCGTCGCACCACATCAGCCCGTCGGCGCCGGCGGCGGCAAACCGGTCGACGGCGTAGAGGTTCATGTCGACCAGGATGTCGATGAGTCGGCCGAGCTGGTCCGGGGCGTCGTAGATGTCCATCCAGGTGTTTTCGAGTCCGCGGATGAAGTGGACGCGCTCGTAGAGGCTGATGCCGTGGGCGAGCAGGAACTTTTCGCCGGCGCGATCGCGGGCGCCCGGCAGGTTCTGCCAGCGATTGGGATCTCGGATGTCGGGGATGGGCATGGCGCCAAAGTCTTTCCAGTCCTTCAGGGGGAAGTCCTTTACCTCGCCGAGCTTGCACACGCCGATGTTCTCCCAGAGGGCGCCCCACTCGTCGACGCCCTGGCTGGGGCGCGCGTCAGGCGAGGGCGACATGCCCACTCCGGCAAAATCGGTGCCGTAGGGGGCGGGCAGGTCATAGGGGAGGCGCTCGGGGCCTTCGAACCGGATGGCCCGGCGGACGATTTCTCGACTGGTCATGTCTGGCTCCTCCTGGTAAGGGTCGCCACAGGTTGTACCGGTGATCGGACTCGGCGGCAACCGGGGACATCTCAACCCGGTAGCGGGGAAGTTCGGGGCGGCGGTTCCAGGGGTCTGACCCCGACGCGAACGCCTCCAACGGAGTCAACCCCTGGGATTCATGGCGGCCATCGTGCCTGTGGGCGTCACCGGGGTCTGACCCCGTGGCACCCAACCCGGCGTTTGCCCCAAGGGGTCAGACCCCGTTGGATCCTTCAGGTACTGATGCGGCCACGGGAATCGGATGTGGGGATTCGGGTGCAGGCGTGCTGCAAGGGGTCAGACCCCCGAAGCTCAGGTGATCGGTGCCGGCGGCAATCGGGCCAGTTGCGTCAACGTTTGGGCGCGTGCGGTCGATATACTCATAGAGCCGTGTTCGTGCGGCCAGGGACCGTAAGCTGATGAGTTTTTGGACCTTACTGCTTGTCGTCGGATTGATTACCTGGACCGTGTGCGTCTTTCTGCGGGCGGTGGCGGTGCGGGCGGATCAGCTGCGCAAGGAGCTGGTTCCGGTCTTCGACGACGAAGCTGCGGAAGAGGATGGTTCGCCGGAGGCCCCTGTCACGCTGGGTTCGCCCGAGCCGGTCACCATCAATGGCACTCCTCCCAAAGCCAAGACCGCGGCCAAGCCCAACGGCAAACCGCATTCCAACGGCAAGAAC
The DNA here is from genome assembly GCA_041687575.1 of Phycisphaerae bacterium. GTDB lineage: Bacteria > Planctomycetota > Phycisphaerae > UBA1845 > JANYLN01 > JANYLN01. The sequence continues at coordinate 2,578 of JAWLBS010000252.1, read as the reverse complement.
AACGGACGCAGCCCGGCGGGGCGGTCCGGGCACTAGGCCTGGGCGGCGGGTTGTGGCTGTTGGCGGGCGATTGACAGCAAGTCTACCATCACCATACACTTAAGCGACAAGAGCGTCTGGGTGGGCTATCGGTTTCGGACCGAGCGAGGTGACTCATGGGTGAGGTACCGAAGCGGCTGGTGAACGTCAGGCAGATCGCCAACGGTGCGATGGCTGCCGGGCTTGTGCTGGGGCTGGCGATGCTGGCGCTGGCGGGTTGGCAGGCGTACGCCATCTGGCGGCAGGGGGACCTGGTCATTGCCGGGCACGTGCCGGCGCTGATCGGTCTGGCTGGGGTGCTGATCATCATTGCCAGTGTCGTCGGCCGGGCGCTGGCGGGGGTGTTGATCAAGATCGAGGGCAACCTGTTCCACAGCCACGACGTGCTGCTGGACCTGCAGGACTTGATGCGGGCGGAGCAGCTGAAGCTGACTGAGATCGCCGAGAACGTCCAGCTCTCCGACGCCACCAAGAGCATCGCCCGGCGCGAAAAGGAACGAAAGGCCCTGCACGAGGCGATCCAGGACGAGATCATCCGCGGCAACTGGGACGCCGCCTACTACCTGGTGGACGAGCTCGACAAGCGGTTCGGCTACCACGGCGAGGCGACCCGGCTGCGCGAGGAGATCGACGCGTGGCGGGGACGGGCCAAGGAGCAGCGGCTCGCCCAGGCGCTTAAGCAGGTCGAGGCCGCCCTGGGCAAATACGACTGGCAGCGGGCCCGGCTGATCGCGGCGCAGATCGTACAGGTCTTCCCCGACGACGAGCGGGCGACCGGGCTGGACGGCCGCATCCGCGACGCCTTCGAGCGGCGCAAGCGGGACCTGCTGACGCAGTGGCAGGACAGTGTCCGCAACCACGACATGGAGAAGAGTCTCGCCCTGCTCAAGGAGCTCGACCACTACCTCACGCCGCAGGAGGCCACGCAGCTGCGTGAGCCGGTCCGCGCGCTGTTTCGTGAGCGGCTGCAGAGCCTCGGCGCCCAGTTCGCCGAGGCGTACAGACAGCATCAGTGGGACCGGGCGGAAGTGGCCGCCGAACGCATCCAGGCGGAGTTCCCGACCAGCAAGATGGCAGCCGAGGTGCGGACGCTGATTCGCGAGGCCCGAGAGCGGGCGCAGGCGCAGCCGGCAGGGTAGAACGGCAGTTGCCAGATGCCAGTACAACGACAGGGATCAGGGGTCGGCTGTTTGTGGCCATGAAATTCCGCGAATGCGCAGCGTGTTCCATGTGTGACCTTCAGATCCTCCGTTCCATTTGCTCGTCCATCCTCGCGCCCGTATAGTAAGCACCGTCGCGGCGGGCATTTCCTGCGACAGTGTGTGACGTTCGTCTTCTGCTGACATAGGCGCATCGGGAATTCTGGCATGGGTTTGATCGTTCAACGATTCGGTGGCTCGGGCGTGGCGGACGCCGAGGGGATCTACCGCGCAGCGCGACGGGCCATCAAGGCCCATCTCGACGGCAACCAGGTCGTGGTGGTCGTCAGCGCGATGGGCGACGCGCGCGACCGCCTGGTCAACCTGGCCTGGCAGATCACGCGAAATCCCTCGCGACGGGAGATGGACCTGCTGTTGTCGACCGGCGAGCAGGCCACGATGGCGCTGATGGCCATGGCGATCCACGAGTCCGGCCACGAGGCGGTCAGCCTGACCAGCGGCCAGGTCGGGCTGGTCACCGACAACGCGCACTCCCGGGCGCGGATCCGCAGCGTGCAGGGCGACCGTCTGCGCGGGCACCTGGCTGACGGCAGGATCGTGATCGTTGCGGGCTTTCAGGGCGTCGACGAGGAGATGAACGTCACAACGCTCGGGCTCGGCGGGGCCGATACCACCGCCGTTGCCCTGGCCGCGGTGCTCGGTGCGGACGTCTGCGAGATCTATACCGACATCGATGGCGTCTACACCACCAACCCGCGGATCGTGCCGCAGGCCCGCAAGATCGACGTGATCTCCTACGACGAGATGCTCGAATTGGCGAGTCTCGGGGCGAAGGTGATCCATAGCCGGTCGATTGAACTGGCAAAAAATTATGACGTCGTGTTGCACGTACGAAGCAGTCTGACCGACGCGGAGGGAACGCGAATCATGGCGGAATATCCGGGGATGGAACAGATCGTGGTGCGGGGCGCGGCCGTCCGCAAGGACCTGGCCCGGGTGCTGCTGGTGGGCGTGCTGAATCGGCCGGGCGTGGCGGCGGACGTTTTCGCCCGCCTGGCCTCGCGCCAGATCATTATCGACGACATCATCCAGAACGCCTCGGCCGAGCATCCCGGCGCGGCCAACATCGGCTTTACGGTGAGCGACCAGGACATCGACGTCGTCAAGGACGTCTGCCGCGAACTGGTCAGCCGCTATGGGGTGCAGGGCTTCGAGATCGACGACTACGTCGCCCGGATCAGCGTCGCCGGCGTCGGCATGCGCAGCCACCCCGGCGTGGCCATGAAGATGTTCCGGGCCCTCGGTGACGCCGGCGTGAATATCGAGAACATCTCGACCAGCGAGATCGTCGTCTCGGCCATTATCGACCAGGAAAACGC
>JAWLBS010000251.1:0-7867 GCA_041687575.1 Phycisphaerae bacterium | reverse complement strand
TGTCCAATAGAGATTCTTCGCTGGCGCTCAGAATGACAGCATTGGGTGGTGTTCAGCAAATAGCACACGCTGCGCATGTGGGGAATTCCATGGCCGGAAACAGCCCCTGCCATGGCACCCGGCACCCGATTCAAGGAGTGCTGGCATGACCATGCACCTTGATCCCAAGACCCAGTCGCGGATCCTGCTGCGGGCGATGGGCATCATGCTGCCGATCGTCCTGGCCCTGCTGGGGCTGCTCACCATCCTGATGGGGGACGATACCGACCTGTACATGATCGGCACGCTGCTGGCGCTGGTCGGGGCCGGCTGGCTGCTTTACGGCCTGTTCCGCCTGGCCAAAAGATCGTCCGGAGACGACTGGCCTTCGGGCGACTTCTGATCGCCCGCGGCCGCAGCCGCCACCGAACCGTTGCCGCCGGCGCCGGGGGTCGCGACGTCCGCCGGGGCCGACCGTCTCGCCCGACGCCGGATCATCAAGGCGAACAGCCACAACCAGCCCGGGGCTGAAAACACGGCCAGGCCGATCGCGTAGGACTTCGAGGGCAGGATGGGAAAGCCCGCGTGCTCGACCATGATGTGTATACCGACCGCGGTGGCAACTCCCGCCACGATCATCGCCACCGCGCCGACCCACGCCAGCCGCCAGGCGATCCGCCTGCGGATGACTGTCCACAAACCCGCCAGGGCCAGCAGGCCTGCCGCCACCCAGACGATGCCCAGCCACACGGGCCAGACGGCCTCGGCCACGCCGACCTGCTGCAGGACTTCGGCCTGCTCGGCGGCAGGCAGGGGCGTAAAGAGCATGTCCAGGGCCCGCACGGAATTCATCCGTCGTATGCCGTTGGGGGTGGTATAGATCACGTGCCACGCCAAGGCGGCCTCCCCCGCCGCCGCCAACACTGTCAACAAGCCGACCACTACCGCGGCCCACGTTGCCCGAGCTGATGCCATCCGTCGTCCTTTAGCCGTCACGGGGTTCGCCTGCAAAGCAGAACCGGTCAATCCTGCAACACCTTTACTTTCAGCCCCCCGGCAAACAGTGTCCACTGCCCGTCCAGGTTGGCCGTCGCCGCCTCGCCATCGTGCAGCACGACACGATAACGATACTCCACAGCCTCCCCCTTTGGCCAGCCGTACGACCCGTCGCGGGACTTGTCGTTGGCAAAGTGCGACAGCCCGAACGGGTTGGCGCCCATCAGCCCGTACGCACGCACGTGCCACGTGACCGGGTGCCGGAAATTTCGCGGGTGGTCCAGGATTGCCGCCCCGACGGTCCGCCCGCCCACCGGCCCGCTGTAGTCGCACCAGGGGGCCGGCTTGCCCCAGCAGGTCTGTTCGCCCTGGCCGCCATAGCCGTTGGTGATGCGCCCGGCTGCCCGCTTTTCTTCCATCGACGGAAAGACCCGCAGGCTGCACATCCCGCCTTCCTTGGTGTCGCCGAAACGGACCGGCCCGTCGGTCATCTCGAGCCGGCTGAACACGTCGACGAACCGCCGGCCGGCGATCTCGTCCCAGAACAGGACCTTGCGGCGCTCCGTCAGAACCCGCTGGCCGGCGGCGTCCAACCAGTCGATGTCCGCGTCGACCTCGACGCACGCCGGGCCAGCCTTCATTCGGACGTCTGTCGCCCGCTGCACGCCATGCCCTTCCGCCAGCGACCAGAAGTCCACGCCGTTGACGTCCCCGTGTGCCACCCACAGCGACTGGTGGTGCGGATGGTCGCGGCTGTCGGTGCCATCGTCCTGTCGCATCGGCCACGCCCGGGTCATCTCCAGGCCCGAAGGCCCGACCAGCGGCCAGACGATCGGCTTGAACCGGTCCTCCTCATGGCGGAAGCTCGCAAACGGTCTGCCGCCGATGCTCACATCGACCCGCTCGCCGGTCTGCCGCGCCGAAAGACCGGAGGGCGGCCCGCCGTCGACCGGCCCGAGATCCAGCGTGATCGTCCGCTCGGCCATCCCCTCGGGCACGACCATCGCGAGCACGTCGTCCGCCAGCACCTGCGCCGGATACTCCTGGCGAGCCGCCTGGTCATGCACCATCAGCGCCTCGCCCGGCCGGCCCACACCCGGTACCGATACCAGCACCGGCCCGGCCGGCGTATCGGCTCCAAACGTCATGGCGATCTTCACGATTATCCCCTTTCCCACAGGGCTCGATACATTTCCGGCCGACAACCCGCCGGGTGCCATGGCCGCGATGTTGGCGGCCATGGAATTCCTCGGATGAGCAGCGGGTTACCTCCTGCAGCACTACCCGAAGCCGTCATCCCGGGCGCAGCGAATGGTCGCCACCACGCCACACCCCAACCGGCGGCCATGCTACCTGTCGGTGATCAACCCGTACAACTCCGGCCGACGGCCCGCGAACCGCGCATCATTCCTGCCCTTGCGCACCGGCACATCCACCACCAGCAGGTCTCGCCGGTTCGCCGACTGCGCCACCACCGTCCCCTTCTCGTCGATCAGCGCCGCGCCGCACGGCCGGTCCGACTCGTCCTTCTCGGTCCAGACGTACGACAGGGCCAGCATCGGCCGGTTCGCGTCGTGCGCCCGCACCCGCGCCAGCATCAGCGTGAAGTGGTCGTGCGCCGCCGTCGGGAACACCAGCACGTCGGCGCCGAGGATCTGGTACATGCGGACCAGCTCCGGATAGTGGATCTCCCAGCAGGTCAACACGCCCAGCCTGCCCAGCGGCGAATCGATCGTCTCGAGATGGTCGCCGGGCGTGAACCCTTCCTCGCAGGCCGGCAGATGCGTCTTAACGTGTCGGCCGGCGATCCGCCCGTTCGGATCCACCAACAGGAACGAGTTGAGCACCCGGCCGTCCGGCGTCTTCTCGTTGATCCCGAAACCGCACCAGATGCGGTGCTGCCGGCACTTGTCCACGATCATCCGGGCGGCAGGCCCGTCGGGCACCGGCTCGGCATGCATCGCGAAGCAGTCGTTCTCATGCCCGGCATCCCAGTCGGCCACCGCCTCGCATGTCCGCTGGCAGTTGACGTGTTCGGGAAACAGGATCATCTCGCAGCCGGCGCCGGCCGCCTCGTCGATGAATGCCGCGATGTCCCGGCGGCGCTGCTCCTTGGTCACGATTTCCATATCGATTGCGGCCAGTCCGACTTTCATTACGACTCCTTTGCCTGCACCATGCCGGGTGCCATGGCCACGATGTGTGTGGCCATGGAATTCGCCGCATGCGCAGCGTGTTCTCTCCGTAACCACTATCCAAAGCTGTCATTGCGAGCGCAGCGAGGAATCTCTACCGCACGGATGATACAAAACGCAAGCGGACAATCCACCATGAGGTAGAGATCCTTCACTTCGTTCAGGATGACAGATGGCGGGCGCAGCCCGCCCTACTTCACCTGCGCCATCGCCGCCCGCATCGTCTCGTGGATCGTCCGCGCCACCGTCTCGGGGTCCGGGGTGTAGTCGAACGGCTCGGCCGAGACCCACCCCTTATAGCCTCCCGTCCTGGCCGCGGCCAGCACGGCCGCGAAATCGTACTCGGCCATGCCGGGCCCCTTGCCCTCAGGGGTATTGACGTGCAGGTGCCGCGCCTGGTCGCCGAAGCGCCGCAGCGTCTCGAGAGGCCCGCCCGGCATGAAGGACATCGCCTTGACGTCGAGCATGATCCCCACCGCCTCGGGCTCGCCGATCTGCTCGACGAAGGCAAGCGCCTGCTCGGCGGTGTTGACGAAGTTGGTCTCCTTGGGCGAGAGCGCCTCGAAGCACCAGACCACCCGCCGCGCCTTCAGGTCGGGGATGACCCCGTGAATCACGTCCTGCGCCCGCTTGTTGGCGTCCTCGAAGGTGTCCGGGGCCTCGTAGGACCGCTGCTTGGGCGAACCGTGCACCAGCAGCGAGCCGCCGAGATCCGCGCACAGGTCGATCAGCGCCCGCAGATAGTCGGTGCTCCGCCGCCGCACGGCTGCGTCCGGGCTGGTCAGGTGCAGCCCCTCCGGCCCGACGAACAGCCAATGCAGGGCGGGCATCTGCAGGCCGCTATCCTGGAGGGCCCGCAGAATCTCCCGCCGGCGGTCCTGGGGCACCTCGGCGGCCGACGGGCCCAGCGTAAACGGCGCGAGCTCGACCCCGTCGTACCCTATCCGTTTGGCCGTCTCGAACACCCGCTCGAGAGGCTCGCCCTTCCACATCTCGTTACAGATTGCCAGTGGCCACATTCGGCTGGTCTCCTGCTCAGAACGAATCAACTTGCGTTTGCGACCGGGACTCGGCCTGCGCCGCCAGTTGCCGGATCATACGCTCCACTTCTCTGGCAGCCGGCGGCAACGCAACAAATGGACCCGCACCAGCCGGCCATTCTATCGCACCCGGCGGGGTTTCGAAAACGCACCGGCGCCCGCGTCGGGGGTCTGACCCCTTGTAGGACGCCCACGTTCGAGCCTACGAATCAACCCCCTTGGCCGCACCAGTACCTGAAAGATCCACCGGGGTCCGACCCCCTGGGGCAAACGCTGCGAGGGGGGCCACGGTCCTGCGTCCTTGCCACGGCGTAGTCGTCGTTCCACAAAGCCGGGCACGCCACGGCGTAGTCGTCGTTCCACAAAGCCGGGCACGCCACGGCGTAGTCGTCATTCGACGAAGCCGGGAGCAGGGCCGTGCCCAACGCCACGGGGTCAGACCCCATATGCGTGCACAGGCACTGGAGCCGCCACGAAATCCCGGGCGTTGATCACGCCAGGAGACGTGCGCGTCGGGGTCAGACCCCTGACAGATGCCACCGGATAACGGATGCACCCCTACCCCGGCCGGGTCATGCTCGTCGGGTCGAGCAGCTTGTTCAGATCCCCCTCCGGCAGCACCTGCTTTTCCATCGCCACCTGGCGCACCGTCTTGCCGGTCTTGTAGGCCTCTTTCGCGATCTCGGCGGCCTGGTCGTAGCCGATCAGCGGGGCCAGCGAGGTGCACATCGCCAGCGACTGCTCGACGAGATGCTCGCACCGCTGGCGATTCGCCTCCAGGCCCATCACGCACCGCTCGGTAAAGCCCCGCACCCCGTTGGTCAGCAGCCGGATCGCCTCCAACAGGTTGTGCGCCATCGTCGGCATCATCACGTTGAGCTCCAGGACCCCGTCCCGCCCGCACAACGTCACCGCCGCATCGGCCGCGGTCACCTGCACGCACACCTGGATCAGCATCTCGCTCATGACCGGGTTGACCTTGCCCGGCATGATGCTGCTGCCCGGCTGGGTCGGCGGCAGCAGCAGCTCGCCCAGCCCGCACCGCGGCCCGCTGCCCAGCCAGCGGATGTCGTTGGCGATCTTCGTCAGGCCCACCGCGATCGTCTTGAGGTGCCCCGAGCACTCCACCAGCGCGTCCTTGCCGGCCTGGGCCTCGAAGTGGTTCTCCGCCTCAAAGAACGGGATCCGCGTCTGCTCGGCCAGTTTCTCCGCCATCCGCTTGCCGAACTCCGGGTGCGTGTTGATCCCAGTGCCCACGGCCGTGCCACCGATCGCCAGCTCCGTCAGCACCCGCCCCGCCAGCTCCGCGCGACCCTGCGCCTTGCGGACCTGCGCGGCATAGCCGGCGAACTCCTGCGACAGCCGCACCGGCGTGGCGTCCATCAGGTGGGTCCGGCCGATCTTGATGATGTCCTTGAAATCGACGGCCTTGGCCTCCAGCGCATCATGCAGGAACCGCAGGGCCGGCACCAGGTCGTGCTTGAGCGCCTCGGCCGCCGCCACGTGGATCGCCGTGGGGATCACGTCGTTGCTCGACTGGCCCATGTTGACGTGGTCGTTGGGGTGGACCGGCTCCTTGCCGCCGATCTTGCCGCTGTGCAGTTCGTTGGCGCGGTTGGCGATCACCTCGTTGGCGTTCATGTTGGTGCTGGTGCCCGAGCCGGTCTGGAACACGTCGAGCACGAAATGCTCGTCCAGGTCGCCGTTGATCACCTCGCCGGCCGCCTGGGTAATCAGCGCCGCCACTGTCGGGTCGAGCCGGCCGAGCTCCTCGTTGACCTCGGCCGCGCAGCGCTTGATCAGCCCCATCGCCTGGATGAACCGGCGTCCGAAGCGGTAGCCGCTGATCGGGAAGTTGAGCACGGCCCGCTGCGTCTGCGCCCCCCAGTACGCCCTGGCCGGCACCGCCATCTCGCCCATGCTGTCCCGCTCGACCCGCTGACTGGTGATGCCCGACATGGCCATTCCTCCTGAGTGTCCGATGAACGCGATCCGTCCGACCCGCCAATCCTGCGATTATAGCAGTTCCACGATTATAGCATCTCCGGCCGACGCCGCACCGGTTCTGCGGATGGGACATCTTGGGAGCGGGCCATCTTTGGGGTGCGGCACCGAAGACGCCGCTTTCACTCACGCCACCATCGGTGCCCCGTCTGCGAATCGAAAGGGACCGTCGGCGGCAATATGGACTGCGGCGGCCGCGACGCCGCTTTCACTCAAGGCCTGGCTGCCGAGCGAGCTGCGAATCCCGGTTGAACGCCGCCGCGCGGCAGTGAAGTCCAGCGCCCACGACGTTGCTCCTGATCGCTTCCGTCGTCCCTGGCGGGACTCCAACAGCAACGGCATTGGCGAGCACGGCCCGCCCGACGCAGGATGACGGGGCGCACAGAACGCAAGCGGACAGAGCACCAAGAGGTAGAGATCCTTCGCTTGGCTCAGGATGACAACCACGTCGCTTCAGGATGACGACGTTACGGCCATTGCGCAAGACCTTGGCGGGCGCAGCCCGCCCTACGCTTCGTTCAGGATGACGACGAGGAAGGCACAGAACGCAAGCGGAGGGCGGCCCGCTTGGCAAAGATCCTTCGCATGGCTCGGGATGACAACCTGTGGCGGGCGCCGCCGGCCGTTCACCGGCTGCCCGAAAGCCGCTTACGGTTGCGTGCTGCTCGCCCCGGGCGATCGAACTTCTATGACCAGGGGAATCTCCGGTTGCCGGATCGGCTGCGTTGCTGCTGCGCGATCGCGGCCGACCGTTTGACCAGCCCTTCGCTCCAGAGCCGCTTTAGCCGGCAACCCGAAACGATCTTCAGCCTCGCCGGCGCTGAATCCGCCACGATCGAGCCCGCCTCGGTCGGCGGAAAATCGATCGTCCTCGCCGCGGCTGGCGACACCCGCGTCGTCGCGCGCAGATCTCGCACCCCGGACGTCCGGCGGCTGGGGGACCCGCAGGGTCGGCGGTCCCATCCGCAAGGCCGATGCGGAGCGATCATCACCGGTTTCCGTCCTCGCAATCCGGGAACCCGGCGACTCGCTCGCCATCAGCGCCCGCTGCTCGTCCCCCGGCCACGTCCGTTCCAGGGCGCTCAGCAGCGACCACGCCTCGACCGCCCACGGCTCGTGCGCCAGCAGCGCCAGTTCCATCGCGGCCGGATCGGTCGCCGCCAGCGGCTGGGCATCGACCCGCCGGACAAGCCCCGTCTGCTGGGCCCCGGCCAGCACCGCCTCGACCCGCCCCGCGGGCACCATCGCCAGGATGGGCTCATCCGTCCCGTTCGCGGGCGATTTCAGAATCCTGCCGCCCTCGCGCCGGATGAGCGTCCGGATCAGCGCCGCCGCGACATCCGCCTGCCCCGCCTCGACCGTCACTGACGCCCTGGTCCCCGCCTCTGAAAACGGGGCGCCCAGGACCAGGCTACGCAGCGACGAAGCCGGCTGACTCGCGGCCCCCGCCGCAGTAGACAGCCCAAGCGTCGGTTCCGCCCCCGCCGACCGGCGATCGGCAGCTGCCGCAGCCGACACCTCGGCCGGGGCGGGCTGCACTGGCGGCGGCGCACTCGCCATCGCAGGTGTGGCCGCACGGTCCATCTCGACCGGCCGTCCACCTTCGTCCGGCGGCTCCACCCGCGCGATCGCCGATTGCCCTTGCACCTGCTC
>JAWLBS010000250.1:0-7927 GCA_041687575.1 Phycisphaerae bacterium | reverse complement strand
ACAGTGACGTATCACAATGCACAACGAAAGCGTTGGCTGATCGCCGGCGGCTTGGCTGGGCTACTGATCGGGATATCGGTCGGTTCGTTCTTCGCGGGAGGCGGCCAGGCGGAGCCTGTGACTGCCTCGAGCCTTGACGCGGCGGCGTTGGACGGCGGTGGGGATGAAGGCACGGGCGACGGCGGCGAGACGGTCTACTACTGCTCCATGCACCCGCAGGTCCGTTCGACCGATCCGCATGACACGTGCCCGATCTGCGGAATGGACCTGATCCCCATGCCGAGCGACATCGGCGGCGAGGAGGAGGGCGATCTGCCCGTGCTCCGTCTGAGCGAGCGTTCGGCGCGGCTGATGGACGTCCGCACCGCGCCTGTCGAGCGGCGCGAGGCCGAGGTTGAGGTACGGTTCGTGGGCAAGCTGGATTACGACGAGACAAGACTCGTCGACGTTGTCGCCCGCAGCCAGATCTACGTGGAGGATCTGGCGGCGAACCACCTTTGGATGCCTGTGAAAAAGGGCGACATGCTTGCGTCGGTCTACAGCCCTCAGGCGGTGGTCGCGCGCCAGGAACTGCTCGTGGTGCGCGAGAGCCAGGCTGCTGAGTGGACTGCGAGCATGCTGGCGGCGGCGATGGCGAAGCTGGATCGGCTGGGCGTCCCGGCGGATCAGGCCCAGGCCATCCTGGACACCGGCGAACTGCCCCGCACGCACGAGCTACGCAGCCCGATCGACGGGATGATCGTGGAACTGAACGTCCGCGAGGGCGAATGGCTGGATGAGGGCGGCCGGCTGGTGCGGATCGCGAACCTGGGCACGTTGTGGTTGCAGTTGGAGGCGTACGAGAACGATCTGCAATGGCTGCGGCTCGGGCAGACGGTACAGTTTGGCCTGCAGGCGTATCCCGGCGAGACGTTCGAGGGTCTGGTGGCGTTCATCAGCCCGGTGGTCGATTCCCGCACGCGTACGGCGCGGGTGAGGATCGAGGTGCCCAATGCCGACGGCCTGCTCAAACCGGGCATGTTCGCCCGGGGCGTGGTCCGAGCCCCGGTGGGCGGGAACGGTACGGTCGTCCCGGCGGGCGAGAGCGACGTTGCATCGGAGGTGCCGTTGCTGATCCCCGCTTCTGCGCCGCTGCTGACCGGGCGGCGGGCGGTGGTGTACGTGCGCGTGCCGGATGTGCCGCGGCCGACGTTCGAGGCACGGCAGGTCGTGCTCGGGCCTTCGACGGGCGACCACTACGTCGTGCGTGAGGGGTTACAGGAGGGCGAGCGGGTGGTGACCCGCGGGGCGTTCAAGATAGACAGCGAACTCCAGATCCGCGGCCGGCCAAGCATGATGGCGCGGGCCGAGCTGTTCGGCGAAGAGCCGCAGGCCCAGCCGCCCATTCCGGCCCACGCGGTGGACTACCCACTGGATGAGTGCATCGTCACCGGGCTCCCGTTGGACTCGATGGGCGGACCGGTGCGGCACGTCTATCAGGGCCGGGAGGTGCTGTTCTGCTGCGCCGGGTGCGAGCCCCGCTTTGAAGCCGAGCCAGAAACGTACCTGCCCAAGCTCGATCGCGCCACGCCCGGGCCGGCCCACGATCACTGACCGGCCTCACCGATCGATCCGTCCGCCCGGCACGCCGGATAGAGGTATTCAGCCATGGATCCTATCAAGCCATCTTCGCAGGACCCGACCCGAACCGGGGAAGCGACGTTCCTCGACCGGTGGATCCGCTTCTTTCTCACCCAGAAGCTGGTGGTGGCGCTGATCGTGCTGCTGGTGGTCGGATGGGGCGTGGCGGTGGCGCCGTTCGATTGGGATATCGACTGGCTGTCGCGCGACCCGGTGCCGGTGGATGCGATCCCGAACCTGGGCGAGAACCAGCAGATCGTCTTCACGGAGTGGCCGGGCCGCTCGCCGCAGGACGTCGAGGACCAGGTGACCTACCCGCTGACGGTGAACCTGATGGGAATGTCGGGCGTGAAGGAGGTGCGCAGCAGCTCCGCATTCGGCTTCTCAATCGTGTTCATCATCTTTGAGGAGGGGGTGGAGTGGGACTGGTCTCGGGCGAAGATCATCGAGAAGCTCTCGAGCTTGCCGGGGGGCGCACTGCCGGAGGGCGTTTCGCCAACGCTCGGCCCCGACGCTACCGCCCTTGGGCAGGTCTTCTGGTACACGCTCGAAGGGCGCGACCCGGACGGCAATCCCGCCGGCGGATGGGACCTGGACGAGTTGCGGAGTGTTCAGGACTGGCTGGTGCGGTACGGGCTGCTGGGTGCCGAGGGGATCACCGAAGTCGCGTCGATCGGAGGTTACGTGCCAGAGTACCTGGTGGAGGTGGACCCCGACGCGCTGCGGGCGTACGACGTGACGCTTGCGCAGGTGCACGACGCCGTCCGGCGGAGCAATCTGGACGTGGGCGCCGGCGTGACGGAGATCAACCAGGTCGAGTATGTGGTGCGCGGCGTGGGCCTCGCCCAGGGCGTCGAGGACATCGAGCAGGTGGCGATCGACGCCCGAACCGGGCACGTGCCGGTGCGCGTGCGGGACGTGGCGACGGTGAGCCGGGCGCCGGCGCCGCGCCGGGGCGCGCTGACGGTGGCCGGGGCCGAGGCGGTTGGCGGAGTGGCCGTGGTGCTCGAGGGATACAACCCGCTCCAGGCGATCCGCAACATCAAGTCGAAGATCGTGGAGATCAGCCCGGGCCTGCCCGAGCGCGTGGTGATCGACTGGGACCGTATCGACCGCCGGGGTCTGGAGCAGTTCGCTCGGGACCGGGGGTTCGAGGCGTTCGCCGCGCCGGAGATCGACCAGGACGCGTGGCTGGCATTCCTCCGCCAGACGCCACGCGAGCAGTGGCCGCAGTGGGCGACGATCAGCCGCATCCAGATCGTGCCGTTCTACGACCGCGCCGAGTTGATCCAGGAGACGCTGGGCACGCTCAACGACGCGCTGCTCCAGCAGATCCTGGTCACGGTGATCGTGGTGCTGGTGATGATGGTGCACCTGCGGAGTTCTCTGGTGATCAGCTCGATGCTGCCGCTGGCGGTGCTGATGGCGTTCATCATGATGAAACTGGTGGGCGTGGACGCCAACGTAGTGGCGTTGGCGGGGATCGCGATCGCGATCGGCACGATCGTGGACATGGGCGTGATCGTGGCCGAGAACGTGCTCAAGCACCTCAACGAGGCGGACCCGGCCGAGCCGCGGATCGAGGTCGTGTTCCGTGGTACGCGGGAGGTCGGCCCGGCGGTCCTCACGGCCATCAGCACGACGATCGTCAGTTTCCTGCCGGTGTTCACGATGACCGGGGCGGAAGGCAGGATGTTCATCCCGCTGGCGTACACGAAAACGTTCGTACTGGTCGGGTCGATCTTCGTGGCGTTGGCCATCGTCCCGGCGGTGGTGCACGTGGCGATCGCGAAGGAGGCGCGCAGCCGGTGGTTGCGCCGGGCGGTGCTGTTCGTGCTGGGAGTCGCGGCGGTGGCGGTGGTGGTGGTGGCGTTGATGTGGGACTGGGCGTGGGTGTGGCCGATGGGCCTGCTGCTGCTGGGCGTGGTGGTGTACCACCTGATGGAAGACGACCTGCCGGCACTGGCGGCGGGGCTTCGGCCCGGCTGGGGTGCGCGTGCCCGGGCGGTGACGAGGCACATGCACCAGGCGGCGCAGTGGATGGCGACGGGTGTGGCGGTGGTGGCGGTGGGCTACGTGCTGGCAGGTGTGTGGGAGCCGCTGGGGCCGCAGCGCGGTGGGGTGCGCAACTTCGTGTTCGTTGCCGGCCTGATCGGGGGGCTGTTGGGGGCGTTCCGGGTGTTCATGTTCGCGTACCCGTACCTGCTGCGGGGCTTTCTGATCTTCAAGGGCCTGTTCCTGTCGGTACCGGTGGTGCTGGTGTTCATCGGGGCGTCGGTGTGGATGGGTTTCGGGACGGTCGCGCCGGTCGGCGTGCCGGTGGTCGCGGGCATCCTCGTGCTGGCGGTCGTGCACGACGGGTATTACGTGCTCCGCCTGTTCGGCCTCGGACGGCGGGCGTCCGGGCTGATCACGGGCGGGTGGCTGGCCGTCGCGGTTGCAGTCATCGGCGCGGGCGTTGTGCTGGCGTACAGGGATTTCGACCGCATCCGCATGAGCTCGCCTTGGGTGTGGGCGCACCACGAGTTCCCCGGGCTGGGGCGCGAGTTCATGCCGCCGTTCGATGAGGGGGCGTTCCTGTGGATGCCCACCACCATGCCGCATGCATCCATCGGCGAAGTCCTGGATGTGCTGCGATACCAGGACCTGGCGATCGCGTCGGTCCCCGAGGTCGAGGGCGTGTTCGGGAAGATCGGCCGCGTCGAGAGCGCACTGGATCCGGCGCCGGTGTCGATGATTGAGACCGTGATCAACTACAAGAGCGAGTATATTGCCGACGCCGCCGGCCGCCGGGTGAACTTCCAGTACGACACGGCCCGGGGTGAATTCCTCCGCGATGCGCAGGGGGATCTGATCCCCGACACCGCCGGCGGCCGACCGTACAGGCAGTGGCGCGACCACATCCGCACGCCGGACGACATCTGGTCGGAGATCGTCAAGGCGGCCGAGATCCCCGGCACCACCTCAGCCCCCAAGCTCCAGCCGATCGAGACGAGGCTCGTCATGCTCCAGACAGGGATGCGCGCGCCGATGGGCGTGAAGCTGCGGGCGCCGGACCTCGACACCCTCGACCGGATGGCCGTGCAGATCGAGCGGCTGGTGCGTGAGGTGCCGGCCGTGCGGCCGGGCACCGTCAACGCGGACCGGGTGGTGGGCAAGCCTTACCTGGAGCTGCATCCGGATCGCGAGGCGATCGACCGCTATGGGTTGCGCATCGGCGATGTGCAGGACGTGATCCAGACCGCCATCGGCGGCATGCAGGCGACGACGACCGTCCAAGGCCGCGAGCGTTACCCGGTGCGCATCCGCTACGCCCGGGAATGGCGCCAGGATATCGATGCCTTCGAACGCGTGCTGGTGTCCGGGCCCGACGGCGCACAGATCCCGCTGATGCAGGTCGCGGAAGTGCGCTACGCACGCGGTCCGCAGATGATCCGTAGCGAAGACACGTTCCTGACGGCCTACATCACCTTCGGTCCGGCGGCGGGGATGGCCGAGGTGGATGTGGTCGAGCAGGTGCGGGACTACCTGCACGCCAAGGTCGCCAGCGGCGAACTGCCCGTGCCGTCCGGCGTGAACTGGCACTTCGCCGGCAACTACGAGCACCAGCTGCGCGCCGCACGCACGCTGTCGATCGTGCTGCCGATCGCCCTGGCGACGATCTTCATCATCCTCTACTTCCAGTTCCGGTCGGTCGTCACGACGCTGATTGTCTTTAGCGGCATCACCGTCGCCTGGGCCGGCGGGTTCGTGATGATCTACCTCTACGGCCAGGAGTGGTTCGCCAACTTCGACGTGTTCGGCGTGAACATGCGCGACCTGTTCCAGCTCGGGCCGATCAACCTCTCCGTCGCGGTATGGGTGGGCTTCCTGGCGCTGTTCGGCATCGCCGTGGACGACGGCGTGGTGATTGCAACGTATCTGCGCCAAAGCGTTGCCGACGGCCGGATCAAATCCGCCCCCGACCTCCGCCGCGCCGTGCTGCATGCGGGGATGCGGCGCGTCCGGCCGTGCCTGATGACCAGCGCCACGACGATCCTTGCCCTGTTGCCGGTGCTGACGTCCACCGGCCGCGGGGCAGACCTGATGATCCCGATGGCCATCCCCAGCGTCGGCGGCATGAGCCTGGTCCTGCTGAGCATGTTCACCGTGCCCGTGCTCTACTGTCTGGCCGAGGAGGTGAAGCTCTATCTGCGGGATCGGACAGCGTAACCGAACGCGCCGACCTTGTGTTCGCAGTCCGCCTTGCTGGGATGCACGGAGGTTGTGATCCGTCACCAGCGAGTCCAACGTCTCTTATTGCGAACACTGCAATCGCGACTTTGGCGGTGTGTGGGCGCCGCGGCGGCCGCCGTTGGCGGTCACCAGTCCTCCACGGCCGGCTGTGCTGACCGGATTACTACCGGCGAAATACCGGGGCTAACGGCTGTACCCTCTCCTCTGCCTAACGCACGGTGTCTTGGCCCGGGGGGCATGTGGGGATAGACTCACGACTGACCTGACGTCCGGTGACAGTGCCACCTGTTGTGCGATGCTTTGGACAGACGGGGTTATCTTGTGCGGAGGCAGACTCTGTGACACGCAAACACAGCAGCGGCGAGACGACATCAGAAGATTTCACGAAGGCAGCGGCTCAGTACGAGCAACTGGCCAACCTGTTGCGGGCGCAGATCATCAGCCTCGAGACCGACCGGCCAGTACGTTTGACCGCGGAGCGTCAGCTCTGTCAGATCCACCAGGTGTCACGCGAAACTATTCGCAGCGCCCTGAAGCTGCTGGAAGCCGAGGGCCTGATCGACCGGGCACACGGCCGCAGCACAATGACCAATCCGGGCGGCATCCGTGCATGGCGAAAGCTTCACCACGCCCGCGTGATCAGCGTGATTACACCCAGAAGGAGCGAACTGATTGCCCCCGGGAGTTTCCACGGCAACATCGTTCAGGGGATCATGGACGCGGCAGAGACGGCAGGCTATAGCGTTCGCCTGCGCGGTCAGGGTGGACCGTTTCCCAGGATGCGGGCGCATATCGAGCCGGAAGACCCGGCGGTTATTCTGGGCGCTGTGCTGGCGGGCATCTACGATGACCGCCTCGTGAAGATGCATGCTCAGGCCGGCTATCCGGTGGTGCTGGTTGATTACTATTCGCCGGATCCTCGCGTGGATGCGGTAGTCGTGGACTGTTTTGGCGAAGGCCAGCGGGCTGCGGAGTTCCTGCTGACGTTAGGGCATTACCGCATGTTCTACGTGGGCGGTCTGCATGGATCTTCCTCAGGAGGCATGCGTGAAGCGGATGCCGATCTGGTGCTGACTGGCTTTGCGCGCACGTTGCGGAACGCAGGTCTGGAAATGCCGGCCGAGCATATCTTCTTTTGCAGCAACCTTGAGGGGGACGTCGGCAAGCTGGTCCAGCAGGTAGCCGGCCTGCAGCCGCGGCCGACCGCGGGGCTGGTCTTTGACAGCGGTACGTTCAGGTCATTCATTCGTCAACTGGAGCAGGTGGGCTTGGGGTGCCCGCAGGATCTGTCACTGATATCCAGGGCGCAGGGCTCCGCCAGCCTTGAGGCGGCCTCGCTGCACTCCGACCCGCAGATGATGGGCCAAATGGCCGTCCAGCTCCTGCTGGAACGCGCCAGCGGCAGGCGGGACCGCACGGTCTGCCTGACAGTCCGCTCGACGCTGCATCGGGGCCCAAGCGCGCGATCGCTGACGTAGACTGCTCCTGCGAGACAAGGCCGTGTTGACGTGATCTCGCGACTGGTCTAGACCACTTGTCGCCTCATCTTCTGGCGAGAGCGAGTTTCGATCGCGAACCACAGGCAGCATTGCGCAACATGCTGCAGTATATGTACTTATGCTATGGCGTCCCGCCCGCGTTCTCTATGCCGGTGGCGATACTTCCGTTCCGCCGGCATGTTTCTCTGTTGACCAACCTCCCATTAGTGGCCTAGACCAGCGTTGGCTCAGGGCATTTTCCAGCAAGGTGATCCCTGCAGTGCCACAGATGCACGTCAATTCATAAAGAATGACTGCGACAGCAGTTATCATTCATACACACCTGCGCGACATAGATGACGCTCCTCTGGCATGCGATTTGCTGCGAATTTGGCGGATAGCAGCCGTCTGCATGGCGTCCAGTCCAGTCGTGACGGCACTTGGACGAAAAGGAGGAGTCGAATGGGCAAACATATGGTGGTCATCGCAACGCTGGTAGCGGTTCTTGCCTCGGCCTCCCCGGCTGCGGTCTACACGTGGGACGGTGCGGTCGGCGCCCTGTGGGACGACAGCAGCCACTGGCTGGACGAAGG
>JAWLBS010000249.1:4014-7985 GCA_041687575.1 Phycisphaerae bacterium | reverse complement strand
GACGAGGGTCTGCAGCCTTGCGTGATCGGGCGGGAAATGTCACAATCCCGCCGTTGTTGGCGTCTGTTATGCATAGAAGCACAGGTCGCGATCGTAAACAGGAACCGGGCATGAGTTTCGACCGGGTTTCCGGCCAGGCAGTTACTCCAGAACAGCTGGCGCATGTGCATGCGCCGGCAGTGCTGGCGGTTTGCCTTGCCAACGCCCGCAGCGTCCACGACGCCGAGGACGCGATGCAGGAGACCATGGCCCGGGCGATCAGCAATCTTGACCAGGTCCGGGATGCCGAGCACGTCCGCGGCTGGGTTCTGCAGATCGCACGCCGCATCTGCCAGGACCAGTATCGCCGCCGACGTTGCATGCAGTCGCTGCCGGAGTACCTGCCGGACCGGGATGAGCCGACCGACCCCCGGCTTGCGCGGCTGCACGAGGCGCTGGGCCGGTTGCCGGCGGACTATCGCGAGGCCATATCCATCTTCTACCTGGATGGAAAAAGCAGTGCGTCGGTCGCCGAGGCGCTGGGCATCAGCCCGGCGGCGGCCAGACAGCGGCTCTCTCGCGGGCGGGTCATGCTGCACGACCTGCTGAAGGAGGACGGGCCATGAACCATCGACACAGATGTCCGCCGCGCGAATCGATCGCGACGCTGGTCATGGAGGACCTGCCCGCCGCCGAGGCGGCCGATCTGCGTGCGCACCTGCAGTCGTGCGACGCGTGCCGGCGCTATCACGACGAAATCCTCGCCGGGGAACAGGACCTGCGGGCGGCATTCGAGCAGGTCGGTCGGTTCTCGCAGAAGTGGCATGAAAAGGGCAGCGGCACAGACAGCCTCCGGGAATCGACGGCTGCCAGGCGGCGCCTTCCGCTCGGGCCCGCCTTCATCCGGATGGCCATCGCCGCGGTCCTCGTGGCGGGCCTGGCGGGGCTGTTCGCGTACTGGCGGCCGGATGTGCCCCCGCTGGCCGAGCAGGCCCATGCCGATTACGTGGCGATGCTCCGCGAGATCTCGCGAACAAAGTCGGTGAGCTATGCGAAGCTGATAGACATCGAAGGCCACGGCTCGATGACGATGTATCAGACCGTCCTGCGGGGCGGGCTGATGCGGTCGGTGTGGGACACCGGCGGAATCGTTATCGACGATTATGCGGAAGGCCTGCAGTTGCAGCTGAATCCCGAGAGGAAACGTGCCTACCTTTCGCGTATGGTTCACGACGAGCGCAGCCGACTGATGAACTATGCCGACTGGATCGGGTCGCTTCACAACCGCAAGGCCGTCTACAGCGGGCAGGAGGAATTGGACGGCCGGATCGTGGATGTCTACCAGGCCGACAAACCGTACGAAAAGTGGACGGTCTGGGTCGATCCGCAACGGAACCTCCCCGTCCGCGTCCGGAAGGTGAAGCTGCCGTACACCGACAGGGACATCCGCCCTCCCACCCTCCGAATGTATGCTCCCGAGGATTTCGGCTATACCGAGGAAGATCTGGGGCCCGCAGTCCACATCGGCTATGGAATAAGTGCCGGCCGATCAGGCCTGATGGGCCAGAAATCGACCATCATATGGACCGACCTGAAGTGGAATGTGGATGTCGACCCTTCGCAGTTCCAGATCGAGGTCCCGCCCGATTACATCGTGGTCGATGAAATCGACTTCGGCGACTGGGTGCCCAGCCCCGAGGCCCTGGTCGAAACGCTGCGATTCTGGGCGGAGATGTCGGACGGCCGGTTCCCCGAAAACGTCAATGCACTGGGCGATGCCACCCCCAAGATCGTGGCAAAGTACAAGGGCACCGCCTCGCCGAAGGAGGTCATGCAACGCGCCCACGAGACGCTCGGTCTGGTCGTCAATGGCATGGCCTTCGCCCAGACGCTCCGGATCGAGGACAACTGGTACTACGCGGGCCGAACGGTCCGCCTCGGCGAGGGCGACAAGCCGCTGGCCTGGTGGTTCGAGGAGGATACCAACACCTGGCGGGTCATCTATGGCGATCTGCATATGGCGGACCTGCCCGCCGACCAGCCTCCCCCCGAGCCGCCCGCCGCACCGGCGTCGCAACCTGCAAACCCGTAGGGCGGGCTGCGCCCCGCCCCGCATCTACTTGCCGGCCTGATTGTCCTTGTCCGCCGGACCGGGCGGGCCCTTCTTCTCATTCGGCTCGCCGCGAGGGATCACGGCCTGCTTGGGCTGGGGGGGAATATCGTCGTCGTCGCCCTCTTCGTCCTCGTCAAGGCCCATGTCCTCGAGCATGCTGAACGGGTCGAAGCTGTCGTCCAGATCGTTGCCCTCAAGCGCCTCTTCGACTGCCGCGTCGACGTTCGGCTCGGCCTGGGCCGGCTCGGCTTGGGCGGCCGGGGCCTTGCCGACCGAAGCCTTGGCAGCGCCCTTGAGGCCCTTGCCGTCGATCACGACGACGAAGGTGGCCGGGCCGATCTCGATTTTGTCGCCGGCATTGAGAATGATGTCGTCGTCGATCACGGGCTTGCCGTTGACGACGGTGCCGTTGCTGCTGCCCATATCGGTCAGCACGACCTCATTGCCGGCCAGTTCGATCTGGCAATGCCGACGGGAGACGGTGTCAGCCGGAATCCGCAGCTCACACTCCTCCGCTCGGCCGACCGAGACGATGCCATTGTGCAGATGGACTTCCCGTCGCCGGCCGCTCGTTCCGAAGTACACGAGTCTTACATCCATACCTGTGCCCCGCAATGATCTTGGCTGCAGCCTTGCCACGACGTTAACATCACGCTTACGGTACAACACACATTAGTACCCTAACTGCGCGAACCATTCAAGCGGCACCCGCGCGAAAGGGACCCCTCGCCGGTGCGAAAATGGCCGCCGCGGCCCAGCGAGCAGCGTCATGATATCATACTCGCTCTGCGGGATTTACGCACGCCCTTTGCAGCAGTCGGGCGGAAGATGTCGCGGGGGGCATCCTTACCCCTTGGACGGGATGCACGGGAAGATCGCGAACCGCTGCAGCACATCGGCCAGCAGTTCCATGGGCAGGCCGACGACGTTGCTGAAACTGCCGACGAACCGCTCGACGTACCGATCGCCCACGTCCTGGATCCCGTAGGCGCCGGCCTTGTCCTGCCACTCCTCGCTGTCGAGGTACTCCTCGAGTTGCGGGGCGGTCATCCGGCGCATGGTCACCTCCGTACGGTCCATGGTGATCACCCGCTGGCCGGACCGCGGGTCCAATACCGTCACCCCGGTGATCACCTCGTGGGTCGTGCCGCCCAAGGCGGTGAGAATCCGACGCGCGTCCTCGCGGTCGGCGGGCTTGCCGAATATCTGGCCGTCGCGGGCGACGACGGTATCGGCAGCGACGATCACGCTGTTGCGGCAGATCGACGCGACGCTGCGGGCCTTGTAGTAGCTGGTCGCACGGGCAAAATCGGTGGCATCGGCCCCGCGCCCCCCGGCCGTCGGCTCCGGCCACGGCGGACTGATCACCCGAAAGTCGTACCCGGCTTCGCCGAGCAGCTCCCGCCTGCGCGGGCTGTTCGATGCCAGTATGAAGCGGCTCATGCCTTTTATCCTCAATCGCCTGCGCCTCGGGTGGCCTCTTCTCTCAGCAACACCCGGGCTTGGGCGTCAGCGGTCTATCCGGGACACGGAATCGAATGCTATGTCGATGCCCCGACCGAAACAACCACCCCGGGGCAATCCGCCCTGCCGCGGCGGTTCATCCCCGACGCGCCGGGCCTGCCGATTCCACGGTCAAGCCCTTTCGCACCGGGAGCCAACGACATGCTCCTCTACATATTGACATACGCCGCCGGACGTCTTTCGTTGCATGTTCGGTATGAGGATGGTCGGTTCCGGCCGGTAATATTGCGTGATTTCGGGGTCGTCCGGGGATGAGCCCCACGTTGTCATCCCGAGCAACGTGAAGGATCTCTGCCAAGCGGAGCGCTCCATCCTGGGCGCCCCCGTCCAATAGAGATTCTTCGCTGCGCTCAGA
>JAWLBS010000249.1:0-3914 GCA_041687575.1 Phycisphaerae bacterium | reverse complement strand
CATGGCACCCGGCACCCGGCACGGTGCAAGGCGGGATCTCAGGCGCTGCGGGCGATTCTGACGGCCTCGGCGATGTCGATCCGGCCCTCATAGAAGGCACGCCCGATAATCACGCCGTGGACAGCGGTGCCGACGAACCGTTTCACGTCGTCGATGCCGCTGACGCCGCCCGAGGCGATCACCGGGATTCGTGTCTGGTTCGCCAGCCGCTCGGTCGCCTCGAAATTCGGACCGCTGAGCATGCCGTCGCGGCTGATGTCGGTGTAGACGATCGCCGCAACGGGCAGGTCGGCCGCCCGCTGTGCCAGGTCCACTGCCTGCAGGTTCGACGACTCGACCCAGCCACGGGTCGCAACGACGCCGTCGCGGGCATCGAGGCCCAGCCCCACCCGGCCGGCGAACTCATCCCGACTCAGCAGCGTCTCCAGCCACGGCCAGTCCTCGACCGCGCGGGTGCCGATGATCGCCCGGCTGGCCCCGGCGTCCAGGGCCCGGGCGATCTGCTCCTCGTCCCGCAATCCACCGCCGAACTCGACCTTCAGGCCCGTCCTGCGGCGGATTTCGGCCAGCACGTGCAGGTTAGCGGGCTTGCCGCTTTTCGCGCCGTCGAGGTCGACCAGATGCATCCAGGCGGCGCCGGCCTTTTCGAACAGCTCGGCAACGGCCGCCGGGTCGTCGGCGTAGTCGATCTGGCGGGCGTAGTCGCCCTGGATCAGCCGGACGACCTTGCCGCCGCGAACGTCGATGGAGGGATAGATTTCCATGCGGGCCCTTACATCCCTGCGAAGTTCTCGATGATCTTCAGCCCCGCCCGCTGGCTTTTTTCGGGGTGGAACTGGACGGCCATCACGTTGTCCCGCCAGATCATCCCGGCGAACCGCACGCCGTAGTCGCACTCGCCGCAGACTGCGGCCGGGTCGTCCGGGACCACGTAGTACGAGTGCACGAAGTAGAACCACTCGCCGCTTTCGAGCCCGGCCAGCACCGGGCACGGCCGCTGCCACTGCAGCTGGTTCCAGCCCATGTGGGGGATCTTCAGGCCGGCGGCGTCGGGCTTGTCCGCCCAGTCGAAGCGGACCACCTTGCCGGGAATCACACCGAGGCCCCGGTGCTCGCCGCCTTCGTACGAGACGTCGAACAGCATCTGCAGCCCCAGGCAGATGCCCAGGAATGGCTTGCCGCTGTCGATGGCCGCGAGGATGGGCTCGACCAGGCCGCGGTCGCGCAGGTGGGCAATCGCGTCGGCGAAGGCCCCCACGCCCGGCAGGACGACCTTGTCCGCCGCGGCGATCTCGGCCGGGCTGGTCACGATGCGGGCGTCGGCGCCGTAGAGCTCAAAGGCCTTCTGCACGCTCCGCAGATTGCCCATGCCGTAATCGATGATGCCGATCATGCGCTTTACCGGTTCGCGGTCTGCGGACCGGCCTTTTCGACGGCGTAAATCTCGACCCGCCGGTTCTTGGCCTTGCTGGAACTGTGGGGCTGATACTCGCCGCGACCGGCCGCCATGATCTGCTTGCCGCTGACGCCAGCCGACTGCAGGACGCGGGTGACGGTCAGGGCGCGTGCGACGGACAGATCCCAGTTGTCCTGCCACTTGTCTTTGGTCTTGCGGATCGGGTCGGTGTCGGTGTGGCCGATCACGTAGACGTCGCGCCGGGAGTATTCCTTGCGAATCTCGCGGGCGACCTCGGCGATTTTTCTCTGGCCGGCCGCCGAGAGGGTCGCCTTGCCGGAGGAGAACAGCAGGTCGGACGAGAGCGAGATCATCGCCACGCCCGGGGCCTGGACCCAGCCGTTGCGGGTCGCGGGATTTGCCTTGGCGGCCTCGGCGTGGGCGTTGGCGAGGCGCTGCTCGAGTTCGCCCATCTGCGACTGCATCTGGACGAGCTGGCTCTGGAGCCCCTGGTTGCTCGACTCGTACTGCTGGAGCGTATCCAGTGCCCGCTGGCGCTCCTGCTCGGCGGACGCCAGGTCGCCCTGGAGCCGCTGGACCTCCTCGGTCAGGCTGTCGATCTGCTTTTGGGGATTCTGGCAGCCGGCGGCCATCACGAGCACCGTCAGCGGCACGACGAACAGACATCCTTGGGCGAAACGACGCATGATCTTGCCTCCTGCAACTATCGTTCTGCAACCCCCGACCACATACCACAACGGCCCGATCAGTCGGCCGGTCGCTCTTGCGACGGCAATTCACGACTCCGCTCGTCTCGCCGCATCGACCGCCACTGGCCCGGCAACGTCATCATCCACCAGCCGAGCCACCAGAGAATGACCCCGGCCAGCAGGGCCAACAGGACCACCCAGTTGGTGGCGACGGCCTTCAACTGCCACCACATCCAGATGTCGGCCTTGTTGCCATGGTTGGCCACGAAGAACACGATCAGGAATACGATCAGGACCAGGCCAACCAGGGCCTTAAGATAGACGCCCATCTGCCGAAACACAAGTGACATGCCGCCTCCCATCTATTGTCGCATGATCTCGCCCAGACCGCTCAGCCCGACATCAATGTGCCGCACCAGCTCGCTGCCCCACAGCAGCGCCAGCAGGAACCCCATCGACAGCCACGGCCCGAAGGGCAGCGTGCGGTACCGCTTGCGAAAGACCAGCACCAGCGTGCCCAGCAGGGCCACCGGCGCCGCCAGGAAAAAGCCCGCGATCGCCAGGTGCGGCCCGAGCACCGCACCGACCGCCGCGATGATGTGGATATCCCCGAAGCCCAAGGCCTCTTTGCGCAGCGCCAATGTGAATAGCACCCGCACCAGCCAGCAGATCCCGCCGGCCAGCACCCATCCGAACAGGGACGAACCCAGCCCGGCGACCGGCCGCCACTGCTCCGATGCCGCCCAATCATAAACCGACAGCCACCATTGCGAAACCGGCGGCTGCGAAACGAGCCACATCAGCCCCCAGCCGGCCAGCCCGCAGGCCAGCAAGACCACGCCCTCACGTGCCGCTTGGCGGACTGCCATAGACCGCTCGGCCTCGACCGCCTCGGCGATCGCCTCGTCGGCCTCGGTCGGCAGCCAGGACGCCGCCAGGATCGACCCGAACAGCGTCGCCATCCCCAGGCCGACCATCCAGGGGACAGCGGCCCCGCCGACAGCCGGCAGGCAGGTGAGCACCTCGATCGCGACGATCGCACCGGCCACGACCGCCAGCAGCGAGATGAACGCCACGTGCGCGGTGCGGCTGGCGGGGGCGGTGTTGCGCGCGTCCCGCGCGGCCGCCTCGGCAGCCGCCCGCTCGGCGGCCTCGGCCTGCTCGTCGGTGATCGGCTCCTCCGGCGGCATCGGCCAGATCCGGTGCAGGATCACAAGCGCGATGACGGCGCCCAGGGCAAAGGCCGCCCAGCCGGACCCGACGTAGGCCCCGGCCGGCCAGACGTCCCCGGGCGTCAGCGCATGGGTCGTCAGCCCGATCAGCAGGGCCAGCCAGGTCAGCCGGATGTCGACGTAGTACTCCTTGAGGTCCATGGCCGACAGCGCCAGCAGGCAGTAGAACAGCCCCAGCATTCCGACCAGGGCAGGCCAACAGGCGTCGACGGGCTTGTCGGCGCAGAGCATCCGCACGGCCTGCCAGACGAGCATGGTGACGACGACGCCGGCCGTCTCGATGATCGGGTACTGCAGCGAGATCGGCTGGCTGCAGTGGCGGCACCGCCCTTTCAGGGCGATCCAGGAGGCGACGGGGATGTTGTCGTACCATTCGATCTGCTTTTCGCACGACGGGCAGAACGATCGCCGGGGCCGGGCGACGGACATCCCCCGCGGCAACCGGTAGATCACCACGTTGAGGAACGAGCCGATGGCCGCACCCAGGCAGGCCAGAAACAGCGTTGCAATCGCACACGGCATGGCCGGGGGTCCTTTTATTTTCCATTCAGGCGATCCGCGACGGTAGGGTATCGT
>JAWLBS010000248.1:0-8079 GCA_041687575.1 Phycisphaerae bacterium | reverse complement strand
TCGATGGTCAACGGCGCGCGGCTGATCGGGCCGTCGCTGGCCGGGCTGCTGATCTGGCTGGTCGGCGAGGGATGGTGTTTCATGCTCAACTCGCTGACGTACCTGCCGGTGATCGTGGCCCTGACGATGATGCGCTTCACGCCCAGGCAGCCGGGGCAGCGCCGGCACGTGCTCAGCGAGCTGAAAGAAGGGGTCACCTACGCGATGGGCTTCGGCCCGATCCGCACGCTGCTGCTGCTGCTGTGCCTGTTCAGCCTGGCGGGCATGCCGTACCAGCAGATGATGTCCGCGTTCACTCAGGACATACTGCAGGTCGGCCCCAAGGCCTTCGGCCTGCTGATGGCCTGCGTGGGCGTCGGGGCGGTCACCGGGGCGGTCTGGCTCGCCCGGCGGCGCAGCGCCGTCGGGCTCGAGGCGATCATCCCGCTGGCCGGCGTGCTGTTCGGCGGCGGCATGATCCTGCTGGCGCTGACCCGGATGTGGTGGATGGCGATGCCGCTGCTGGCCATCATGGGCTTCGGCATGATGGTCCAGACCGCCGGCAGCAACACGCTGCTGCAAACGGTGGTCGACGACGACAAGCGCGGCCGCGTCATGAGCTTCTATACCATGGCCTTTATGGGCACGGTCCCGATCGGGCAACTGCTGGTCGGCAAGATCGCCAGCTTGTACGGTCTGCCGCAAACGCTGGTCGGCTGCGGCGCCATCTGCCTGATCGCAGCGGCCGTTTTCGCCAGCCGCCTGCCCGCGATCCGCCGCGGCGTGATGCCGACCTACGAACGGATGGGCCTGGTCCGGGCCAGTGCGGGCGCAGCCACCGTGCCGATCGCTCCGCAATCAACGGGGACCCGCGAGGCGAAGCCCTCGGCATAGCCCCAGCCCTTGACGGGGGGCAGCCGGGCCACGAATGTGACGTGTTGACAGGGGGCAGCTGCAAGGAGACTGACGATGGGCATCGGTATCGGCATGGTGGGCATGGGCGCCTTCGGGCGGGAGTTCGTCCGACTGTTCCGGGATCATCCCCTGGTGGACCGGCTGGCGCTGTGCGACCTCGACAGCGACAGGCTGTGCAAGGCGAGCCGCGACTTCCAGGTGGCCGAGACGTACGACAGCCTCGACGCGATCTGCGCCAGCGACCTGGACGCCCTGGTCATCATCACCCAGCACTGGATGCACGCCCCGCAGGCGATCCAGGCGCTGCAGGCCGGCAAGCACGTCTACAGCGCCGTGCCGATCATCAGCCTCAGCGACGGAGACCAGATGCTCGACTGGTGCGACAAGCTCATCGACACCTGCCGCAAGACCGGCCTGTACTACATGATGGGCGAGACGAGCCACTACCGCCCGCAGGCGATGTACTGCCGGCGCCGCGCGGCCGAGGGGGCGTTCGGCGAGTTCGCCCTGGCCGAGGGCGCTTACTTTCACGACCTCGACCTGCCCAACAGCAGCCTGCGCGAGGTGGCGAAGCGTCGCTGGGGCAAGGACTGGAACATCTCCCGCAGCGGCGGCGCCCCGATGCACTACCCGACGCACTCGCTGGGGGGGTTCCTCTCGGTGATGGACGCCCGCGTCACCGAGGTCAGCGCCATGGGCTACCGCTTCCCCAACGACGACTGGTGGCGGAAGGACACCACCAGCGGCGACCTCTTTTCCAACGAGACGGCGCTGCTGCGGCTGAGCAACGGGGCGGTCGCCCGGATCTGCGAGTATCGCCGCATCGGGCACATCGGCTACGAGGGCTTCAGCCTCTACGGCACCGAAGGCTCGTTCCGCGAGGGCATCGACGGCAACCACTGGGTCACCAGGACCGACACGACCCCCGTAACCGTCGAGACGATGCGCGACCCGCTGCCGCCGCCAGTCGAACAGGCTTGGCGAAAGACCGCGTCCGGAAAGGGCGACAAGGACGTGTACGGCGGACACGGCGGCTCGCACGCGTACCTCGTGCACGAGTTCGTCAGCGCCGTCAGCGAAGGGCGCCAGCCGGCGGTCAACGCCTGGCAGGCGGTGCGGTACTTCGCCCCGGGCGTGGTGGCGCACCGGTCGGCGATGAAGGACGGCGAGGTACTCAAGGTGCCGGACTGGGGTGAGCCGCCGCGGTAAGCGGTAACTACGGAGGATAGCATGGCGAGCAGCGGGCCGATCAAGGTGGGCATCGTCGGGGCGGCCGGGCGCGGCGGGACGTTTCGCGCGGCCCTGGAATCCAACGGCGCGCGGGTGCAGGCGGTCTGCGACATCCGCCAGGACAAATTGCAGGAGTGCGCCGCCCGGTTCGGCGCGCCCGAGGCCTACGCCGACTACGACGAGATGCTCGCCAGGGCCGACCTCGACGCGGTCGTCGTCGGCACGCCCATGCCCCTGCATGTGCCCCAATCGATCGCCGCGCTGCAGCGGGACGTGCACGTGCTGTGCGAGGTGCCAGCCGCGGTGAGCCTCGAGGAGTGCCACACCCTGGTCGCCGCCTGCCGCAAGAGCCGGGCGGTCTACATGATGGCGGAGAACTACAACTACGCCCTGCCGATCCAGATCGTCACCCACCTGGCCCGCAGCGGCTACTTCGGCGAATTGTACTACGCCGAGGGCGAGTACCTGCACGAGCTCAAGCAGATGAACGAGGACACCCCCTGGCGGCGGCGATGGCAGACCGGCATCGATGGAATCACCTACGGTACGCACAGCCTCGGACCGATCCTGCAGTGCATGCAGGGCGACCGGGTGGTGCGCGTCTGCTGCGAGGGCACCGGCAGCCATTATAAGGACCCGCGGGGCGAACCGTACCACCAGGAATCGCCCGTCATGCTCGCCAAGACGGCTGGCGGCGCGCTGATCAAGATCCGGGTCGACATGATCAGCGACCGGCCGCACGCGATGAACGTCCACTACCTGCAGGGCACCGACGGCGCGTTCGAGGCGAACCGCGCCGCCGGCGAACCCGACCGCATCTGGCTGCGCGACCTGTCGCAGGAGATCCGCTGGCACGACCTGGAGGCGCTGCGGCGGATCGACCGCCTGGCCGAGCGGTATGTGCCGGCCGCGCTGAAGCAGGCGACCGTCGAGGCACTGCGCTCGGGACACGGCGGCGGCGACTGGTTCGTCGTCCGCGACTTCGTGAGGGCGATCCGTAGCGAGATCCCCTGCCCGATCGACATCGACGTGGCGATGGACATGACCTTGCCCGGCCTGATCAGCCAGCAGTCGATCGCCCGCAAGGGCGAGTGGATGGGCGTGCCCGACTCCCGCGGCTGGACCGACACCCCGCCCAAGGCCCAGCTGCAGATGGTCTGGCCCGAAAGCCGCCTGGACAGCCCCCCGCAGCCGCACGTGCCGCCCGGCTACGAACTCCGCCAGTGGGTCTCGACTGACGAGGTTGGCTACCTAGAATTAATGGACAAGGCGGGCTTTGCCGGCTGGGACCACGACCGCATCGAGCGGACGCTGCGGACGGTGCTGGCCGGGGGCCTGTTCGTAATCGAGCACCGGGCCTCCGGGCGGCTGGTCGCCACGGCGATGGCGACGCACAACCCGATCGAGGGGCACCCGTTCGGGGGCGAGCTCGGCTGGGTGGCAGCCGACCCCGAGCACAAGGGCCACGGGCTCGGCGCGGCGGTCACGGCGGCGGCGACGGCCCGGCTGATCGCGGCAGGCTATCGCAATGTCTACCTGCGGACCGACGACTGGCGGCTGCCGGCGATCAAGACCTATCTGAAGCTCGGGTACGAGCCGCTGTTGTTTCGCGAGGACATGCGCGGGCGCTGGGACGCGATCTGCGAGAAGCTCCAGTGGCGACGCTGACGATCCGCCCGCGGTAAACCTGGAGGTCGTGCGATGGCGACATTCGAGTACCGCACACGTCTGAATGCCTCGGCCGCCGAGGTGTTCAAATGGCACACCCGGGCTGGGGCCTTTGAGCGGCTCTCGCCGCCATGGCAGGACATCAAGGTGCTCGATCGAAAGGGCGGCGTGCTCGACGGGGGCGAAGTGACCCTGCGGATCGGGCGGGGGCCCGCGAAGTTCACCTGGGTGCTTCGTCACAAAGACGTGCAGGAGAACCGTCAGTTCGCCGACGAGCAGGTGAAAGGGCCGATGCGCCGCTGGCATCACGTCCACCGCTTCGAACCGGCAGCCGGCGGCGGCTGCACCCTTGTCGACCACATCGATTACGCCCTGCCTCTGGGCGGGGTGGGCAGTGCGCTGGTGGGCAGCCGGGTCCGCCAGATGCTCGAGCGGCTGTTTCGCTATCGTCAGATGCAACTGGAGCACGACCTCACCGTACACGCCAAGGCGAGCGATCCGCGGCCGCACCGCGTGGTCGTCGGCGGGGCCAGCGGCCTGATCGGCACGCGGCTGTGCAACTTTCTGACCACGGGCGGCCATCACGTCGACCGGCTCGTACGGCACATGGCCCGGCCAGGCGGGTCTGACATCTACTGGAATCCCGCCAAGAGCGAAATCGACCGGTCCGCCCTCGAAGGTGCCGATGTGGTGGTGAACCTGGCTGGCGAGAACCTCATGGGGCGGTGGACCCCCGAAAAGAAAAAGGCCATCCTGGACAGCCGCGTTCAGAGCACGCGGCTGCTGGCCGAGACCCTCGCGCAGCTATCGCGCAAGCCCAAAGTATTCGTCAGCGTCTCGGCGACCGGCTACTACGGCGACCGGGCCGGCGAAGTGCTGACCGAACAGGCAGCGCCCGGCAACAACTTTCTGGCCGAGGTGTGCCGGGCGTGGGAGGCGGCCGCCGAGCCGGCGGAGGCAGCCGGCATCCGCGTGGTGCATCCGCGGATCGGGATGGTGCTCAGCGGGCGGGGCGGGGCGCTGCGGGCGATGCTGCCCGCTTACCAATTAGGGGCAGGCGGGCCCATCGGCAGCGGCTACCAGTACGTCAGCTGGATCGACATGGACGACCTGCTCGGCGTGCTGCACCTGGTCATGCTCGAGCAGAACCTCGACGGGCCGGTCAACGCCGTCTCGCCCCACACGCCGATCAATCGCGAATTCAGCCGCACCCTGGCGATGGTGCTGCACCGGCCGATGGTGCTGTCGGTGCCCGGGCCGCTGGCACGCAAGGTGATGGGCGAGATGGCCGATGCGGTACTGCTGCCCAGTCAGCGGGTCGTGCCGCAGCGGCTGAGCGAGGCGGGCTTCGCGTTTCGCTACGCACAACTGGAGGACGCGATTCGCCACCAGTTGGGGCGGTTCCAGCAGTCGGGAAAGGCCAGCCGGCTCGAATCCGTCGCAGGCGTTTCGTAGGCGCTACTTGTTGTCCCGGTTGACGGTGCGCTTGCGGGAGTGGGCGACCTTGTCGACCGTCTCCTTGGTCTTGCCGGTGGCCTTGTCCACCTGTTCCTTCACGCCGCCCTTGGCGCGGTCCTTCTTGCCTTCGCGCTTGAGATCGCGCTTACCCGTCAGGTCGCCCGCCGCTTCCTTGACGCGTCCCTTGGCTTTATCCGTCTTGGCACCCATGATAGGTCTCCTGTTGACTGCAGATTCTCGCCCCGCGGCCGGCACGCCGCCGGACCGCCGGGGAGCATCGGCGGCCGCGCCACCAGTGGTGACGCGACACGTCGATCACATAACCCTTGTCGCACTGATGCATCTTCGTGGTGTTCGATTCGTTACACTTGATTCTTACAATCGTGTGCACCGGAATCAAACACCGCCCCGCGATCTCGGCCACACACCAGCGGCACATCGGCAGCGAACGAATCCGATGCGGACCAATCCGCAGACAGGCGTGGGGGAGGCCCCTACGCGCGGTCGCGGGTCTGGCGCGGAAACTGCTACATTTGTGAGGCAGACACCACGGTTTCCGCAGGCAAGTGGTACCTTCGCCTTGGCTGCGAGCCTATACAGCTCATAGCATTTGGAGACAGTCCGGACGTCTGGCCGCGGCTGGTTGGCCAATCGCGACCGTCCGGAACGAGTGGCCGGACTGTCGCTGAAGTCGAACAGACGACGCTTCCGTCCAGGCCGCGACTGCTGTCGCCGGCGATGGCGTGCATCGCCGGCCGCGGCCGCAACAGGCAAAGGAGACCGGGTATGTTGACGTGGGCAATTATCTTTCTGATCATCGCGATCATCGCGGCCATCTTCGGCTTTGGTGGCATTGCCGGCACGGCCGCATGGATCGCCCAGATTCTGTTCTTCATCTTCATCGTGGTGTTCGTCGTCGCGCTGATCGTCGGGTTGGTCGGCGGATCGAGACGCGGGCCGTAGCAAAGACGCCTGACGGCACAGAGCCGCCATAGGAGGCGGCAGACACATGCATCCGGGCGGCAGGGCCCCTGGACTGGGGGCCCTGCCGCCCTTTTGCGTCTGCCGTCGCGGTGATCGGCGTGCCCGCCGGGTGCCATGGCAGGGGCTGTTTCCGGCCATGGAACTCTCCGCATGCGCCGGGTGCCATGGCCGCAGACATCGCGGCCATGGAATCCTGCGGATGGAAACCACCGTGCCTACCGCGGCATCTCCTCGCCGAAGCCCGCCGCGACCAGCCAGCCCTTGTACGCCTGCAGGTCGAACGGCGGATTGCCCGCCAGGTAGTGGTTGCACCCCGCGCCGGCCGGGCCGCTCCACTCGATCAGGTAGAACCGCTTGGCCGCCCCGCTGTAAGGGACGCGGCCGATCCGCGTGGCGGCATCACCCGGAATCAACGCCCGCCCCTGCAGCAGCACCTCGCCGGTGGCCACGTCCCTGACCGTGTAGTCCGCCTCGACAGGGTCGCGCAGATCGCTGACGGCGAGAAGGTCCTGGAACCAGCCGTCCGGCTCGGCCATCATCAGGCACACCGGCTGCTGCGCCCGCCGCAGGAAGTGGTACGCGAGCTTTCTGTCGAAGTAGTAGTCGACCACCGCGTCGCTGATCTGCGGCCAGCCGTCCATCAGGTTCCACCAGAGGATGCCCGTGCGCCGCCACTTGCCCGCGCGGAACCACTCGACGAAGAACTTCTTCGCCTCGGCCTGCGACGCCTGGCTCGCCAGGGCAAACTCCTCGAGGTTGTCCGGGATCGCCCCGAACAGCTCGCGGATCTGGTTGGCCGTCCAGGTCACCCGGTAGCCGCGGCGCATCCCGCCAGCGCCCGGCACCGGCTCGGTCGAGTGGAGGATCCACTCGTCGTTGTCCTGCCACGGCCAGACCTTCTCCGGCGAGAGAAACTTGCGCATCGATGTCGGCGAGGGGCAGCCGAAGTAGCCGATCTCGCTGACGAAGTGGCAATTCGCCCGCAGGTAGTACTCGCTCTTGTAATAGTTCCGCGGGCCCCACAGGTGATTCTCCGGCAACACGTCATCGGTACCAGCCGCGCGGGCCGCCGGGGCGATGTATGGCGAGCTCGGCAGGTACGGCCGCGCCGCGTCGTACTGCTGCAGCACCTCGGGCAACACCTTGCGGGTCAGCACGTTGCAGGCGGGGTCCTTGTCCTCGCCGTACCAGCCGTACGACCAGTCGCACTCGTTGTCCCCGCACCAGAGCACCAGGCTCGGGTGCTGGCGCAGCCGCCGGACGACCTTGACCGCCTCGTCGCGAATCCGCCCGGCAAACGTTTCGTCCTGCGGATAGATCGCGCAGGCCATCGCAAAGTCCTGCCAGACCATGATCCCCTTGCGGTCGCACAGGTCGTAGAACAGGTCGTCCTCGTACACGTTGCCGCCCCAGCAGCGGAGAATGTTGCAGCCGACCTGCTCGGCCAGATCGATGATCCGCGGGATCCGCTCGGCGTCGCGGGAGTGATAGGCGTCGGCGGGCACCCAGTTGCTGCCCATCGCAAAGACCTTCTCGCCGTTGACACAAAAGCAGAACTCGCCCTCGCCGGCTGCGCTGGTGGTATCGGTCCGCAGCAGCTCAACCGTGCGGACGCCGTGCGCGAAGGTCGCCTCGCAGACGGCCGCGTCGTCCTTGAGAAGCCGGACGGTCACGTCGTAAAGGTTCGGTTCGCCGCGGTTGCGCGGCCACCAGAGGCGCGGCGCCTCGACGTCGATCGACACCTGCCCCGCCTCGAACAGCACCCGCTGCGCGGCCGTGAACGTGCTTTCGCCGCAGCGGCCTTCGACCGCCAGGCTGTAGACGGCGCTCGGGTCACCGATCCGC
>JAWLBS010000247.1:0-8119 GCA_041687575.1 Phycisphaerae bacterium | reverse complement strand
TGATCAGATCAGCACGACGGCGGCGTATGGTTGCGAGACGCTGGGGCGGCTGCGGCGGGTGCTTCTGCATCGGCCGGGGGATTCGCTCCGCGTGATCACCCGGGAGAACTGCCGCCGGTGGCTCTTCGATGACGTGCCGGACGTGCAGCGGTTCAACGCCGAGCACGACCGGTATGCCGAACTTCTGGAGTCGCTGGGCGTGGAGGTGGTGCAGCTCGCCGACTGCCTGAGCGATCATCACGAGCAGGTCCTCCGCCTGCCGAACCTGACGTACCTGCACGACGTGGCGGCGATCAGCTCGCGCGGCGCGCTGCTGTCGGTGATGGCCTCGGACGCGCGCCGCGGAGAGGAGCGGGTCGTCCGCGATGCGCTGACGGCCCTGGGCATTCCCATCCTCACGGAATTCTACGATGATGAGGATGCCTTTGAGGGGTGCCTGTTGCTCTCGCCCGGAACGGTGCTGGTGGCCGACACGGAGCGGCACAATGCTGCGGCGATCGAGAAGTTCATCCCCAGGGCGCTGGAGCACTTCGACGAGGTGATCTATGTGCGGATTCCCAAGGCCCGCCGCTTCATGCATCCCGACACGATCTACAACCGGATCGACCACGACCTGGCCCTGGCCTATCCACCGGCCTTTCTGGAGACGTGCATCTACACGGGCGGCGGCGTCGAGCAGATCGATTTTCTAAAGCACATGAGGCGGCGCGGGATCGAAATCATCCCGGTCAGCGACGCAGAGCAGGCCGCCCTGGCGTGCAGTTTCGTGCCGATCGAGCCGGGCGTGATCGTCCACTACGATACGGCGTTGTCCCGCCGGACGCAGAACCTGCTGGGCCGGCACAGCGTCGAGCTGATCCTGTTTCACCCGGAGGCGATGCGGGCCGGCGGGGGCAGCCTGCGGTGCCTGACGCTCCGGTTGCTCAGGATGACAACGGGTTGCTCAGGATGACAACTGGCCGTCAATCCCCGAGAATCTCGACCATCTGGTTGAGGAATCGCGAGCCGTTGATCTCGCGCAGGCTGAGGCGCACGCGTTGCTGGCCATCAAGATCCTTGTGCGGGAAGATGTATTCCTTGACCACCGTCTGGCCCGGCCGGACATGCAAAAACAGACGCTCGACGCGGGCGGCCGCAGGCAGCAGGATCGAGCCGACGAAGTTGACTTGGGCATCGGTCCGGTTTGTGAGCACGTGCCGGATGATGACACTGCTGCCATCGTGATCGCTGAAGGCGTAGGTCTCCACGCCGGGCAGCTGCAGGTCGAGCGGGATAGGAATGGTCAGGCTGTACACCTGGCGAGCGTCGATGGTTACGTCGGCGTAGAGCGTCTTGGGGCCGATCGGCTCGTTGTAGGGGACCTGGATCCGAACGGTCCGTTCGAACGTCTGCCCCGGCTGCAGTGAGAAGGGCAGCCTCGACGGCGAGATCCGCCAGCCGCCGGGCCCGCGAATGCGGATCGAGCCGTTGACCGGTTCGGCGTAGGTGTTGGTCAGTGTCAGCGTCTGCTCATGCTCGCGAAGGCCGGAGGGGACCAGGTGAGGCACCATGCGGAACAGGCCGCGCAGCTCGGCCAGCCGGAAGTCCGCTCCCATGATCACGATCGGCTCGATGCCCACCGGCACGCGCTGGGTCGTGTCGCCGGTGATGACGATCGGCCGGCCGCGAAGGTCGAATGCCCGGACATCCTCGCCTAGGTAGAGATCGACCGCTTCAGGTGGAGCGCCCACTTCTTGCGGCTGCTCGTTCCAGGCTACCAGCGTGGCGTCCCGGCTGCCGGCAAAGACGTGGAACACCGCGCCGCCGGGCCAGGTGAACCGTCCCGCATACCGGCGGCCCGCCAGGGCCCGTGACAGCGTGGCGACGACGGGGAATTCGATCGTCGGCGCCAGGATCGTTCGGGGCCCGGCCTTGATCGCTTGCCATGGCTGCGGGACGAAGACGGTCGCCGCGTTGGTCGTCAGGGCGCTGATAAGGCGCCTGCACAGGTCGGTCCGGCGCACGGCCGCGGTGTAGCGGGCATGATCGATCGGCTCGATCGTCAGCCAGAGCGGGCGGCCCCCTTGCGCCTGCTGCTCGACAAAACCGGCGATTTGCTCCGGCCGGATCGAGGCCGGGACCGTCAGCGACTGGCGGGCCATGTGGGGCGCAGGCTTCTCGCGAGCGAGGATGGCCGGCCAGGCCAGGGCGACTTCCGCCCCATCGATCAAGGTGGTGATCTGTTCGGCGGCGATGTCGGCGGCCGGGGCATAGCGCGGGTCCAGTGCCGTCTCGATCTGGCCGTCCACCCCCACCTGCCAGAGCCGCACGACGTCGGCGTAATGCGTCAGCGACACGGCCAGGTACGGCTGCCATGCCTGGCGATCGGCGAGCAGCAGATCGACCAGGCCGTATCGCTTAGGCATCAGGTGAGTCGCCACGCCGGCCGGCGGCCCGGCCAGCACGCCGATCGGTTCGACACCCTCGGCGAGCATCCGCTTGAGCAGGTCGCGGTAGGCCTCCTGCCTGTCGGAGATCTGTTGCCCCGTGGTCTGGCGGGTCCAGATCGGCAGCTTCACGCACCCGGTCTGCAGGCCCCGGATGCAAGCCATGCTCGCCTCCACGGCCTGCAACGACTCCTGATCGAGGCAGATGCCGATCCGGTTGTTGGTCGATCGCTCGATGCCGGGCAGCTTGACGAAACGGACCTGCTGCTGACCGACCTGACGGTTCTGCGAGAAGACCTCCAGGCTGGTCGTGTATAGCCCGCACGGCAGGTCCGGCAGATCGATGACCGCCGGCGGGGCCACTTCGGGCTCGAGCGGATCGGTGCGATTCTGGTAGTACGACCGGCCGTCCTCGTCCGTCAGACCGATCCGGCAGGCCAGCCCGAAGTGGGCCGGGTTCACCCGCGGGCCGAGGATCCGCGCGGGTTCGCCCTGGGCGAATACCGGCACGTCGGCGGCGGTGCGAATCGAGGCCACCGGCAGCAGGTGCGTCACCTCGATATCGTCGAACCAGGCGGTCACGTTGGTGTCCTGCAGGCGGATCGGCCGGTAGTCGTCGTGCCTGTCCGGCTGGATCTCGGGCTGGGCGATCCAGGCCGTGATCTGGAGGAATCGGGCTTGCAGGGGGGCCTCGATGGTAGCCAGTTCGACGCGGGTCCAACCACCGCCTGCCTCAGCGCCGACAGGGTCGGTGTGGACCTCGGTCTGGTCCAGCAACTGCAGGTCGCGGGTCATGTAGGCGGCGGAAAGGTAGGCGCGGGCCTTGTCCAGGCCTTCACTGCGGATCCACCCGGAGATCAGGTAACGATTGCCGGGCTCGACGGGGATGTCGTTGCGGCCGTACATGAAAGCGACGCTTTCGGTTATTGCGCTGAGGCGGAAGCTCGGTGGCGCGCCATGGCCAACCTGTTCGTCGAGGATGCCGGGGTTGTAGTGGGGCAGGTTGGCCCCGCGGCGGCGGTTCCAGTACATCGGGAGGTCTTCATAGTTGCCGAGCTTGCGCTCGTCGAAGTCGAACCGCTTGAGGATGTGGCGGGGCAGCGAGCCGGTATCCGTCAGCGGCAGGGCAGGGTGACTGGTCGGTGCGGAGCCGGTGGCGCGGTGGCTGGTCGGCGCGGAGGCGGCGCGACTGTCGGTGGCGGCCGCATGGGGTTGTGGTGCGACGTCGACTGTCCGGCCGGCCGCGGGCCGTGTTGCCGGGGCGACAGGCTCCCCTGGCTCAATCGTCTCGGCCGGAACCAGTGCGGGCGATAGCAGGGCCGCCGCAAGACATGTGGCAGCCAAGGCCAATCCCCGGCGTGCACTTCTGATTGCGGCTGTTCGCGTTGTGGTGGTTTCGCGGTTCAAACGGTCCTCTCTTGCTGGTTCGGGGCGCCCGCCGCGAGCGGTCCTCGCTCCGGGCGCAGAGTCTCTGCAAGCAGTTATCGGCACAATGGGGGCAAGCGTTTACCGACCGCGGGGCGTTTGCAGGGGGTCTGACCCCGACGCGCACGCCTCCCACCCGAATCAACGCCGGGATCCCCATGGTGGTTTGGGGCCAGTGCACGTCACCGGGGTCCGACCCCATGGCGCGGGGGCCAGGGCGTTTACCCAAGGGGTCAGACCCCATCCGATCTTTCAGGCACCGGTGCCCCGAGGGGATTGGGGCACCGATTCGAGTGCGGACGTGCTGCCAGGGGTCAGACCCCGGGTCGCGGCACAATGCGGGCGAGCGTTTACTGGCTGGGCTTGTTGCCGGAGATGGGCTCACGCCCTAGTATGTACGGAATTGATTTTAAGCGGCGCTAGCCGGAGGTAAGCGAGTCATGCCTGATTTCAACGGCCGCCGATACTTGTGCAATTTCGATTATCGGCGGCTGCCCCACCTGGTTACGGACGTCCTGGTGATTGGCACGGGTGTTGCGGGCCTGCGAGCGGCGATCGAGGCGGCCCGGTACGGCCAGGTCCTGGTCCTGACCAAGGCGACACCGCTGGACAGCGGCACGGCAATGGCGCAGGGGGGCGTCGCGGCGGTCACTGCGGCCGACGACACCGTCGAGTCGCACGTCGAGGATACGCTGCGGGTCGGTTGCGGCCTGTGCGACGTCGGAGCGGTCCGCAGGATCGTCCAGGAAGGGCCCGAATGCGTCCGGGAGCTGATTGACTGGGGTGCCCAGTTCGACCGGGGTGACGACGGACGGTTCCTGCTGGGGCTCGAAGGGGCGCATAGCCATAGCCGCATCCTGCACGCTCACGGCGATTCGACCGGCGCTGAGATCGCCCGGACCC
Source organism: Phycisphaerae bacterium (assembly GCA_041687575.1). Classification (GTDB taxonomy): domain Bacteria; phylum Planctomycetota; class Phycisphaerae; order UBA1845; family JANYLN01; genus JANYLN01. The sequence continues at coordinate 3,365 of JAWLBS010000247.1, read as the reverse complement.
TGCACCAGAAAGCGGCCGAGACCCCCAATGTGCTTATCTTCGACAACTGTTTCGTAATCGACCTGTTGACCACCGAGGCCGGCTGCGTGGGGGCGGTCACGTATAACCCGCGGTTCGGGATCCAGATGTTCTGGGCTCGGCAGACGATCCTGGCCGCCGGCGGGGTGGGCAAGATCTACCGGGAGACGACCAACGCGCAGCTGGCGACCGGCGACGGCCATGCCCTGGCCTTTCGGGCCGGGGCAGACCTGCGGGCGATGGAGATGGTGCAGTTCCATCCGACCACGCTCTACGTGGCCGGGGCGACCCGCACCCTGATCAGCGAGGCCGTGCGGGGCGAGGGGGCCTACCTGACCGACAAGAACGGCGAGCGGTTCATGCGGGATTATCACCCCAGCGGGGAACTCGCCCCGCGGGACGTGGTCAGCCATGCGATCGTCCAGCAGATGGTCAAGACGCACTCGACCCACGTGTTCCTCGATGTGCGGCATATCGGCCCGACGAAGTTCCACAAGCGGTTCCCATACATCAGCAAACTGTGCGAGCAGTTCGGCGTGGATATTGCCACCGATCTGATCCCGGTCCGCCCGGCCGCCCATTACATGATCGGCGGGGTGGCGGTCGACCTGTGTGGCCGGACCGGGGTGCGGAACCTGCTGGCGGTCGGCGAGGCCGCCAACACTGGCGTCCACGGCGCCAACCGCCTGGCGTCCAACAGTCTGCTGGAGGGGCTGGTATTCGGTCGCGAGGCCGGGCTGGCTGCGGGCGAGGCGCTCAATGGCGGGGCCAGTTCGGGCAGGCCCGAGGCACTTACGCACGAAGCCCCGCCGTCGCACCGCCGGGAGCTGGACCTGCCGGACGTGGCCAATGCCCTGCGCAGCTTGATGTGGCGCAACGTCGGGATCGAGCGGGACGCGGCTCGTCTGACCGACGCCGGCGACGTGATCAGGTTCTGGGGGCGATACGTGATGGACAAGTCGTTCGAATCGCCCGCCGAGTGGGAGGTCCAGAACATGCTGACGACGGGGCTGCTGATGGCCCTGTCGGCGCTGGAGCGGGAGGAATCCCGTGGGGTCCACTACCGTCTGGACCACCCCAAGCGCGACGATGAATGCTGGCGGCGGGCGATCCGCATGCGCCGCGGCGAGCCGGATCTGGTCGTCGAGACCGAACCGATTCCGGAATGACTTGTCGAGGCCGCCCCGGCGGTGATACATTGGGCATGCCGGTCGCAACGACGGCGACGACACTTAGCGCAGGGCGAGGCACGTGGAACAACAGGTAAAAGGCAGATTGCTCGCACTGGCCCGCCAGACGGTCGAGGCGGAGGTCCGCCGGTTGGGGCCGGGGGCGATCGGGGACGACTGGCCTGACCTGCCGCACGCGGGGGCGTTCGTCACGCTGCGGGTGGCGGGGCGGCTTCGCGGTTGCATCGGCACGTTTCATCCAAGCGGGACGTTGCCGCAGACCGTGCGGGAGATGGCGGGCTCGGCCTGTCACGACCCGCGGTTCGAGGCCGCGCCGATCCTGTGCGAGGAGCTGCCCTCGCTGAGCATCCAGGTGTCGGTGCTGAGCCCGCTGCAGCACACGACCGCTCCCCTGGGCCTGCAGCCGGGCGTGCATGGGATCTACATCCGCCGCGGCGCGAGTGTGGGGTGTTTCCTGCCGCAGGTGGCCAGTGAGATGAACTGGGACGCCGAGACCTTTCTCGAGCAGTGCTGCGTGGGCAAGGCGGGCCTGCCGTCGTATGCGTGGCAGGACCCGGACACCGAGGTCTACCTGTTCACGACGACCTGTCTGTCCGAGAGCGATTGAGCCCCTTGGGGCGCCGCAGCCGGTGAGTTCGAACCAGCACGTTCAGTAAACAGTATAACAGGGCGGTGGCGGTGTGAGCGGCCGCAAAGTATACTGCCGTCGGAAGAACCGATGGCTCACGCGGGGACGGGCTGAATGTCGGACTGGGCATCCTGGTCACGGTGGTATTCGAACCTGAGCGACAGCGGGTATGGACCGCTGACGGTCCTGTTGGAATGGTTCCTGATCGGCTCTGTCGTGTACCTGTGCGTCCGGTTCCTGAAAGGCACCCGCGGCAGCCGGGTGTTCACCGGAGTGGCCTTCGTTCTGGTGGCGGGGACGTTGCTGGTCAAGCTCGTCGCCGAGCAGGCGGGCCTCGAGCGGATCAAGATCCTGTATCCCAATTTTGTGATGGGAATGTTCCTGGTTGCGCTGGTGGTCTTCCAGCCGGAGCTGCGCCGCGGGCTGATGCGCCTGGGCGAGACGCGATGGCTCCGCAGCTGGAACAGCGACGTGGATCGGCTGGTCGAAGAGATCTGCCGGGCCGCCGCGCACCTGTCCAAGAACAAGATCGGGGCGCTGATCGCCGTGGAGCGCGACGTGCCGCTGGGCGTGATTGCCAGCGGGGGCGTGCGGCTCGATGCCCAGATCAGTGCCGAGCTGCTTCTGACGATCTTCTGGCCGGGCTCGGCGCTGCACGACCTGGGGGTGATCGTCCAGGCCGGGCGGGTGGCGGCAGCCGGGTGCCAGTTCCCGCTGGTCGAGTCGGAAGAGCTCGAGAACAGCTTCGGCAGCCGGCACCGCGCGGCGGTCGGCATGAGCCAGGAGTCGGACGCGGTGATCGTGGTCGTCAGCGAGGAGACCGGGACGATCTCGGTCGCCGAGCGCGGACGGCTGCTGCGGCCGCTGACGGTCGAGGCGCTGCGCCGGACGCTGCAGGAAATGTTGTCGAGCCGCGGCAAGCCCCTGGCCCCCGAACCGGTGGCCGATTCCCGCGTGGCGGCCTGAGTGATCGGTCCCTTGCGATCTGTGTCTGGAGATGAATCCCGTGTGGCGTGAGAGGTTCAAGACCGCCTCGATTGTCGTGGTGCTGACCGGCCTGATCTGGTTTTTCGCCGACCAGGCCGACGTGGCGTCCAAGACGGTCCGCCTGCGGCTGGACGTCCAGCCCGCGGGCAAGGGGCAGGTGATCATTAAGACCGAGCCCGCGCCGCTGGATTTCGACGTGACGTTCCGGGCGTCGCGCGGGGTGATTCGTCAGATCGAGGAGGAATTGCGGGCCCGCCCGTGGCAGCCGACCTTCGTGGTTGATACGCAGTCGGACTCGCTTTACGCCGACCTGAAGTTCGAGTCGATGCGGGAACTGCCGCAGCTGGACGTGCTTCGCCAGCGGCCGCTGACGGTGACATCGGTCTGGCCGGAGACGTTCCGTGTGGAGGTCGACACGCTGGACCGCCGGACGGTCAGCATCCAGCCGCAGTTCGGCGAGATGCTGGTCGAGGACGTGGAGGTCAAGCCCGCGACGGTGGACGTGCTTCTGCCGTCAAAGCTCGCGGAGACGTTGTCGGGGG
>JAWLBS010000246.1:0-8135 GCA_041687575.1 Phycisphaerae bacterium | reverse complement strand
TTCCCGAGCCGGCCACGATGGCGCTGCTGGCGCTGGGCGGTCTGGCGATCATCCGTCGCCGCAAGTAAGACCGGACGTGGTCATGGCCTGACATTCCAAGGGCCTTGGCCGCAAAGGATGTAAAGAAACAGGGCCGCGATCCGGACTACGGGTCGCGGCCCTTTTCATTGCGCCGTGGGGGCAGTGATCCCGTATGCCCTGTCCCGTCGCCCCCGTCGAGGCGGCGTCTGCCCATTCCCGCGACCACAAAAAAAAACCAGGCCGGCAAAAAAGGCTTGGAGAACTGCCGGCGTGGTCTGAACAGCCCATTTCAAGGCCAAGGACGGTATTTGTGAACCGCCACGGTCACACTCCAGCAAAGTTTGCCGGCCTGGAAAAAACGAAGATGTGTTTGCCTCCCGCCAAAACGTATTTGAGGTTCCCTCGTGGCAATAGGGCAATACACACACACTCGCCGTACAAAGGGAGCCGAGAGATGGGTCTTTCGATTAACAATGGCCAGACGCTGCACCTGCTCAACATCATCAACAACATTTCCGCCAAGCAGAACAGCCTCCTGGGGCAGCTGACCACGGGCAAGACGATCAACAAAGGGTCGGATAACCCGGCCGGTCTGATCGCGGTAAGCAACATGAATGCGGAGCTGACCGCCGTGGATGCGGCCATCTCCAATGGTCAGCGGGCCGACGCGATGCTCAGCGTCGCCGACGGCGCGATGGCACAGGTCGGCACACTGCTGATGGAGATCGAGTCGCTGGCGGCCGCCTCGACCAGCGAGTCGGGCCTGTCCGCGGCCGAACTCGCCGCCAACCAGGCACAGATAGATCAGGCGATCAACAGCATCGACCGGATCGTCAGCACGACGAGCTTCAACGGCAAGAAGATCCTCGACGGGTCGCAGGCCATCCGCTCGACCGGTGTCGATGCCACCAAGATCAAGGACATGAACGTCTATAGCCGCAACAGCCGTTCGACCAGCACGAGCCTCAACGTATCGCTCGACACCGCGGCCACCAAGGCGACCATCAGCGGCTACGCCACCACCTCGGCCGCGTCCGACACGAAAATCGCCATCACCGGCAAGCTCGGCGCGGCCACGATCGACATCGCCGCGGGGGACGCCCTCTCCGCCGTGGCCGCCAAGATCGCCGACGCGGCCGCCCAGACGGGCGTCACCGCCTCGGCCAACGGCGCCAACCTCAGCCTGCTGAGCAGCGAGTACGGCAACAGCAATTTCATCGTCGTCGAGCATATCTCGGGCGACAGCACCAACTACACCGACAAGGACAAGACCAGCGGGACCGACGCGAAGGTGACCGTCAACGGCCAGAGCGCCTCGGTCGATGGCCTGGAGGTCAACTTCAACGGCGGCGGCGTGAGCCTGTCGTTTACCTTGACCGAGGGATACAACAAGGGCACGGTCACAGGCGCCGAATCCTTCACCGTTACCGACGGCGGGGCGACGTTCCAGCTCGGTACGGAGTCCAGCACGCGGGCAACCCTTGGCATCGCCGGGCTGAGCAGCGACCGGCTGGGCAACGCCGACATCGGCTACCTCTCGTCGATCCGCAGCGGCGGCGCCAACTCGCTTACCAAAGACCCGTCCAAGGCGGTCTCGATCATCAAGAAGGCGGTCGGCCAGGTCGCGCTGGGCCAGGGACGGATCGGCGGTTTCCAGAAGTTCCAGATCCAGACGTCGGTCAACGCCCTGCAATCGACGAAGGAATCGCTGGCAAGCGCCAAGAGCAGCATCGAGGACGTCGACTACGCCCAGGCGACCAGCGAACTCAACCGCCAGCAGGTGCTGATGAGTGCCGCGATGGGCCTTCTCGGCATCGCCAACAGCCAATCCCAGTCGATCCTGAGCCTGCTGCGGTAAGGGCCCGCGGCGCGATCGACCGACAAACTGCGTTCATGGCCGGCTTGCCCCCGGCTCCCAAAACGGGTCGTCCCAGTGTGGGACGGCCCGTAGCCCTTTGCGCTCGTTTGACACGCCGGGACACGGCGTGCAATAATCGGGGTTCGGCTTCGGGCAACCGGCGGACCATGCCCCGGCGCAGGCCGTTGCTGCGTTCGTGGTGCCCCACCCGGGGCTTGCAGGTTGCCCGAAGACACCCGATGCCCGAATACCAAGGAGAGTTCGTCATGACGAATCCAGCCGGAAACGGCGGTCTGCTCAACCGATACCTCCAAGGCCGCAACGCCACGGCGCTGGACGCCGGCGCGGTGGCCTTTTATGCCGCGATCGATCGCATCGCCACGGTCAATCCGACCGTGGCGCAAGGCATTCTCAGCGAACTGCGCGACCAGCGCCGCAACCTCAAGCTCATCGCCAGCGAGAACTACAGCTCGATGGCCACCCAGCTCGCCCACGGCAACCTGCTGACCGACAAGTACGCCGAAGGCGTGCCGCACCACCGCTTCTACGCCGGCTGCGAGAATGTCGACGAGATCGAGGCCGAGGCCGCCCGGCTGGCGTGCGAGCTGTTCGGCGCCGACCACGCCTACGTCCAGCCCCACAGCGGGGCCGACGCCAATCTCGTCGCGTTCCTGGCCGTTCTGAACGACCGGGTCGAGGGCAAGATGCTCGCCGAGCTGGGTGCGACCAACCCGGCAAAGCTCTCCCGCGAGGACTGGCAGAAGGTCCGCGAGGCCGCCCACAACCAGCGGCTGCTCGGCCTGGACTACTACAGCGGCGGACACCTCACGCACGGCTACCGGCACAATGTTTCGAGCCTGCTGTTCGACGCCCACTCCTACACCGTCGACCGCAAGACGAATCTGCTGGACCTCGACCAGATCGCCGCGCAGGCCCGCGAGGTCAGGCCCCTGATCCTGCTGGCCGGCTACAGCGCATATCCCCGCAAGATCAACTTCGCGAAGATGCGCCAGATCGCCGACGACGTCGGGGCGGTCTTCATGGTCGACATGGCCCACTTCGCCGGGCTGGTGGCGGGCAAGGTGTTCAGCGGCGACTTCGATCCGGTCGCCCACGCGCACATCGTCACCACCACCACGCACAAGACCCTGCGGGGTCCGCGAGGCGGCATGGTGCTCTGCCGCGAGGAATTGGCCGAGGCCGTCGACAAGGGCTGCCCGACCGTTCTGGGCGGTCCGCTGCCGCACGCCCTGGCGGCCAAGGCGGTCGCCTTCACCGAGGCCCTGCGGCCTGACTTCAAGGACTACGCCGCCCGGATCGTCGCCAACGCCCGGGCCCTGGCCGAGGCCTGCATCGCCGAGGGCATGACTGTCCTGACCGGCGGGACCGATAACCATTTGATGCTGATCGACGTGACTGCCACCTACGGGCTGACCGGCCGCCAGGGGGAAAGCGTCCTGCGGGCATGCGGCGTCACGCTCAACCGCAACGCCCTGCCGTTCGACGTCAACGGCCCGTGGTACACCAGCGGGCTACGGATCGGCACGCCGGCGGTGACCACCCTGGGCATGGGCGGCGAAGAGATGAAGGAAATCGCCTCGATCATGAAGCACGTGCTGTCGAGCACGAGCCCGGCCATCGCCGAAAGCGGCAAGAAGAGCCAGGCCAAGTACGTGCTCGACGAGGCGGTCGTCGAGCAGGCCCGCAAGCGGGTCGAGGCCCTGCTGGACAGACACCCGCTCTACCCGGAGCTGGACCTGGAGATCGAGGCGGCGGCAAGCCGGGCGTGATCTACGCCTGCTCATTCTCGACTTCCTGGAACCCCTTCTCCTGCTCGGGCGCAGGTTGACTGGCGGGGGCCTTCGCGCCTTTAAGCCCCGCCGGCAGCGGCTTGTCCGTCGCCTCGAGCAGCCATTCGACCAGCTGCACGCGGGCGGCCGCCGCATCGGAAGCCTTGAGCCGCTGCTGCGCCGCCTGCTCGCGCCAGGCCTGGTACTGCTTGCGGATCCGCTCGATGTGCGGGCCTTTGCCGCCGTCCAGGACCTTTTCCAGGGCGAGGGCGTAGCGGACGTCATCGACGGCGGCACGGATGCCGGCAAAGCCGAGCGTGCCGACGGCCGGACCGCCCTTGGTCAGCGGCGGCCAGGCGATCACCCACGCCGAATCCGGCACGTTGGCGTCGAACTCGTTCCACGGCTCGCCCGGATAGAAGTTGTACGACCAGAACCACGAACCGTCCGGCTTGAACACGTACCGGTCCAGGCCGTAGCGGCTGCGACAGTGGCCGAACCCCAGCGCGGCCGTCGTCCCGCCGTAGAGCCACGACGTTTTGCCATGCTCGCGGGCGAGCGGGACGATCCGCGCGAAGTCGCCGTTGCTGACCAGGATGTCGGTGTCCAGCAGCTGCTTCGCCCAGGACAGCCTGTTCATCGTGCAGCCGTAGAGGCGGACCTTGGGGAAATGCTCGCGGAACAGGCCGACCATCCGCTTGTGCTCTTCCATCAACCGCTCGGTCGGCTCGTCGTACGGCATGATGACGATCTCGGGCCATCCTTTCCGGTTCGCGTGCTCGAACAGTTGCGAGAGGGCCTCGATCATCAGCTCCTCCGTCCGGGGTTCGTCGAGGGTAGCGAGTTTGACCACCTTGCGGTCGCGCTCGACCCGCGGCTGCATCGGCAAGTCGAATGCCTCGCAGATCCTCCGTTCAAAGTGGCCGGCACTGTCGTTGCCCAGCCCCAGCACGACCGGGCCCCGCATGCCGCCGGCCTGGAGCTTCGCCATCGTTGCATCGAGGGTGGCGAAATCCATCACCAGCTTGCCGTCCTTGTTCTGGACGCTTAGGCCGTAGTGACCCCAGAACCACAGGATCGCGTCGAGGCCATGATCGGCCATTTGGCGGAACTGCACCTCGCTGAAATCGGCCCCCGCGCAGAACACGCCGAAGGTGTAATCCTGCTCGAACGGGTCGGCCAGCTTCACCGGCAGGATCGTCAGGCGGAGGTTGTCCTGCGGAGCCTGCTTGGGATCCTCGTTCTGCCAGTCGATCCGCCAGTCCAGGCGATACTCGCCGGCTGTCGCCTTCGCCCCCGGCGCAATCTCCAGCAGCCAGGCGACTGCACGGTCGGCGTCGACACTGATCGGCCCCGGATCCGCCAGCCACAGCCCCTGCATCCGGTACACCTTCTGCCCGCGCTCGGCGACCGGGGCGAACACGACCGGCCGGACTGTCACCTTCACGTCCGCCGGCTTGCCCTTGCCGTCCAGCACCCGGGCGTGCATCTCCACTTTCTCAGCTGCGCGAACCGCCCACGCGCCGACCAGAAGCGACGCCGTCTCGCCGGGCGCGACCATCACCCACGGCCGGCGAAGGACGTCGGCGTTGGTCGGCCGCTGATCCAGCAGCACCTCGCCCATGTCCGGGTAGAACTGCACGCCGCCGACTTCGTTGTAGCCATAGGCGTGAAGAAACGTCTCGGGATCTTCGGCCGGCTGAATCGGTCTGGCGCCAGCCTCGGCGGCGAGTTTCTGCGAGGCCTTCGCCTTTTCAACCAGCTCCGCGTACGACGCCGCTTCAGACGTGCTCCCCAGCTCAGCATGGTCCGAGGAGCCAGCTCCGGCAGCACGAGACGTAGAAGAAATGCAACACAGTAGCACAGACACCGCAAGGAATCGCTTAGACATGATCCTTCCTCCTCACCACTCATATTCCCGCAGAACCCGCTCACAAAGCAACTCGACCGGCTCGTCCGGCGCCACGTCGAACCAGTGTACCGGCGAAAAGCGACGAAACCATGTCCGCTGGCTCTTGGCCAGGTGACGCGTGTTGATCTTGATTCGCTCGACAGCCTCTTCCAGAGGGCAGCGGCCGGCCAGGTGGTCGATGATCTCGGCGTAGCCCACCGCCTGGCGGGCCTGATCGCTGAGCGGTTCGGGCTCGGCCAGAAGGCCGCGGACCTCCTCGACCAGCCCGGCCTCGATCATCCTGCGGACCCGCCGGTTGATCCGGCTGCTGGCATCGGCCTTGTCCCGGCGGATGCCGATGTAGCGCACGTCGTATTCGGGCCGCGTGCGGCCCCACTGGGTCCGCAGCGTGCTGATCGGGGTGCCGGTCAGATGGTAGACCTCCAGGGCCCGCTCGATCCGCCGCAGATCGTTGGCGTGAACCTGCGACGCCGTCTCCGGATCGACCGCCTGCAGCTCCGCATGCAACGCAGCCGTCCCCTCGACTGCGGCGCGGTGGCGGACCTGCTCGCGAAACGCGGGATCCGCCGACGGCCCCTCGAACAGCCCCTCGACCAGGGCTTTGATGTAAAACGCCGTCCCGCCGGCCACCACGATCCGCTTGCCCCGACCCGCGATGTCGGCAAGGACCGCATCGGCCATGTCGGCGTACCGGCGGGCGGAGAAGGCCTCGCTCGGCTCGGCGACGTCGATCATGTGGTAGGGGATCCTCTCACGAAGTTCAGGCGAGGGTTTTGCGGTGCCGATATCCATCCGCCGGTAGACCTTCATCGAATCGGCGCTAATAATCTCAGCGTCAAAGCGCTGGGCAAGGCACGCGGCCACGGCGCTCTTGCCGCTGGCAGTACAACCGACGACAATGTCCAGGCGAATGGGCATGCTTGACGCCTCTTCTGGAAAATCCGAGGTCAGCCTACAGCAGTTGCGGGAGATTGCAAACATGCGTCAGATACCGGCAGTTCATCGAAGTGTCACACTGGTCGGGCTTTTTGCCCTGGCCCTTGTCCTGATGGTCCCGAATACCGGGTGTCTGAAAATAGGCGGGGACGAACCGCTGCTGAGGGTCGGCAGCGAGCCGCCGCCCGTGGATACCAGCCGTGTGCCCCGCGTCCGGTCCGTCGAGCAGGGGCAGCAGATCGTCGACGACGCCTACGCTCGCATCCAGTACCTCGAGCGGGAACTGGCCGACACGAAGGGCGATCTCAGGAAGGTCAAGCGGGAACGCGACCGCTGCGAGGATCGCCTTGAAAGACTGACCGACGATTGATGCAGCGCCGGTCACCGCACCAGGAAATACTGAACTTCGGCCTCGCGGGCGACCGCCTCGAACAGGGGCAGCGTGTACCGCTGGTCGGGCAGCCGGACGCGGTAGCACGCCTTGAGTGTGCCGTCCGCGCGGCGCTCGATGTCCACGTGCTGGATGACGACCGGCTGGCGGCTGCGCATCTTCTCGGCGAACCGCTCGACGATGCCCGGCTCGTCCGGCAGCACGACGTCGACCGTCTTGTAGTAGTGGCTCGGGAACAGACTCTCGACGTAATCGAGCCCGAACAGGGCGAACAACACCAGCCCGGCTGTGACCACGGCCGGGTAGTACAGGCCCATGCCGCACGCCAGGCCGATCGCGGCCACGCACCAGATCGTCGCCGCGGTCGTGAGCCCACGGATCTGGAATCCGCTTTTAAGGATCGCGCCGGCACCCAGAAAACCGATGCCCCCCATCACCCCGTACGCCAACCGGGCCGGATCGACCTGCAGGACCATCGCCGCCGGCCCGGCGACTTGTCCGTAGATCCATGCGAACGAGTTGCTCACCAGCATGATCAGACAGCAGCCCAGGGCCACGAGCATCATCGTCCGCAGCCCCGCCGCCCGGCCGTGAACCTGCCGCTCCAGCCCGAGCACTGCGCCCAGGGCCGCGGCGACGACCAGGCGGATCACCGCCTCGCCCAGGTCAATCGTGGGAATGGCTGAAACATCAGCCACCTGTTCCACTGCTTGTGTGGCGGCTGTAAACATGGCGTATGAAGCTCCCCGAACATCCTGCCGAGTACCTTACGGTCGCACACGCGGTCGCTTGCCCAGAGGCGTCTCCCGCCGCCGCGTCCGGCCTGGCGGCGTCTGCAGCACCGCTTTGGCCTTGTTCATGTCGGCGACCTTGACGATCACCCGGGTCTTGCCGCCGGCCGAGCCGACCGTCGCGTAGGCATAGGCGATGTTGACATGCTCCTCGGCGAGCCTTGCGCACACGTCGGCGATCGCACCGGGACGGTTGGGGATGTCGACGCTGAGGACCTCGGTCTCGGCGACCGGGATCGAGAGTCTCTTCATCACCTCCCTGGCCGCGGCGGCATCCTCCACGATCAGGCGCAGCACGCCGTGCTCGGTGGTATCGGCCATGCTCATCGCGGCGATGTTGACCTTGGCCTTGCCGAGTTCGCCGAGCACCTGGGCGAGCACGCCCGGCTTGTTGACCAGAAAGACGCTGAACTGCGTTTCGGTTTGCACGGCAGTG
>JAWLBS010000245.1:0-8151 GCA_041687575.1 Phycisphaerae bacterium | reverse complement strand
TCCCGCTGGAGTCGTCGTGCGAGCGAACGGATGTCATGGCTCATGCGGTCGCCGAGGCGTGTCTCCGTTCGGCGGGATTGACGCGGGAGCAGGTCGCCCTGGCAGCGGTCGTCTTCGGCAGCAGCAAGCCCGCCATCGGCAGCTGGTTCGTCCGGGCGGTGCTGCACCGCGCGCCTGCCGCGGGCAGCCCACGTGTAGAGGTCACCGATCCGGCGAACTACCGGTCCGGACCGAGCTGGGACATGCTCACGCCGCAACGTGCGGCGGTGCTGGTAGCGGGGGATCTGGGCGCCGGCGGGCCGATCCTCAGCTCGGTCGCCGCCTGCAGCACGGGCCTTCACTCGCTGATCCGGGCGGTGCAGTGGTTGGGTGACGGGAACGGGCCGATCGCGGTGGCGGGTGCCGTCGAATCGAGTCTGCATCCCCTGTTCGCCGCCGCCTTTCTGCGGATGCGGGTGCTGGCGGACGATGCCGAGGCCCCGTCGCGGGCGTGTCGGCCGTTCGACCGCAACCGTAGCGGGTTCATCATTGGCGAAGGGGCGGGCATGCTGATCGTCGAGACCGCCGAGCACGCCCGCCGGCGCGGCGCGCGGCCCCTGGCGGTGGTGCGGGGCTGCGCGATGGGGGCCGACCCTACGGGCCTGGCGGACCTGGACCCGCAGGGCGTGCCGCTGGCGGCGACGATTCGTCGCTGCCTGAAGTCGGCGGGCGTGCAGCCACAGGACGTGACCTGGATCAAGGCCCACGGTACGGGCACCCGCGACAACGACCTCGGTGAAGCGGCCGCAGTCCGGGCGGTCTTTGGCGAGGCGTCCCCGCCGGTCGTCAGCCTCAAGGGCTGCCTCGGGCACACGCTGGGGGCGTCCGGGGCGATCGAGGCGGCCGTGTGCGTGCGGGCGATTGGAGAGGGCATCATCCCTGCCAGCGCGAACCTTTGCGAGCCGGACCCGGCCTGCGGGGCGAATCACCCGACCCGCCCGACACCGGCAGCAGGGGCGCCGGGGCAGGTGCTGTGCCTGTCGGCGGGCTTCGGGGGGCACCTGGCGGCCGTGCTGATCGGCGGTTTCCGCTGATGTTACAGGACCTTGGCTGCCGACGTTACGGATACGCGGCGAAGGTGCCGCGATAAGTGAGTGAGCGGGCAAGAGGCCTTGGACCGGCTGCGGGTTGTCGGCGAACGGCAGGGGTCAGGGTTCAGGGGTCAGGGGTCAGTTAGGAGTCCCGGCTGTAGCCCATGTAGGGCGGGCTATGCCCGCAAAGTTAGGAGTCCCCGCTTCAGCGGGCGTTCGGAGTCCCGCCTTCAGGCGGTCCGCCCGAGCGAGCGAAGCGATGCGAGTGGCCGAGCCCCGGAGCGAGAAAGGCGATACGTCCGGCGCCACGGTCCTGTATTAACGAGCCGCGACCGTGAGGGAGCGGTGGACCCTGCCAGGCCACGGCCCTGCGCAGTGGGGCCGTGCTCTGTTGCGCAGATGCCCAGGAACCAGGTAGAAAGTGTGCAAGCGGACGAGACTATGGACCCGGCTGCCTATCGAATCCTGTTGATCGCCGACAGCACGATCGACCCGCTGGCCCGGTTTGTCGGGCGGGGCGAGTCGGGCGTGGCGGTGTCGGTCGCGCCGTACGACCAGGTGGTCCCGACGCTGGCCGGCGACTTGGCGGGGGTGGACCTGGCGGTGGTGTTCACCCAGCCGGACCGCGTCTCGGCCGAGCTGGGGCGGGCGCTGGCGTGCGAGCCGTTCGACCGGGACAGGGCATTGGCCGAGTTCGCCGGGTTTGCGGATCTCCTGCGCCAGGCGGCGGGCAAGGTGCCGATGGTCGCGGCGTACACGTGGACACCGCCGCACTGGGCGGTATCGCCTGGGCCGCTGGGGTGGGGCGGACCGCAGGGCGTGCAGCGGATCCTGGCTGAGGCGAACCTGAAACTGGCTGAGGCCGCCGAGCGGAGCCGCAATCTCGTGGTGCTCGATTCGGCCGAGGCGATCGCCGCGGCAGGGGCGCCGCCTTTCGACCCGAAGCTCTGGGCGATGGGCAAGGTGATTCATTCCCGGCCGATGCTCGAGGCGCTGGCGGGGCAGATTCGCGGCCTGGCGGACGCGGTGCGCGGCCGGACCCGCAAACTGATCCTGCTGGACCTGGACGACACGCTCTGGGGCGGGATCGTCGGCGAGGACGGCTGGCAGGACCTGCGGCTCGGCGGGATCGACCCGATCGGTGAGAGCTACGCGATCTTCCAGCGGCAGCTCAAGGCCCTGCGCAATCGCGGGGTGCTCCTGGGTATCGTCAGCAAAAACGACGAGGCGACCGCGATGGAGGCGATCCGGCGCCGGCCGGAGATGGTGCTCGGGGTGGAGGACTTCGTCGGCTGGCGGATTAACTGGCGGGACAAGGCGGCCAACATCGTCGAGCTGGTCGAGGAGCTGAACCTCGGGCTGCAGTCGGTGGTTTTCATCGACGACAACCCCGCCGAGCGCGACCGCGTGCGGCAGGCGCTGCCGGAGGTGCTCGTGCCGGACTGGCCGATGGATCCGGCTGCGTATCCGGCGGCGCTGAAGGCGCTGCACTGTTTCGACGTGGTGCGGCTCAGCGACGAGGACCGCGGGCGGACGGCGATGTACCGGCAGGAGCGGCGGCGGAGCGAGGCGCTGGCGACGTGCGGCTCGCGCGAGCAGTGGCTGCGGTCGCTTCAGGTGCGGGTGCGGGTGCGGCCGCTCGATGAGGGGAACCTGCCGCGGGCGGCGCAGCTGCTGAACAAGACCAACCAGTTCAACCTGGCCGCGCGGCGGCACGCGGCGGCATCGCTGGCGGACTGGGCGGGCCAGCGGGACCACGCGGTGTTGACCTTTGACGTGGCTGACCGGTTTGGCGAGTACGGACTTGTCGGGTTGCTGGGGCTGTGCGTGCAGCCGGACGGGACGCTGCGGATTGTCGACTGGGTGGTCAGCTGCCGGGTGCTGGGGCGGGGCCTTGAAGAGGCGATGCTGGCGGCGGCCGGGTCGCAGGCGCGGCGGGCGGGGTGCGGACGGATCGTCGCGACGTACCTGCCGACGGCGAAGAATCGGCCGATCCTGGCGTTTCTCGAGGGGCCGGCTGCAGCGCGGCGGTGCGGGGATGATTTCCAGTGGTCGCCGGATGCGTGCCCGCCGCCGGTCCACGTGGCGATATCGGACGAGAGCGAAGAGCAGGAGGGGCGGCATGTCGCCGACCGAAACAGCTGAGCAGGCGTGTCTCCGCCGGGTGCGCGAGGCAATCTCGCGGGCGCTGCAGGTCGACCTGCAGGCCGTGCCGGCTGATGCCGCGCAGGGCGTCTTCGAGCAGTGGGACTCGCTGGGGCACCTGAGCGTGGTGATGGAGGTCGAGGCGGAGTTCGGCGAGTCGCTTTCCGTCGACGAGGCGGTCGGATTGCGGTCGGTCGCGGATATTGTCAATCTTTTGAAACAGAGGGGTCATGCCGCTTAGGATCGTACCTTTCGAGGACGCGCACTGGCCCGGCCTGGCCCGGTTCCTGCACGAGCACTGGCAGGCGGATCACCCGCTGTGCGACCGGGACCTGTTTGACTGGCAGTACCGCGGCTTCGGGCCGGCGGCCGGGGTGTCGGCGTGCCGCGTGGCGGTCGACGGCGAGCGGATCGTGGGTTTTCTCGGGGCGATTCCGGGGGTGTACCGTCTGCGTGGCGAGATCGCGGCCGGGGTGGCGCTGGCGCTGTGGGTGGTTGTCGAGGAGCTGCGCAACAGCGGGTTGGGGATGCTGCTGATGCGCGAGGCGGAGCGGCAGGCGACGGTGACGGTGTGCCTGGGGGTCAGCCCGAAGGTCCTGCGGTATTACACGGATACAGGATATGCGCATCTGGCGGCGCTGCACCGGTATGTCCGGCCGTTGGAGGCGGAGGGGTACCTGGCGCTGCTGCCAGACTCGCAAGCCGGCGTGCCGTCGGATCAGCACGGGGCGCGGGATGAAGAAGGTGGGGTTGCGGCGGCGGTCCGCCGGTGGTGCGAGTCAGGCGAGGTGTCGGCGGCTCAGGCGTCAGACCCCGTCCGGGCGAATGGTAGGGCGAGCCCTGTCGATGCGGCGGAAACCCCCACGGCGATCGATCCGCCTGTGCTGGCCGCCCTCTGGCGGAATGGCGGCGATACGTGGGACCTGATCCTGGACCGGACGGAGGAGTTCTGGGCGTGGCGGTATCGCGTTGCGGGGGGGTTCGATTACTCCCTGTTGGGGGGGGCGGGGCGGGGGGCGGTAGTCGCGCGGCTGGATCGGATCGAGGGCGCCGACCGGGCGGACCTGGCGGATCGGCTGGTCTTGCGGGTGATCGAGATCGTGCCGGGCGGCGACGGTTTGCGGGGAATACCGGATGGGGACGCGTCGGCAATGGTGTCGGTTCTGACGGGGGCGCTTGCGTGGGCGAGAAGGCAGGGGGCGATCGCCGCGGACTTCCAGTGCTCGAGCCGCCGGCTCGAGTCGTGGCTGACCCAGGCAGGATTTCGACGGCGCGTGGCGGAGGATCTGGCGACGCACCTGCCGGAGCTCTTCAACCCGCTGCGACGCCAGGCGGCGCCGATCAACCTGGTGGCGAAAGTCGGCGACAAGCGGCCGATCGACTTCGATGCGACGTACTTCGTCAAGAGCGACGGGGATATGGATCGCGTCGTGCGTTGGTGACGCTCGGGCAGACGGTAACGAGCCGCGACCGTGAGGGAGCGGTGGATCCGCGGATGGACAGCGTGTTCCATCCGTAAGCACCCCCCAATGCCCGGGTGCCATGGCAGGGGCTGTTTCCGGCCATGGAATCCCTGGCAAGAGCATGGCCCCGCATCCTGCGTTGCGCGCAAACGAGCCCGAAGCGTAAGCGAGGGTATCCTTTCTGCCGTTCGGAGGCGTGTGATGCCGGCATGTCGAGGCAAGCGCATCCGAACGCATCTGTCGTCCCTGGCGGGACTTCAACGGCAACGACAACAACTGGTGGCAAATATCGAGAGTTGCGCGGCCAATGAAGGTATCGTTTGTCGCCTGGTGCCGCAGACACTGCCCGCAAGCGGGCAGGCTAAATGAAGACGTGAGTCGACCGCTTCATTTTCCGCACCGGGGTCGATAGCCCGTTTGCAGGTACTACCGCTCCCTCACGGTCGCGGCTCGTTGGGACACGATCATGGTACCCGGCACCCGATTACTTCCCGCCGAGCAGTTCCTTCACCTGCTGCGCCACCTGCTGGCCGACCTGCTCGGGTGGCAGGTTCGCCTCGGCGGCCTCGTTGAGGCGGCGGACGATGGCCGAGCCGACAATCGCCCCGTCGGCGATCTGCCAGACGCTGGCGACGTGTTTCGGCTGGCTGATGCCGAAACCGACGCAGACCGGCTTGTTGTACTTGCGAAGGTCGGCGACCTGGCCGGCCAGCTCCGGCGGCAACTGGTCGCGCTCGCCGGTGGTGCCGGCGACGCTGACGCAGTAGACAAAGCCCGAGCAGGTCTGGCCGATGATGTCGCGGCGGGCGGGCGGACTGGTCGGGGCGATCAGCATCGGCATCGCCAGACCGTGGCTGGCGAGCACCTCGGCAAGCGGCCCGGCCTCCTCGACCGACAGGTCCGGCGCGAGGATACCGTCGTAACCCGCCGTGGCTGCGCCCTCGGCGAACCGCTGCAGGCCGTAGCGGTAGATCAGGCTGTAGGAGACCATCGCCACGATCGGGGTGGTGACCTGCGGGCGCAGCGAGGCGACCAGGTCGAACGCCTGTTTGACGCGGAAGCCCCTTTCCAGCGCGCGGGAGAACGAGGTCTGGATCACCGGCCCGTCGGCGACCGGGTCGCTGAAGGGGAAGCCCAGTTCCACTGCCGCCACGCCCAGCGGGTCGAGGCGGCGCAGGATTTCGGCGGTGGCTTCGAACGAGGGATAGCAGGCGGTGACGTAGGGGATGAGGAGCTTGCGGCCGGCCGCGAGCATCTCTTCGAAACGGTTCTGGAGTTTCGTTTGAACGTCTTGCATGGCGATTCCTGCAATGGTTGGCGCCTGTCTTTCAGTTTTCCCGCACGTCCGCAGGTTCACCGCGACCTCACGGTCGCGGCTTTTTCTTGCAGGATGCGAGACCCTGCAACCCCGCGGCGGTAACAACACCCTCGCTCACGCTTCGGGCTCCTTCCCATGCGCTTGTGAGCATATCGCTCGTCCGCGCAGGCATGGCCCTGCTTCCGGCTTGGCTAAACAACGACCACGCCGTGGCGAGGACGCAGGATCTTGGCACCGAACTGGTCGCAGCTCGGCCACTCGCATCGCTGCGCTCGCTCGGGCGGACCGCCTGAAGGCGGGACTCCGAACGCCCGCTAAAGCGGGGACTCCGAACGCCCGCTAAAGCGGGGACTCCTAACGCCGGCTAAAGCCGGGACTCCTAACTTGGCGGGCGCAGCCCGCCCTACGTCGGCTGAAGCCGGGACTCCTAACTGACCCCTGACCCCTGACCCCTGACCCCTGACCCCTGATCCCTGATCCCTGATCCCTGATCCCTGATCCCTGCCGTTACTGGCAACTGGCAACTCCTGTTGGCAATCGCCCTACGCGGCGGCAATCTTGTTGGTCCGGCGCCTGGTCGCGCGGGTCACCGCCCGGCGGGTCTTGCGGGCCGGGCGGACGGCGTCGGGGAAGGCCTTGGCCAGATCTTCGCCCCGGCGGTGGCCGGCCTCGACCGCCGCCAGGTGCAGCCGGGCGATCTGCTTGACGCTGCCCTTCTCGATCTGCCGCTTGTAGAACTTCGCGGCCTTTTTGAAATCGCCCCGCAGCTCCGCGACCATCCCGTCGAGCAGATCGACCGGGGCCACCTTCGACCGGCGGCGCGGCGTCTGGCCGGCCCAGTCCTTGCGGAGGTCCTCCAGCAGCTTCGCGCCGTGCTCGACGGTCTTCTCGTCGCTGACCGCCGCGGCGCACATGACCCGCATGTACTCGTTCTCGGGCTTGGGCGGTACGCGCCACTCGCTGAACAGCAGGGGCAGCTGCTTCATCTTTGCCAGATCCGCCGCGACGTCGCACCAGATCCGCGACGCCTCGTCCGGCTTGCCCTCATACCGCTCGACCACGCCCCGCCAGAAGTCGACCCGCTGCTGTCCGCCACGATCCTGCAGCACGCCCAGGCCCGGGGCCCGGCGCGGGTCGATGATCATCTCGAGGTACAGCCGCGCGGCCACCACGTCGCCGCGGCGGACCGACTCTTCCACCAGCGCCAGCCCGCACTCGATGTACGTCTCGAGGTGGGTCATCTCGCCTTCCCAGTTGTGCAGGCGATTGGTGGTCATGATCTTCCAGCACCGCGTGTACCGGCCCGTCTCGAAGTACGCCCTGGCCAGGTGCTTCAGCAGGATCGAGAGCCGCCGCACGGCCGGCGGGGCGGCGTCGATCGCCTCGACGACCTTCTCGTGCTCGCCGGCCTGCAGGTACAGCGGGCACAGCTCGACCAGCAGGTCGCGGTCCCCCGGCGCCAGCTTCAGCGCGCGGTTGGCGTGCTGAACCGCCTTTGTCAGATCGCCCTTGACGTGCCAGAGGTACATCGCCATGCCGAAGTGTACCCGCGGGTTCCTCGCGTCGGTCTTGAGCAACTTGCGGTAGAGCCGCACCGCCAGGTCGTACGAGCCGTAACCTGCATACCGCTCGGCCAGAGCCAGGTCCCGCTGCTTGCCGGCTGGAACCGCCAGCACCGGCTCCATCCAGGCCGCCTCGATCTCCTTGAGCCGGCCGATCAGGGCCTGCGCCTTGCCGGCCAGTTTCGTGTCGAGCAGCTGCTTGAGATGCTTGCGCGCGGCGGCGAAACTACCCATCCGCAGCAGCGTTTCGGCCAGTTCCAGGCGGGCCTGGTGTTGAGTCGGCCTGGCATCGAGGGTCTGGCAATAGCACTGCACCGCTCGCGTGTTCATCTCGTACAGGGCCATCTGCCGGGCCAGAGCGAGGCTATTGGCGGGCTTGTCGGGCAACCGGCCGGACCAGCCCATCTCCATGAGCTTCTGCTCCTTGAGACAGTCCTGCTTTGCGTTGGGGCGCATCCGGCCGATCAGCGGGTACTCGAAACTGCGCTCTTGCCGGCCGTCGACGGTGATGTCGACCTTGTCGCCCTCAGCGACCCGCGCCCGCAGGGCCGTGACCTGGCCGGGCTCGAGACTGACCTTGTGCTTGCGGCCGC
>JAWLBS010000244.1:0-8169 GCA_041687575.1 Phycisphaerae bacterium | reverse complement strand
CACCGGCTCGCGCCGCAGCATCTGCACCCGCAGCAACGCCCGGTTCAGCACCCGCCGCACCTCGCCGGCCATCGGGTCGGCCAGGCCCGGCAGCATCTGCGCCGCGTAGCGGCTCAGCGCCACCGACTCGGCGTCCACGCCGGTGAACATGTTCTCCATCAGGATTTCAAAGAAGCTCTGCGGCTTGGGGATCACGCGGATCTCGTACGCCTCGACCCCCGCCTGCTCGGCCGCCATATAGACTGCCTCGGTCATTCCCCCCAGCTTATCCACCAGCCCGACCTCCAGGGCCGCCGCGCCAGTGTAGACCCGCCCGCCGGCCAGGTCCTCGATCGGCTTGGTCAGCTTCTCGCGCCGCGTCGCCAGCACCCGGTCCAGAAACTGCCGGTAGATCGCCGTCATCAGCCCCCGCACTCGCTCCCGCTGCGCGGGGCTGAACGGCTCGGTCAGGTCGAATACCCCCGCCATCTTCCCCCGCTGGAGCGTCCAGGTCGTAATCCCGATCTTCTCGAACAGACCGGCCAGAACCGGCTTGCCACCCAACACCCCGATGCTGCCCGTGATCGTCCCGCCGTCGGCCAGGATCGTCGGCGCCGCCGAGGCGACATAGTAACCCCCGCTGGCCGCGACGTTCCCCATCGACACGATCACCGGCTTGGCGTCCGCCAGCCGGCGGATGTGGCTGTACATGATATCGCTGGCCAGCGACGACCCGCCCGGCGAATCGATCCGCAGCACCACCGCCTTGACGTTGTCATCCTTGAGGGCCTCGTCGACTGCCTTGGAGATATCCTCCGGCGAGACCGTCCCGGTCGCGAACGGGCTCTCGGCCGAGCGGTCCACGATCGCCCCGCTGAGCATGATCAGCCCGATGGTCGGCTGGTCAGTCCGCTCGGACGCACGGCTCGACGGGCTGAACATCTTGAAGATCGCGAAGGGGTTGTTCATCTCCGCCATCGCGTCCTTGGATTTGCTGCCGTACTCCTTGAGGATCTTCCCGCCATACTCGTCCTTGACGCTTTCGAGAAGGTCGTCCATCTGCAGCACGCCGTCGATCAGCCTGGCCTCGACCGCCTCGACCGGACTGAACAACCCCACGTCGATCAGCCGCTCCACCTCCTCCGGCGGTAACCCGCGGGCCTCGGCGATCGCCTCGACCGCCTGGGCGTACAGGCTGTCCACCATCCGGGCCATGTCCTGCTTGAGCGCCTCCGACGGCTCGGTCCGCGTGAACGGCTCGCCCGCCCCCTTGTACGGGCCGATGTGCAGAATGTCCGCCTCGATCCCCAGCTTGTCCAGCAGGTTCTTGTACATCCACATCTGCAGGTTGAAGCCCGTAACCATCAGGTACCCGGCCGGGGCCATTGTCACCTTGTCGCACGCGCTGGCCAGCACGTAACTCTTCAGGTCCCCGTCGGCCAGGTAACAGTGCACCGTCTTGCCGGCGTCCCGGATCCGCTGGATCGCGCTGCGCAGCTCCTGCACCTGCGCCCAGCCGCCCTGCACCTCGACCACCTCCAGCACCACCGCGCGCACGTCCTGGTCGTTGCGGGCCTTGGCCAGCCGGCGAAGCCACTTCTCCAGCGTCACCGGCCGCTTCGCACTGAACAGGGAGAACTCCTCGGCCACCTCCGAGATCTGCCCGTCCAGCCGGAAAAATGCCACGTCCGACCCCGCCGACGCCTCGACCGACACGACGCTCTTGCTGGCCGCCTTTTCCTCTTCGGTCCCTGCGTAATCCTCGCCGTCGGCCGTCGCCGTCGCCAGGGCCGGAAATATGGCCAGTGCCGCGATCGTCAAAGCCGCAATCATCCGCCTGCGATGCATGGAAGCCTCCTCATGTCAGACCACTATAGGCTGCAGGATAGTCTGCCCGCCCCGCCGCCGTCCAGTCTCCGGTAGCAATCGGCCGCGCCTCGGACGCGTTTAGATATCGGTGGCAGAGCGGGACGCGTGGCGGGGGTCTGACCCCTTGCAGCACGCCTGCGTTCGAATCTGCGATCCAAGTCCCTTGGCGGCACCGATACATGGACGATCCACCGGGGTCTGACCCCCTGGGAACACGCCCCCGCGCCACGGGGGTCAGACCCCGGTGACGTGCACCGGCCCCCAGGCCGTTACGAAATTGCGGCGGCGACTCTGCTCCAAGCCTTCGCTTCGGGGTCAGACCCCTGGAAAACGCCACCGAACAGAGGATGCACCCCCGGTACCTCGTCACTGCCCGGCCCTCCGTGCCGCCTGCACGTCCAGATTATACCCCACCACCCGCCGCAGCCGCGCCAGGTCGTCCGGGGTCATCCGGCTGTACGAGATCGTCTCGGCCGCCTCCGGCCGCTCGACCACGAATTGCCCCTGCACCTGCGCCACACCCGCCAGCAGCCCGGCGACCTCCTTGCGTGTCGCCCCGAGGGCGTCGGCCAGCAAGACCAGGCACTCCACATCCTGCTGCCCGTCGCGGAACGCCTTCATCCGCAGCGAACCCAGTACCCCGTTGACATCGAAACGCGCACCCGGATAGAACACCGCCTGATCAGCTGAGGCCGCCTTGTCGTACGCCCCGTCCGGCCCGAACGCCAGCCACGGCAGCACCGAATCGGCTCCGAACAGCCACGCCTCGATCGACCACGCCCGGTTCGCCACGTTGCTGGTGGTCACCTTGTTCGTGCTGCCGTAGACCCACAGCGTCCGCCCCTGGCCGTCCGCCTGCGGGATGTACGAATCCATGAAGTCCCGCATCGGCCGGTAGTACTCCCGCAGGTTGCCGATCGTCCCGCAGAACCAGTCCACCTTGTCCAGCAGCCCGTGCGACTCCTCGACCCGCGAACAGTCGATCCGCGTGCGGACCTTCACCGGGTCGGCCCCGGCGAACCCCTCGCGCGTCAGCCCGACGAAGTAGTTGATCGCCAGGTAGTCGTCCCGGAACATCGGCTCATCGAGCAGCCAGAACGTCGTTGTCGGGGCATACTGGTACTTGCTGCGGAAGACCACCTCGAAGATGTTGTCCGTATATCCCATCTTCTTGAAATGGTCCGCCATCTGCCGGCACACCGCCTTGAAACCGTCCGCGTATTCCTGTGTGAAGTCCTCCCGGATGTCCAGGTGCACGCCGTACGGGTCGAACGTGAACCCCTCCGACAGCTTCACCGGCCAGTTCTCAAAGATCGGCAGCGTCACGTCCGCGATCGGCACGCCCTTGCGCGGCATGTCCGCGAACGCCTCGCCCGTCAGCAGCGGGCCGTAGTGCTCGTCGAACCGCTCGAAACTCACCACCCGGCGGTCCTTGCCGTCGCCCGTCGTCTCCATCGCCATGTACGGGTTGGTGAAATTGCCGCTGTGGCTGTGCGGGATGATCTTCAGGTTCAGCCGGTTGCGGTGCGCCAGCCGGAACATGTTCAGCACGCCCGCCCACTGGTCCGGCCCCTTGAATCGCGGCATGCTGTAGTTGTACATGTTCGGCCAGAACGACAGCGTGTCCGGCAGCGTGAACCGCCACACCTTCAGCTGCACCGGCACGTCCAGCGCCGCCATGCCGTCCGCCTCGACGGTGATCCGGCCGGTGTATGCCCCCGGCGCCGCGTCGTGCGGCACGTACACATCCACGTACAGCGGCTGCGCCCGCTGGCCCTCGATCTTGTTGGTCGGATCGGGGATCGCCAGCGGCCCCGCCACCGGCAGCAGTGCGTCCGGCCAGTACACCCCGCCCTCGTCCCGGCTGGACCACTGCCGGAAGATCTCCACATTCTCCGCCGCGATCCGCCCCTTGCCCTCATCAGCCGACAGGTCACTTACCCGCACGACGATGTTCGACAGCGGCCGGTCGACCTTCTTATCCAGCACGAGATGGAACCCGGCAAAGTCGTTCCGCCCGGCAAACAGCGTCACCGCCCGCGCCTCGCCGTCCCACGCCTCGTTGCCAAGGGCAACCGGGTTGACACCGTCGCCGCCTGTGTACTTCCCGCCGGCCAGGCTGCCGCCGGTGACGGGATTGATCTTGCTGTTCGACGGGCACGCCCACACCCGCATCGTCTCACTGGTGAGAGGCCCGCCCTTGCCGATCGTCCGGGGGTGTGGCTGGAGGGCGAACTTGCGTGTCTCGCGGGTCCGGCCGGCGAAGAATGCCGGCTCCGACAGGTTGCCCGCCTCGTCGTAGGCGATCACCGCGAAGTGGTACTGCGTGCCGGGCTCGAGATCGTAGACGGGGAAAACCTGCGTCCGCCCGGGCTCGTCCGGCCGATACGTCACACACCGCGGCAGCAACGTGTCATCATCAAGTCGGGCTTGCCTTGCAGGGCGGGCTTTGCCCGCCAAAGACGCCTCTTCCGCCTGGCTCGCCCCCTCCGCCCCGGACTTCGCCTCGTCTGCAAACGCCTCCGTCGAAAGATACACCCGGTACCCCAGCGCCTTCCCCCCAGCCGAACCGTCCTCGCCCGGACACGTCCACGTCAGAGTGATCTCGCCGGCCTCGGCGCCGGGCCTGGCGGCCGCATCGCGGATCGCCCCCGGCGGCGTGGTATCCACCCGCTCGCCTTCGACGATCAGAAAGCTGCCCCGCCCCGCCTCGCGCGAGCCGATGAAGTGATTCGGGTTCGGCGGGTCGATGTAGGTCTTGTTGAATGCCCGCTGTCCCTTCTCCTCGGTGATGCAGATGCCGTACGAGTCGCCCTCGACCAGAAGGGCCTGCATCACATCCAGCGGCATCTCGACGCGGATGTACTCGCCGTCGGCGTCCGCCGCCCGCCCGGCCTTGCGGGCGCCGTACAGGCTGCCGCCCTCGCCGAAGATCACCCACTTGAGGTTCGAGCCCGGCCCGGCCCAGGTCCTGTCCGGATGCACCGCCCGCAGGGCGGTCGCCCCACCCGTGCTGGGGGCGGCTTGATCCTCGACCTCGCCGGGATTGCCCTGCCCCGTCCCTTCCGCCCAGTCCGCGCTGACGGTGCTCGGGGCGATCACGCTCGGCTCGCACTGCTCGGTCTTCGGCAGATAGAGCGTCGCCCGCCGGACCGTCATCCCCTTGCACGCCGACGTGTCGAACTTCAGCAGCGTATACTCCTCGAACCCCTTGAGCTTCAGCTGCTCCGCCCGGCCGTAGTTCCAGACCCGCTCGTTCTCGCCCTTGCTCCGGTAGAATGATACCTGCGTGTCCGCCACCACCGGACAAAGGATCCCCTCCCGCACCGCCTCGACCGGCACCGCCGGCCGCGACGCCGCCGCCCCGGCCGCGCCCGCCTCGTCCGTCACGGCACGCGTCGAAACCTGCCCCGCCGCCCCTGCCTCCGGCTGGGTCGCCGACAGGACCGGGCTGCTGAACCAACAGGTAACACCTACCGCCGCACATACGAGACCGGTCCGCATACAATCTCCCAATCCTGCCGGGTCGGGCAATCGCCCATCGCCCCGCCGGCGCAAAACCGCCCCCGCCACCATTCCGCCGACCATTCTACCGACTCCCCCACCCGCGCCCAATCGAGCCCGAGGCGTAAGCAAGGGTTTCTTCTCCCCGTCGCCGCTTCCGGGGTGCCATGGCCGCGCTGTTGGCGGCCATGGAATTCTTGGCAAGCGCAAGACGTCCGCACCTGCGTTGCGCCCGTAGAGCGGGCTGCTTGCGGTGTCCTCGGCCCTGAAGCTCGGACCCGAAGAGAGCGAGCAAAGCGAGTCGAACGGTACCCGCCAACCCACGCCGTAGGCACGCACGTAGGGCGGGCTCTGCCCGCCGCACAGTGCCGTTGGCAACAATGCACTGCAAGTGCAGCACAATTCAGCCCGGGGTCAGCGGGTCGCGCCACAGGCCTGCGTAGCCGTTGTTTGGCGAAGCAGGCCCGCGACCCGCTTACCTCGGGAGCCAGCCCCCAACCCTTCCGCCCAGCCCTGTAAGGGCCTGCTTTGCCGACATCGCCGGTTTACAATGCGGGGCGTTTGGAGGCAAGGGAGCCGGTGCCAGGAACATGGAGGGCTTTGCCATGCTCCGTGTCGCAGGCCGGGCCTGGGCAGCGATACACTTCTCGCCCGGCTGGAGACCCGTCTGGGCTGGCGCCTGCGGCCGCTGCCGCCGAGTCAGGCGAAGGGATGGCGGCAACAGAAGACAGCGGATGCGAGAACAACAGGGTGACTGTCCCTAGTTCTGGTGGCTGTGGAGATGCGATAGGCTGCCGCAGGGGCGGCCGCCGCGCAACGGGAGCAGGTAATTCTCGACCCCCACGGTTCGATCGTGCGGCGGCAACTGTTCTGCCCTTCCCGGTCCGGATCCGCTTGTGTCTCTCGAAACAACTGCTGTCACCTCAGTACGTGCAGCAGTCTGCGGGGATGCCATCCGCTTTTTTGCGGCCGCTGCTGAACCTGCCGGTTCCGGGGAGACGTTCTGCTTTGAGGATCAGTGAGTTCGGCACGGAGCCGGCATGCGGTGCCGCTGCAGATCCCGGGCAGGATCAACAGGAGGAGGCCGTAGATGAAACGGTTCCGGATGCTCTTGCTGGCGGCGGGAGTGTCCCTGCCCCTTCTGGCTGCGCCGCTGGGCTGCATGCAGGCCCCGTGGATGCACTGGGTCGGCGCCGGCTGGCACATGCACGACCTCGTGCCCGGGATGGCCGGGTGGATGGATGACGTCACCGCCCAAGAGTGCCTGGAGTATCACGAGCAGGTGCATTCGATCGAGCAGTAGCCGTGTTCCCGCGGTTTGTTTCCGGTCGTACTGCGGCCGTGGTGGTTCCATGCCCAGGTGAACGGCAGCCGGCTTCGTCCGCAGAACGGGGCCCGGCTGCTGCTCGTTGCGCAAAACGCCCGGGGTCACTCCGACGCACGCATTATGTTAATATATAATCCCGGTACGTGTGGCTGGAGGGCCGCACGGGCCACATACACGCTTGTCCTGCATATGGTGCGCACAGGGGATGCGACAGGAATAATCACAGGATAATAGCAGGACAACGGGCCGATGGCGTGCCGATAGATACTCCTGGTAAGGGGGTAGATGACGCACAGGCAGTATGGGAGAGTTCCAATGACACGGACGTGGAAGGTGGCGCTGGCGGTGGTGTTGTCGTTCGGTGTGGTGCACGGAATTGCCGCGTGCAGCAGCAGTCCAGCGGAGTTTCTCGGGATGATGGAAGACATGCACCCGGGCTTCACCGCAGGATTGCTTGGCGGCGGTCTCTGATCGAGCGTTCCTTCTGTGCAGGATGAGGGCAGATGCAAGACCTCTTGCAGCGGGTTGCGGCTTCCATGGGCAGAACCAGTGCCGCCACACCGCAGCCCGCCCCTTCACCTGCCGCCGGAGGCGCCCGGCGTGCGCAGTGGCTGGCGATGATCGCCACCGCATGCACGTGAGTCAGGCGTATCAAGGGTCGTCGTCGCAGGCGATGTGCTGGCGGCCCTGCATGTTTCCGATGGTCGTACGGGTTTCAGGAGAAGGCTGATGAGTAAGCACGTGTGGAAGTTCCTGGTCGGGCTGGGCCTGGTGTTGCCGGTGATCGCCGCACCGGCCAGCTGCAGCAATCCGCAGCTGACGGGCGAGAACCTCGGGCCGACGATCCTCAAGTACTTCGCCAACGAGGAGTGTCTGGAAGAGGCCGGGATTGAACGGCCGCAGTAGGCGGATACCTGCGGTAGCGGCAGTCGCGACGGGCTGTGGCGGTGCTCGACCTTGATCAGGGGCCGCTGCAGCCCGTTGTGCTGCCTGGGGCAATGGGGGGCAATGGGGTCATTACTCATATTGTCTGCCCATACGTATAAGACATGCATGTGAAAGCACTTGCGTACAGATGCAAAGAGGCCTTAATCCCTCCTGACCCCTTTCCAAGGCGGGCGCTGGCCCCCAAGACCGTGGGGGGTTGTTTTTGCTGCTGGAGGCCCGCCAAGGACGAATGAAGGGCTCATACGCGAAGCGGGGTCGCCGGCGGGGCCGGCGATGGCGGCGCGGGGCGCCGGCTCGTGGATCTGGCCCGGGGCGGGGCTGTAGCATTCGACGAGAATCCCCTGTGCGGCCGGGACGACAGAGATGCCCTCGCTTACGCGTCGGGCTCGTTTGGGCGTGACGCGGGAGGCGGGGGTCTTACGCTACGGGGAGTGGGGCATCCTTTCCTGAGTTCCGAGCAGGCTCGAAAAAGTGATGTAAGTCCTTATTTGACAAGGCGGGTGTTGCGGATTTGGGTGTCCCGCGGGCAAGATGGGGCCCAT
>JAWLBS010000243.1:0-8172 GCA_041687575.1 Phycisphaerae bacterium | reverse complement strand
CCTGTTCGGCAAGCCCGGTCAGCAGTCGCGGAGCGCGGACCTGACCGCCCGCATCCGCGCCTGGCAGGAGCAGACGGACGACAGCCTGCCCCTGCTGTAGCCACCGCCCCGGCGGATATCGACAGGGCCTGTCGCCCGCCAAGACGTCCCATAAACGGTCACAAGTGGTACACTGTCGCCACGTCCACCCACCTTTGCCGCACCGGCGCACCACGCGTCGGCACTTTATTTACGGCCATTCCATATCGCGCATCAAAAGACTCGTATTCTGGACGGGGGCGCCTGTAGAATGGCCTTGGAGTTGGATCGACATCAGTAGGCCCACAGCAACCGACAGACCACCGAAAAACGATCGAGGCCTGGCGAGGGAGAACCGTCATGAAACCGCAGATTCGGCGCGCGTCGTCCGTGGGCGTCCTGGGAGCCCTGCTGGCCTGCTGCCTGCTCTGGCTGCTGCCGCAGGCCGCCCAGGCCAAACGCGAATACCGGCAAGGGTTTTTCGACGCCTTTCCCTCGGCGGTCGGTTCGGTCCTCGACGACGTTCCCAGCCGCACCGGCCACTGCGGCGTCTGCCACTACGACTTCAGCGGCGGCGGCACGAAAAATCCCTTCGGCGAACGGGTGCAGCAGGTCGTCGGCCAGTTCCCCAAGACCACCGAGGGCCGGCGCGACGCGATCCTGTCGATCCAGTCCGAAGACCCCGAAGCTGACGGCTACAACACCAACGTGGAGGTCACCGACACCGCGACCTACGGCAACACGCCCACGTTCCCGGGCCTGAATGCCTCCAACGTCTCGCAGGTCAGCCGCGTGACCGTCTCGGAGATCCAGGGGCACCTCACGCCCGTCGCGGCGGCCGACACCACGCCCCCGGCCGTCACCGTCATCGCCCCCAACGGCGGGAACACGCTGCTGGGCAACGCCGCCACGACCATCCAGTGGACGGCGACCGATGCCGGCGGCGTTGCGGCGGTCAACATCCGCGTCTCGCTGGACGGCGGGCTGACGTGGGACCCGGTCGCCCTGGGCATCGCCAACACGGGCAGTTTCACCTGGTTCGTGCCGAACCGGCCGACGGCGCAGGGACGGATCCGCGTCGAGGCGACGGACAATTCCTTCAACACGGGCAGCGACATCAGCGACACCACGTTTGGCGTGCTGGCGCCGCCGGGAGGCGCGGTCCCGACGACGTTGCGGGACTTCGACATGCCCGGCACGCAGCCTTTCGAGGCCGGCACACTGAACGACCCGGCGGCCTGTGCCGTCTGCCACGGGGGCTATGACACCGCGGTCGAGCCCTACGCTAACTGGCAGGGCAGCATGATGGCCCAGGCCTCGCTCGACCCGCTGTTCGAGGCGTGCATGGCGGTCTCGAACCAGGACGCCCCCGACGCCGGCGACCTGTGCCTGCGGTGCCACATCCCCAGGGGCTGGCTCCGCGGCCGGTCGGTGCCCACCAGCGGCAGCCAGATGCTGGCGACCGACAAGAGCGGCGTCTCGTGCGACCTGTGCCACCGGCTTGTCGACCCGATCTACAGCGCCGGGGTGAGCCCGGTCGAGGACGAGGCGATCCTGGCGGGTATGCAAAGCGTGCCGACCGAGTTCGCCAACGGGATGTTCGTGATCGACCCGACCGGGGCGAGGCGCGGGCCATTCGTCAACGCCGCCACCGGACACCCGGTGCTGGTCTCGCCGTTTCACCGGGAGGCGGCCCTGTGCGGCACGTGCCATGACGTGAGCAACACGGCGTTCGAGAAAGACGGTAGCGGCAACTACGTGCCCAACGCCTTCGACACCCCGGCCAGCAACTTCTCCTCGACGCACCTGATGCCGATCGAGCGGACCTACAGCGAGTGGCTGCACAGCGCCTACAACGCCCCGGGCGGTATCTTCGACCCCCAGATGGGCGGCAACAAGGCCTTCGTCGCGACCTGCCAGGACTGCCACCTGCGGGACGTTTCCGGCTACGGCTGCAACGACCCGGCCGCCCCGCTTCGCGACGACCTGCCGCTGCACGACATGACCGGCGGCAGCGCGTGGATGGCTTCGAAGCTGTCGAACCTGCACCCGGGACAGGCGAACGCCAGTGCCCTGGCGGATGGCGCCGCCCGCTCGCGGTCGCTGCTGGCCCGGGCTGCATTCCTCGAGGCCCAGCAGCAGGACCGGAGCCTGGCGGTGATCGTGACCAACCGTACGGGTCACAAGCTGCCGACGGGCTATCCCGAGGGCCGACGGATCTGGATCAACGTCAAGTTCTACGACCATCTCGGCGGGCTGATCGCCGAGTCCGGCGCCTATGACGAGTCTTCTGCTGCGCTCGCGCACGACGCCGCCCTGAAGGTCTACGAGTCCAAACCGGGGCTCGATGCGGTGACCGCGCCGCTGGCAGGCAAGCCGCAAGGGCCGTCGTTCCACTTCGTCTTGAACAACAAGATCCACAAGGACAACCGGATCCCGCCGCAGGGGTTCGTCAACGCGACGTTCGCGACCTTCGGCGGCGCGCCGGTCGGGGCCACCTATGCCGACGGCCAGTTCTGGGACACGACGGACTATGCGATCCCGTCGGGGGCGACCTCGGTGAGCGTGACGCTCTACTACCAGAGCACCAGCCGCGAGTACATCGAGTTCCTGCGGGACGAGAACACGACCAACGCGGCCGGCCAGACGCTGTACGACTTCTGGGCCAGCAACGGCAAGTGCCCGCCGGAGGTGATGGCCGCACAGACGGTGGCCATCGCCCTGCCCGGCGACGTCAACGGCGACGGCTACGTCAACGCGATCGACCTGCTGGCCCTGGCGAAGTCGTGGACGCTCTCGGCCGGCGACGCCGGGTTCAACCCGGCCTGCGACTTCAACGACGACGGCAACGTCAACGTAATCGACCTGTTGACGCTGTCAAATAACTGGAATCTATAGGTTCGGACGGCGGGTGAGTGAAAGCCTTGTCGATGTCGATGCCGTGGATTTTGCGGACCCTTTCGGCGAATTCCTCGTCGGTGGGGCGGGCCGCGCGGTGCCGGTCCTGGCGCTGCTGAGCTGTCGTCTGACGAAACCGGGCACGCCCCGGCGCAGTCATCGTTTGACGAAGACGGGCACCCCACGGCGTATTTGACGGAGCCGGGTCTCGCCGCGCATAAAAAAAAGGCCCTGCCGCACGAGGCGGCAGGGCCTTCTAGTTAACAGTTTGCCTTATCGGGTGTCGAGTCGCCTCGAACACCGCCTGCCTGCTGGTCCGAAGACCCCCAGGCGGGCTGAGAATGCGCTGACCTCTATCTTGACCCCATTGCCCCGAAGGGCCGACTGGTTGGCACAGGATAATTCCCATGCGTCTGCAGTCAGGAGTCGAGATTCCAGGTAATCCCCTAGAAAGGAGGTGATCCAGCCGCACGTTCCCGTACGGCTACCTTGTTACGACTTAGTCCCAGTCACCAGACTCACCGTAGGCCGCCGCCCCCTTACGGTTGGCTAAACGGACTTCGGGTGCTCCCGGCTTCCATGACTTGACGGGCGGTGTGTACAAGGCTCAGGAACACATTCACCGCGTCATGGCTGATACGCGATTACTAGCGATTCCGGCTTCATGTGGTCGGGTTGCAGACCACAATCCGAACTGAGGCCACTTTTTATCGATTTGCTCCACCTTACGGTCTTGCGTCGCTTTGTAGTGACCATTGTAGCACGTGTGACGCCCCGGACATAAAGGCCATGATGACTTGACGTCGTCCCCGCCTTCCTCCGGCTTGACGCCGGCAGTCTCGTTAGAGTGCCCGGCATGACCCGATGGCAACTAACGACAGGGGTTTCGCTCGTTATAGGACTTAACCCAACACGTCACCGCACGAGCTGACGACAGCCATGCAGCACCTGTGCACGTTTCACTCCGAAGAGCAACCGGATCTGCTTTCACAGACGGCATCCGTGCATGTCAAACCCGGGTAAGGTTCTTCGCGTTGCTTCGAATTAATCCACATGCTCCACCGCTTGTGTGAGCCCCCGTCAATTCCTTTGAGTTTTAACCTTGCGGCCGTACTCCCCAGGCGGCGCACTTAATGTTTTCACTTTGACCCAGAAACCGTCAGAGGCTCCTGAATCGAGTGCGCATTGTTTAGGGCGTGGACTACCCGGGTATCTAATCCGGTTCGCTCCCCACGCTTTCGGGTCTGAGTGTCAGGACAAGCCCAGCCAGCCGTCTTCACCACTGGCGTTCCGTTTGATATCTACGCATTTCACCGCTACACCAAACGTTCCACTGGCCCCTGCTTGCCTCAAGCCTTGCAGTTTCCAAAGCAATTCCCCGGTTGAGCCGAGGGCTTTCACTCCGGACTTGCAAAGCCACCTGCACCCGCTCTAAGCCCAGTGATTCCGAGTAACGCTTGCCACCTCCGTCTTACCGCGGCTGCTGGCACGGAGTTAGCCGTGGCTTCCTCTGGGATAGCTCATTTTTTTGCTTAACCCTGACAGTGGTTTACACCCCGAAGGGCTTCATCCCACACGCGGCGTCGCTCCGTCAGACTTTCGTCCATTGCGGAATATTCGTTGCTGCAGCCACCCGTAGGTGTCCGGGCAGTGTCTCAGTCCCGATGAGGCGGGTCAACCTCTCAGCCCCGCTACCCGTCTTAGGCTTGGTGAGCCGTTACCTCACCAACAACCTGATAGGACATAAGCCGATCCAAGGCCAAAATTCTTTGGTCAGGAAACCATGCGGCCTCCTGACGTCATCGGGTATTAACGGCACTTTCGCAAAGGGTGTTACCACCCGCCGTTATCCCCAAGCCTAGGGTACGTTACCTATGTATTACTCTCCCGTTCGCCACTAACCTCAAATCAGATTACTCCAATCTGAAGTTCGTTCGACTTGCATGCCTTAGCCACGCCGCCAGCGTTCACTCTGAGCCAGGATCAAACCCTGCAGTTTAATCCTGTTAAACTCCCCACCACCGGCTAAGGATGGTGGGGGAATTTGACTTAAAATAGGCTCAAACATCTTTCGCTGCGTCGAAGAATGCTTGAGATCCCTGCCCATGCCGCCGAAGCGGAGCCCAGTGTACAAATCCGGACCGACTCGCGTCCACAGGAGGAATGATGAATCAAGGATCTCCCCCGCCGGACCCTTCGCAGGGGACCGTCGGAGGCACATTCTCTCGACTTGGCAAACTGTTAACTTGTCAAAGATCGTTTCGCTTCCGGCGACCCGGTTACCCTTCTCGCCAGAGGCATCGATATAGTAGCATTCGCCCGCACCCAGTCAAGGCCTCCTGGCAAATTTCTAACTTCTTTTTTGCCCAAGGCTTATGGCCCCGAAGGACGCCCGATAAACAGACCGCCCTGCCCGCCGGGCAGAAGCGACAACGTCCCCATCCATGCCGCACGCGACACGGAAGATGCTGCGAACCATTCATCTCAAAGATCGTTACCCGTCGCAGGAAGTCGTTTACCGCTTCCTTCAGGGTAGGCGGAACATCTTAACACGCCTGGCCGCCCTGTCAACTGCCTGCGAAGATTTTTCTTACTGCTTGCCGGCCAGGCATTTAGGCCGACCGATGTCGGAGGGCCGCCCGCCGAATACCGCCGCGGCCAGGCCCTCATCTTCGCAGGAGGGGTAGTTATAGCGGCCCCGGCCGGGGTGTCAAGCGGGAATCTGAAGGATAGTTGCCAGTTGCCGGTGAACTGCGGGGATCAGGGATCAGGGGTCAGGGGCTGAAAACCAAGGGTCAGAGGGCATCCGAGGCTATGCATGGGCTTGCGCTAAGAAGCTCCTCCCCTGGCCGATCGGGCGGCAAGGCTTGAAAGGCTGGTCTGCGTGTGCGATATGGGGCCGGCGGGGACGCCGCGAGCGGGCGGCGGCTACAGGCCTTTCGCATGCCGGCGATGGCGTCTATCAAGGGATGGCTGGTAAGATTGGATTGGCCGGGAGCGTGGCCTGTTGCAGGACCACGGCATCCGGCGCATCGTTCATTCGGCTTTGACTGGCCCGAACACTTGCAGGGCGAGGGCAGAACCATGGCGACTGACGGGCAAAGACCTTCGCATCTGGGGCGGATTGCTGCCGTGGCCTTGGACGCCGGGCATCGCCCCGCGATGCCGGCGAGTTCGGCGCGCCCCGGGGCGATGCTGCCGGGCTCGGGGGGCCGCCGGGCGGTGCTTGCGGGGGGACTGCTGGCGGTGCTGCTGGGGGCGGGGACCGCGTGGGCGGAGCTGGCACAGGTCCATGTCAACAGCAGCGTTGCGGCGAGGGACCTGCTGATCCAGGCCAATCGGGTGGTCGAGACGGATGCCCCGCAGGCAGTTGCCCTGCTGGGCGAGATACTGGAAAGGCACGCCGGGCAGCTGATGGAACTGGAGCCGGGGCACTACGTGGCCGTGGATACCGTCGCGTGGCGCACGGTAGACGGCTGGCCAGCCGAGGTCCGAGAATATCTGCAGCGGGCATGGCGCCCGGTGGCCGAGGAGAAATGGCAGGCCCTGACGGAAAGCCCGGACATCGGGGCGGTCGAATCGTTTGCCAGACGGTATTTCGCCACGCCGGCCGGGGCAGAGGCGAGTGAACGGGCGGCCCGGCTGGCACTGGAGGCGGGCCAGCCCGACCTGGCACGACGGTACC
Source organism: Phycisphaerae bacterium (assembly GCA_041687575.1). Taxonomy (GTDB): domain Bacteria; phylum Planctomycetota; class Phycisphaerae; order UBA1845; family JANYLN01; genus JANYLN01. The sequence continues at coordinate 1,571 of JAWLBS010000243.1, read as the reverse complement.
TGGACGACCTGCTGGCGCTGCATCCGCTGCGGGGCGAGCGGGGGGCGAGGTGGCAGGCGCTGCACGCGGCAAGCCGCCGGCTGGCGGGGGAACTTGAGCGACAGACGAGGACGTCCAAGGCGTCTGCGGCACCGGGAGGGCAAGAGGCGGGGCCGGCGACATCCGAGGCACCTGCGGCGCAAGAGCGAGTAGCGGCGAAGGTGCAGTCCTCGCCGGACCCGGCGACAGGGCAGACGGCGGCGGCGGCGTTGCAGGATCCGGTGATGGAGCGAGCGCTGGCGGAGGTGGAAGCCCTGACGGGACCGACCTCGCAGCCGGCGCTGTCCGACGAGTCGAACCTGGCGGTAATCTGGCAGGCGAACCTGACGCAGACGCCGGGGTACCGGCTGGACGCGCGGTCGAAAGGGTATCACTGGCTGGGCGTGCCCGTGGTGGCCGGCGGGCTGGTGCTGCTGCAGTGGGACCAGCACTGCTTCGCCTTCGAGGCCGAGACGGGGAGCCTGGCATGGGACTACCAGCCGCTGGACGCAAATCTGGCGGCGCGGGCGGGGCAGACGGGTTCGACGACACCTCGCCGGCCGACCGTCTCGGGCGGACGGGTGTACGTAGTCACCCACGTGCCGCTGCCGCAGGAGGAGCCCGGACCGATCACCGCGGTGCAGGCGCTGGCGTGCCTGGACCCGGCGACGGGTCGGCCGTACTGGGTCCGGGCGATGGCGGAGATCATCAGCCGGGACGTGCCGACGATCCTGGACGGCACGCCGGTCGGCGACGGGCGGCACCTGTACCTGGTGGCGCGGACCGCGCGAACGTCGATCTACAACGAGGTGTACCTGTGCAAGGTGGATGCCGCGACGGGCGACCTGCTGGGGCGGCGGCACCTGTTCGGGCTGGGGCGGGTGGAGCACACCGCGCCGGACCGGATCAAGCCGGTGCGGCTGGGGGTGCGGGGCGGGGTGCTGTACGTGGTCAGTTCAGCGGGGGCGGCGGCGGCCGTGAACGCCAACAGCCTGGCGCCGCTGTGGGTCCACTCGTTCAAGCCGCAGACGGTGGCGGAGGTCAACAATGGCGAACACAAGGAGGTCCGCGAGCCGACGGTGCCGCCGCTGTGGGCGGACGAGCCGGTGATGGTCGCGGGCCGGCTGGTGGTGCCGGCCGACGCGTCGCTGCAGGTGCTGGATTGCACCGACGGACAGGCGCTGCGGGGGATCCCGCTGGAGGACGCACCCGACGCCCTGGTGGCAAGGCCCGATCACGTCAACCAGGTGGTGGCGATCGCGGGGCGGCACCTGTACGTGGTGGACGTCGAGGCGGGAAAGGTCGTCAAGAAGATGGAGGTGCTCCGCAACGCCCGAGAGCCGGCGGGCGGGATGTGCGGGCTGGCGGAGGGCAGGGTGCTGCTGAGCACCGACCGGGTGTTGCGGGTCCTGGAGGCGGACGACACGCTGCGGACGCTGTCGATGGACGTGGTGCCGGCGGGGATACCCGTCGTCGCGGGGGGCAGGTTGCTGCTGGGGACCAACGGATACCTGGTGCAGATGGGCAATCCGGAGGTGCCGCTGGCGGGGCTG
>JAWLBS010000242.1:0-8211 GCA_041687575.1 Phycisphaerae bacterium | reverse complement strand
CTATCTGGAGAAACGGACCAGCCAGCCGGAGGCGACCAGCCGCTATGGGCCGGTGGTGCTGTTCAAGCAGCACGCCAGATGCCGGGCTTGCAACCGGTCCTTTTCCCCCTCAGGCACGTAACTGGGCCCTGCCGGCGGAGGTGTCCCTGACGCCGCGGGCGGCGCAGCGGGTAGCCCGGGAAGGGGCACCGGCAGATTTAGATTTCATCTGCCGTGTCTTCGGCGGGAACTCCGGCGGCCGTACGATCAGCGCCGCGACCACCAGCGGCACCTGCACCAGCATGAACACCAGCAGGATTGCGTCGTAGCCGCCGAGCAGTTCGTGCGCCAGGCCCACCAGGAACGGCCCCACGCTCGACGATGCCACCATCAACGTTGTCAGCGAACCGCGGATCTTGCCCAGGTGCGCCCGGCCGTAATAGCGCCGCCAGATCGGGTTGCCGATCACCACGATCAGCCCCTGCGACAAGCCGAGCACCGTGCCGAATACCACCGCCATCCACGGCCCGCCCACAGCCCAGAGCAATATCCCCAGCGAGGCGATCATCCCGCCGACGCCGGCCGCCAGCAGCCACGTCAGTGGCAGCATGTCCGCCAGGAACCCGCCGATCAGCAGCGTGCCGGCCTGGGTCAGCCCCAGGCTCGTGTACATCACACCGGCCTGGTCGGCAGGCAGGCCGCGCGACTCGAAGATCGGGATGATGTTGAACAGCACGGCCGTACCGATCATCGACCATGAGGCGGTCGAGGCGGCCATCAACCAGAACATCCCGGTGCGGACGGCCTCGCCGACGGTAAAGTCGGGCTCGACCTCGGGTTTGCCGTCGGCGTCCTGCCTGGGCGCCGATTCGAACCCGTCGGGGACCTGCCCGATGTCCTCGGGCCTGTCGCGGTACAGCGTCGCCAGCAGCGGCAGCAGGATCACCCAGACCGCCAGTCCCAGGATCACGTACGCCCACCGCCAGCCTACCGTGCCGATCAACCACAGATTCAGGGCCGGCACGAACGCCACCGCCCCCGCCATTCCGGCGTTGGCGATCCCGCTGACCATCCCCAGACGGCGGTTGAACCAGTAGCTCAACGTGTTGGCGCTGAGCAGGGTCAGCGCCCCCTGCCCGAACATCCGCAGGAATAGAAACGCCAGAAACAGCGTGTACAGCCCCGTCACCTGCGACGTCCAGAAACAGGCCAGCCCGAACATCACCACCACCACGGTCATCGTCTTGCGGATGCCGTGCCGGTCCATCTGTCGGCCGACGTACGGCATCGCCAGCGACGCCAGGAACGTGCCAACCATGTAGGCCCCGGTCAGTTTTGTCAGGCTCATGCCCAGGCTGTCGGTGAAGGCCTTGTTGAACACGCTGATGCCGAACGTCTGGCCGGGCGACGTGCAGATCACCCCCAGCATCGCGATCGGCAGCATCACCCACCCGTAGAAAAAAGGCAGATCGGACGCCCCGGGGTCACGGGAGAGGTCGACATCGGCGTGGCTGGTCCTGCTGGGCACGGCTCTTATGACTCCTGGGCAGCATGGGTTACGGCGGTCCCGGTGCGAATCGGCCAGTGTAACACCCCGTAAGCAAAAGCCTACCCTTGCCAGACTGCTTTTTCCGCCAGCCGTGCCAAAGTGGTGGCATTCGGGGCAGGTGAATGGGGAAAACTCCCGCCCTGATTCGCCCCCCCGCAAGCCCCGGCGTTTTCCAGGGATCCGCCCCCGTAGCGCACGTCTCCCGGCGGAGTCAACGCCGGGACTCTATGGCGGCCTGGATGCCTGTGCACCTGGCCGACTGACCCCGTGGCACGGGCGGGCGAGGTATTCCCAGAGGTCTGACCCCGAAGCGAACGCCTCGGCCGGAATCAACGCGGAAACTTCGTGGCGGCCCGGCTGCTTGTGCATGCCACCAGGGTCTGACCCCGTGGCGGGGGTGCCGGAGCGTTTACCCCAGGGGGGCAGACCCCGGTGAGTCCTTCACGTGTCGGTGCGGCCAAGGGGGTTGATTCGTAGGCTCGAATGTGGGCGTGCTACAAGGGGTCTGACCCCCGGCAGCGCTGACCCCGTGGCGCAGGCAGGGGCACGGCGGGGTTTACCGCTCCCTCACGGTCGCGGCTCGTTGGCGCAGGACCGTGGCACCACGTGGCACCCGGCAGTTGCTGTTTTGAATCTGCGTCATCTGCAGAATCTGCGGAAGGTCGTTCTCCTCCGCCCACAGAAAAACGCCGCGGACCCCGAGGGGTCCGCGGCGCTGGTTGTCACTCGATCGCCGGCCGGGTTGGCCGGCCGGGGCCGGATGCTTACGACTGCGGCCAGTCCCGCGCCAGTGCCAGCAGGTCCAGCACGTTGACGCTGCCGTTGCCGTCGATGTCGGCACGCGGGTCGAAGCCCTCGTCGCCCTGGCTCTTGTTCCAGCTTTTCGACATGATCAGCAGGTCGATCACGTTGACCGAGCCGTCCTTGTTCAGGTCGCCCTGCTTGAACAGCGGCAGGTCGCTGATCACCAGCTTCGGCCGGAACTCGGCGTTGACCGTGTCGCTCTGGTAGAACCGCTCCTGCATGCTGAGCATCTCGTCGGTGCACTTGACCACCCAGCCGAAGTTGGCGGCCGGGCCGTCGATCATCTCCTGCACCGCATCGGTCACGTCCCACTCGTACCAGCACGGCGAGGCGTTGGGCTGCTTGGCCGAGGTGGCATCCGGCCCGGCCAGGAAATCCCCGCCCGGGGTGGTCCAGGCCACCGAACCGGTCGCCTGGTTCCACGAACTGGCCGACTCCGACCAGTCCCGCGTCAAGCGGTACACGCCGTAGAAGCCGCTCGAGCCCTTGGACTGCACGGCGTCGTAGGAGTACAGGTACAGCTTGGCGCTGGTGATCGCCGTGCCGGCCGGGACGCTCGACAGGTCGAACCGCACCATCCCGCGCTGGATGTTGCCGGCGCCCTGGCTCGCGTACCCGCAGACGGTCATCCGCTCGATGCCGCCGTAGTTGGTCGTCGCCCCGCCGGCATACATGTAGTTGTCGCGAACGCCCGTGTAGCCGTCCAGGCCGTACTGGAGGATCTTTTCGCCCAGGCCGCTGGATGTGACAGCCGCCACGTTGCTCAGCGCCGAGACGTTGGGCACCTCGTCGGCCGTCTTGATCGCGAAGTAGTACTGCTGGCTCCAGGCCAGGCCGGTCACCAGCAGGCTCTCGGGGGTGCCCGCATCCTGCGGGGCCGGCACGCCATCAACCGGCGTGGCGGCGTCCCAGTTGCCCGCGTCGATCGGGCTGGTCGCATAGCGGATCTCGTAGCTGACGGCTGTGCCGACCATCCCGTCATCGCCGGGGGCCGTCCAGCTCAGCTGCACCGAACCGCTCTGGGTGCCGGGCGTGCCGGCCAGGTCGGTGATCGCGGCCGGGGCGGTCACGTCCGGGGCGGTGGTGGTGACCATCAGCACGTTGGACAGGCCGCTGTAGTTGGGCACCTCGTCGCCGACTTTCATCGCGATGTAGTACGTCGTCAGCGGCTGCAGACCGGTCAGCACGAACCGCTCGGTTGCGCCCGAGGACATCGGGGCCGGCTCGCCATCGGCCGGCGTGGCGGCGTCCCAGTTGCCCTCGTTGATCGGGCTCATCGAGTAGCGGATGTCGTAGATGCTGGCGGTACCGAGGGCACCGTCGTCGCCGGTGGCCGTCCAGGTCAGATCGACCCGGGTGGCGTCGACAAATTCAGCGGCCAGATCGGCCACGGCCATCGGCGCGGTAAAGTCCGGCACGGCCGGCACCACCGCCATGGTGATCTCCTCGGTCCGCGGCACCTTATCGCCGGCGGCGGTGATCGTGAAGGTCGTCGGGCTGGTGTGGCAGTCGACGACCCGCTCGCGGGCGATCGTCCAGCCGGTGCCGTCGTACTCCTTCCACTTGTAGGTCACCTGCAGCGTGCTGCGGCTGCCCAGCAACACATCGGCGTTGTCGAAGGTGACGGTGATGTTGTTGACGCCCTTATCGAGGTAGGCCATCGCGCCTTTGTTGTGCTGGAAGATGGTGTTGATGACCAGATCGCTCACGCCCGCGTCGGTCTGGGCGGTGCTGGCATTCATCTCGACCTTGATGTAGTAGCTGAACTTGCCGAGCACCTGGCTGCGCAGGCTCAGGTTCTCCACGTGAGAGACGCCCGTGCCGCTGTGGGCCCACACCTGCGTCCAGGTCGTGCCGTTGGCCGAGTAGAGCACCCGGACGCTGTCGGCGGTGCTGTTGCGGACGAAATCGCCGCTGATGTAGGCGTCGGTCAGGTAGTAGGGGATGTCGATCTTGAAGACCACCTCGGCGATCCCACCAGGCGTGGCCACGTGCAGATCCGGCGAGAGGCCGTCATCGTTGAAGGTCGCGATGTTGCTGCTGGAGACCAGCATCGCCTGGTAGCCCGGGCTGCGGAAGTCCGGGGCCAGGACATGCGTGCCGTTGGCCCAGCGGCGGTAGGTGTCCTTGTTGGAGATGATGTTCAGGTCGCGCAGCCCGTAGGGCTCCCAGTACGGCCAGTTGACGGTGTCCTTCCAGTCCTTGTTGGCCTCGTGGTGATACGGCGGGTCGTTGCCCGGATCGGCATCGGCATTGACCGTCGAGGTCGGGTGCTGGTTCTGCCAGGCCTCCCAGGTGCGGCGGAACGTCTGGCCGCTGGACAGGTCCATGTCGCCGGTCCACCTGGCGGCCACCACGCCGCTGCCATCGGCACCGGGGCTGTAGCCGTTGGTAAAGAAGGTCGGGGAGTCGCCGCACAGCAAAAAGCCCGGGCAGGCCCGGCCTTCGGCGACGGCAGCGGTGATCAGGCTGTTGTCCTGCTGGATCGCGCCCATGCTCGCCACGCGGGCGGGGGTCGCCCTGTCGTAGACGTAGCAGGTAGTCATCGTGTCATAAAAGTGGTACGTCCCGTCGGCGTACTTGATCTCGTAGACCCAGTGGCCGGGCAGGGCCAGCTTGCGCGGCGTCAGGCCGGCGGCCTTGGCGATCGTGCAGGCCTGGTCGGCGTGCCGGCCGCACAGGACCCAGCCGAAGATGTTCTGGACATACGTCGGGTCCGAGATGGTGGTGCCCAGCCCGTTGGGCGGCTCGACCGCCCAGTGGTACAGGCGGCGCTTCTGGTTGTTGTAGATGTTGATGGCCATCTCTTCTTCGCCCGCCGGCGGGACCACGCCGTCGGGCGTGTAGGCGTTGCCATAGGTGGCGCCCATTGTGTCGATGTTGTGGGTGTCGGCCACGCGGTCGTTGACGATCCACGGGTTGGCGATCGTCACCGGGAACGGCTCGGCCGGGGTGGTTGTGTTGACCACGTTGGACATCGGCGAGATGTTCGTCGGTTCGGCGTAATCATAGGACTTCATGGCAAAGTAGAACAGTGTCTCGGCCTGCAGGCCGGTCACGGCGAACTCCACCAGGGTGCCCGGGGCGGCCGGGACCGGCTCATTCTGGACCTGCGTGGCGGCGTCCCAGGTCGTCTCGTCGACGATGGGGCTGGTGCTGTAGCGGAGGTCGTAGCCGGCCATGCCTGCCGAGCCGACATCCGCCGGTGCCGTCCATCGCAGGTAGACGATCTTGGGCAGTGCGCCGAGCACCGCGAGATCGATTACCGCCTCGGGGGCATCCAGGTCGGCCTCGAGGGTTGTCAGCATGACGACGTTCGAGATGGCCGACCAGTTGGGGACTTCGTCGGCCGTCTTGATCCCCACCCAGTAGTTCGTTGACGGGACCAGCCCTCGCAGGACCAGGCTCTCCTCCGAACCGGGCTCCTGCGGCGCCGCAACCCCTTCCACAAGAGTGGCGTCCGCCCACGTAGTTTCGTCCAGCGGCATCGTTGCGTAGCGGATCTCGACCCGCGCCGCCTGACCGTCCATCCCATCATCGCCCACGCTGCTCCACGTCAGTGTCGCGCGGTTCGGCAGAATATTGCTGGCCGACAGATCATTGATTGCTGCCGGCGGGATCGCGTCGACCGTGTTTGTCGTCACCGTCGCCACGTTCGAAAGGTCACTGGTGTTCACCCCGTCCGATGCTTTCAGAGCGAAGTAGTACGTGGTGTAAGCTTCCAATCCCGTCACATCTACCGACTGGACGGAGCCCGGAGGCAGCCCGGCCGGCGCGTCCGACACGGCGATTGCGCTGTCCCAGTTGCTCGCGTCGATCGGAACCGTGGCATAGCGAAGGTCGTACCCGGCAACGGCGCCGCCCGGTCCATGGTCGTCACTGGGAGCGGTCCAGGTGAGGGTGACCTGAAACCAATCGGTGGCGGCGGCGGCGAGGTCGTTCACTGCGGCCGGTGGATCATCGACAATCCGCCACGCGTGCACGATGCCCGGCTGTCCATAGGAGCTCTCGTAGGCGTACAGCGTCTGGCTGGCATCGTCGTAGGTCATCCCCCAGATCCGGTTGGTCACCAGCATCTGGTCCTGGATGCTCAGAACCTGGTACGGCTGGACGTCGTACGCGTTGGCCGCGTTCTCGATGTCCGCCACGCGGAAGAACCAGAACGTTGCGGCCGCCTCGGAGGTGTCAAGGCCACCGACGATGATGTTGGCTTCGCCCCCCACGTTCACCCAGGCGAGGGCCTCCATCTTGTCCTGGGAGTCGTAGCCGTTCATCCTGTGGTCGTTGTTGTAGCCAATCACCGTGGTCGGGGTCGAGACCGGGGCGTTCCACGGGTCCACGCTGACGATGCGGGCACCGTAGACATTGACGACACTGAGCACGTTCTTGCCGCCGGCGTACGTGGCTGCCCAGTCCGCCGGAGCTTCCGCCAGGCCCGCACCGCCGCTTTGCCAATTCGGGGCATAGCGGTCAGTCGACTCGCCGGTTCCATCAGGATTGATCGAGCGGAACCGCATCTGCGCCGAGCCGGTTGCGGTCGTCGAGAGGTACAGCCGCCCGTCGGTGGATCGATAGGTCATGCCCGTTGCACCCATCGTGTCGAAGTCGTACAGGATGTTGGCGACATTGAGCTCCGAGACGTTGGAGACGATTTTCGGGGCCGGAATGTCGACAGCGAAGACTTCCTTGTGGGCCCCGCCCGGAGAATCAGAGATCAGCAGCGAGCCGGCGCCGCCGTTACCCGCGGCATAGAACGTCATATCCCCGTTGTAGACGTATGCCGACGCGGGAAGCGCCCGGAAGGCACCCTGATAATCCAGGTTGATGTCCGCCTTTGCCGGCAGGGCGTGGGCGAACAACAGTGTACTCATGAGAATGGCGGCTCTACAGACTCGCTTCATAAACGGGCTCCTGCTCAGGACAATACGGAACAACTCGGGCCGGGCACATCATGCCCGGCCCGATAACCTCTTTGCTGCCAGATCAGGCGCGGCGCCGGCGCAGCAGGAACGGAACGCCACCCAGTATCATAAGTGCTACGGTTGCCGGCTCGGGCACTACCGACCACGCATGGACGATGCCCGGCTGTCCATAGGAGCTCTCGTAGGCGTACAGCGTCTGGCTGGCATCGTCGTAGGTCATCCCCCAGATCTGGTTGGTCACCAGCATCTGGTCCTGGATGCTCAGAACCTGGTACGGCTGGACGTCGTACGCGTTGGCCGCGTTCTCGATGTCCGCCACGCGGAAGAACCAGAACGTTGCGGCCGCCTCGGAGGCGTCAAGGCCACCGACGATGATGTTGGCTTCGCCCCCCACGTTCACCCAGGCGAGGGCCTCCATCTTGTCCTGGGAGTCGTAGTCGTTCATCCTGTGGTCGTTGTTGTAGCCAATCACCGTGGTCGGGGTCGAGACCGGGTCGTTCCACGGGTCCACGCTGACGATGCGGGCACCGTAGACATTGACGACACTGAGCAGGTTCTTGCCGCCGGCGTACGTAGCCGCCCAGTCCGCCGGAGCTTCCGCCAGGCCCGCACCGCCGCTTTGCCAATTCGCGGCATAGCGGTCAGTCGACTCGTCGGTTCCATCAGGATTGATCGAGCGGAACCGCATCTTCGCCGAGCCGGTTGCGGTCGTCGAGAGGTACAGCCGCCCGTCGGTGGATCGATAGGTCATGCCCGTTGCACCCATCGTGTCGAAGCTGTACAGGGTGTTGGCGACATTGAGCTCCGAGACGTTGGAGACGATTTTCGGGGCCGGAATGTCGACAGCGAAGACCTCCTTGTGGGCCCCGCCCGGAAAATCAGAGATCAACAGCGAGCCGGCGCCGCCGTTACCCGCGGCATAGAACGTCATATCCCCGTTGTAGACGTATGCCGACG
>JAWLBS010000241.1:1856-8239 GCA_041687575.1 Phycisphaerae bacterium | reverse complement strand
GTCAAGATGGTCCACAACGGCATCGAGTACGGCGACATGCAGTTGATCTCCGAGTCGTACGACATGCTGCGGTCGGCGATCCGGATCGACGCGACGGAGATGGCGGAGATGTTCGACCGGTGGAACCGCGGGGTGCTCAATTCGTTCCTGATCGAGATCACGGCGCGGATCTTCCGCAAGGTGGACCCGGAGACGAACCGGCCGCTGCTCGAGCAGATCCTCGACAAGGCCGGGCAGAAGGGCACCGGCAAGTGGACCAGCCAGGCGGCGATGGACCTGGGCGTGCCGACGCCGACGATCAACACGGCGGTCGAGCAGCGGATCATCTCGGCCTACAAGGACGAGCGGGTCAAGGCGAGCAAGGTGCTCAAGGGTCCGCGGATGCGATACCGCGGCGGTCGGCAGGAGCTGATCGACGGCGTGCACGACGGGCTGTACGCCAGCAAGATCTGCAGCTACGCCCAGGGCATGGCGATGCTGCGGGCGGCGTCGCAGGAGCACAACTGGAACCTGAACCTGGCGGAGATCGCGCGGATCTGGAAGGGCGGCTGCATCATCCGGGCGGCGTTCCTGGACAAGATCAAGCAGGCCTACGTCCGCGACGCGAACCTGGCGAACATGCTGGTCGACCGCGAGTTCGCCGAGGCGACGATGAGCCGCCAGAGCCGCTGGCGCCTGGTGGTGCAGACGGCCACGCGGATGGGCGTGCCGATGCCGGCGTTCGCGGCGTCGCTGGGGTACTTCGACAGCTACCGGCGTGACCGGCTTCCGGCCAACCTGATCCAGGCGCAGCGGGACCTGTTCGGCGCGCACACGTACGAGCGGATTGACAAGCAGGGGTCGTTCCATACGGAGTGGTGACGGGCGGGTGTCGTGACGGCAGTTGCCAGTTGCCAGTTAACGGCAACGGCAACCACAACCACGCGATAGATGGGCGAGGCCTTGGCGGGCCTCGCCCTTTTTCTTGCAAATCGCGGGCTTGCGGCTATATCTGTACCTCTGGTTTGCGGGCGTCGCCCGCGGGTTTTTCCGGATGCGAGGTGTGCGATGGCAGAGACAGCGGCCAAGGCGGCGGTGGTTCCGGCGGAGCGGCTCCGGCAATGGGGCTCGGCGATCTTCCAGGCGACGGGGATGGCGGCCAATGAGGCGGACGTGTGCGCCGAGGTGCTGGTCGATTCCAACCTGCGCGGCATCGACACCCACGGCATCTACCTGGCGAACCTGTACGCCCGCCGGCTGAAGGTCGGGCTGATGAACCCCAAACCGCAGCTGACATTCGAGAAGCGCCGCGCCGGCGTGGGCATCCTCGACGGCGACTACGGCCTGGGGCAGTGGATCACCTACGAGGCGACCCGCCACGCGATGGACCTGGCGAAAGACGCGGGCGTCGGCGTGGTGGTGGTCAAGAACTCGAACCATTTCGGCGCGGCCGCCTTCTATACGCAGATGATGGCGAAACAGGACATGATCGGCCTGGTGATGTCCGACGGCGAGTGCGACGTGGTTCCCTTCGGCGGGCGCGAGAAGTTCTGCGGGACCGATCCGATCAGCCTTTCCGTGCCGGCGGACAAGCAGCCGTGGTTCTGCATGGACATGGCCACCAGCGAGGTCGCCTTCGGCAAGGTCCGCGCCGCGGCCGAGGCGGGCAAGGCGATCCCGCCGAACTGGGCGGTGGACCGTGACGGCAACCCGGTGACCGACGCGAGCAAGGCCTACGCGGTGGTGCCGATGAGCGGGGCGAAGGGCTATGCGATGGGGCTGATGATCGAGATCCTCTCGAGCCAGCTGGGGTGCATGCCGTACGGCCCGCACATCATCCGCAAGTTCGACGACTGGGAGAACAAGTCGTACCTGGGTCACTACGTGCAGGCGATCGACATCTCGGCGTTCTGCGACCCGGCGGACTTTCGGGCGCGGATCGACAAGATGTTCGAGCACCTCAAGGGGATCCCGACGGCGCCGGGCTTTAGCGAGATCATGGTGCCGGGCGAGCCGGAGGAGCGGCGCAAGGCCGAGCGGTCGCGGGCGGGCTGCCCGATCCGGGCCGAGGACGTGGCGCTGCTGACGACACTGGGCGTTGAGCTGGGGGTGGAGTTTCCCGCGTAGACGCGGCCCTGGCGAGGCAGGGAAAGAGGTTATCCGCAGATTACGCAGATTGAACAGATTAAAAACGGCAACGGCAGGGGACAGGTTACAGGGGACAGCAGGCAGGGTGCCACGATCCTGCGAAGCAGGGCCGTGCCGTCCGGCAACAGCGACAGGCACGGTTGCAGACGCACGCGGGTTTCGGCGCGACGGAACGACAACGGCATGACTACCACGAAGAACACGAAGAACACGAAGGAAAAAAGGGAATGTCTTTTTCTTTCTTCGTGTCCTTCGTGTTCTTCGTGGTTATACCCTTGTTTTACATCAGCAGGGGCGGTTACGAAATGCGGTAAACGCTCGAATGCGGCGGGCATTGCCTCTTGACCATTGGTTGTCTTCGTGCGCCGTCCAAAACGTCAGAGCCCGGGGGGCTCCGGGTGCAGGGCCTTGCTCCCGGCTTCGAGATTCACCGCGACCTTACGGTCGCGGCTCCTTCCCGGTCGATCGGGGAGCGGCGCTCGTTGGAGGACACACGGCCCAGCTTCCGGCTTTGTCACACAACGACTGCGCCGTGGGGAGTCGCAGGACCGTGGCACCCGGGACAATGCATTACTTGGAATTATAACACATTGGTGGCAGTATGCAGTATTCAAATCCTGATAAGCAGACAATCCAGCAGTGGGATCGTGACTTTGTGTGGCACCCGTTCACGCAGCACTCGGTGTGGAACGCGGGCGAGCCGCTGGTGATCGTCGAGGGCGAGGGCGAATTCGTCGTCGATGCCGACGGGCGGCGGTACATCGACGGCATCTCCAGCATGTGGTGCAACGTGCACGGGCACCGGCACCCGGTGATCAATGCGGCGATCAAGCAGCAGCTCGACCGGGTGGCGCACACGACGCTGCTGGGGCTGACGCACCCGCCGGCGGCGACGCTGGCGAAGCGCCTCGTCGAGATCGCACCGCCGGGGCTGGCGAAGGTCTTCTACAGCGACGATGGGTCGACGGCGGTCGAGGTGGCGGTCAAGATGGCCTACGCGTACTGGCACCACAGGGGCCGCCCGGGGCGGCGCAAGTTTCTGGCGCTGCGCAACGCCTACCACGGCGACACGATCGGGGCGGTGAGCGTCGGGTGTGTCGATATCTTTCATTCGACATTCCGGCCGCTGCTGTTCGAGGCGATGTTCGCGCCGTCGCCGTACTGCTACCGGTGCGAGCTCGGCTGCGACCGCAGCACCTGCAACCTGGCGTGTGCGGCGGCCTTCGAGCAGATACTCGAGCGCAATGCCGATGATCTGGCGGCGGTGGTGGTCGAGCCGCTGATGCAGTGCGCGGGCGGGATGATCGCGGCGCCGCCCGGGTATCTGCGGCGGGTCCGCGAGGCGTGCGACCGGTGCGGCGTGCTGCTGATTGTCGACGAGATCGCCACGGGCTTCGGGCGGACGGGGCGGATGTTCGCCTGCCAGCACGAGGATGTCTCGCCGGACCTGATGTGCATCGGCAAGGGGCTGACCAACGGCTATCTGCCGCTGTCGGTGACGCTGGCGACGCAAGAGATCTACGACGCGTTCCTGGGCGGGATCGATGAGCTCAAGACGTTCTTCCATGGCCACACGTTTACGGGCAACCCGCTGGGCTGCGCAGCGGCGCTGGCGACGCTGGAGGTGTTCGAGAGCGAGCGGCTGATCGAGTCGCTCGGCGCGAAGATCAATCTGTTCAACGAGCGGCTCGACCGCCTGGCGATGAGCCCGCACGTCGGCGACGTGCGGCGCTGCGGGATGTTGGCAGGGATCGAGCTGGTGGCCGAAAAGGCGTCGCGGCGGGAGTTTCCCTACGAGATGCAGGTCGGGGCGAAGGTGTGCATGGCGGCCCGTGGGCACGGGCTGATCATTCGGCCGCTTGGCAACACGCTGGTGCTGTTCCCGCCGTTGTGCATATCTCCCAAAAATATGGAGCGGATGTTCGATGCCGTCGAGGCGGCGATCAAGGAGGTCGTGCCGGCGATCGCGGGGGCGGAGAAGTTGTCGTAGGGCGGGCTTGCGCGCCCGCCAGCGGTCGGTGGGCGGCTGGGGCGTCGTTGAGAGGCACCCGACGCCACTCATCCGGTGATTTACCGCTCCCTTACGGGCCTTACGGTCGCGGCTCGTTAGTGCAGGACGACGGCAACCGGGGCATCGCTCCCTTACGGTCGCCGCTCGTTCTTGCGGCGTTACCCGCCGTTGGCGCGGAACAGCAGCCCGACGCCGTAGCCGACCAGGGCGCTGAGAATTCCGATGATCGCCAGCTCGGTGGCGCTGCGCATCGGGCGGCCGACCGTCACGCGGGCCTTGTACCAGCCGAAGGCGAACAGGGTGACGGCCGAGATCAGCATCGAAATCGCCACACCGGCCGCCACGCCCGCAAAGAGGAACGGCGCCAGGGGGATCAGCGAGCCGATCAGTGCCGAGACGCCGACCACGACGGCTGCCATCGCGGGGCTGCGTGACGGCGGGGCGGTCATGTGGTGTTCTTCGGCCATCATCACCGCGACCCAGACCTCCGGGTCGGCGGTGATGCGGTCGACGATGCGGCCCAGCAGCTTGCCGGTGAAGCCCTTGCGGCGGTAGATTTCCTCGACCTCGCGGCGCTCCAGTTCGGGCACCTCGCGGATGTGACGGTGTTCGCGGCGGCGTTCGCTCTCGTGGTGTTCGGATTCGGCCCGCCTGCTGGTGAAGGCGACGGCCGCCATGGAGACCGACTCGGCAAAGGCGGCGGCCATGCCCCCGGCGATGATGATGCGGAGGTCGCGCGTGGCCGCGGCCAGCCCGAGGATCACGCCGAGGACGTTAACGAGCCCGTCCTGCCCGCCGAGAATGATGTCGGCGAGGCGCGAACCGCCCCGGTGCGGATCGACCTGGCCGTGATGGTCCAACTCTCTGGGTGAGACGTCGCGATACTCAAAGTCCTGTGGTGTAGCCATCGTACACGTGTTTTCCTGTTGATGTCTGCCCCGTAGGTCGTGACGCATGGGGGCAGCGAACTCTAAACCGTCTGCGCCAGAGGCCCGTTGAAGGGCCTGTCGGCGCGGCGCACCGAGGGGGACCACCCGCAACAGAAGCGGCCGAATCCGCCGCGCCAGATTCTATGCGTATGCTGGCGGGGCGGGCCCGATCGTGCGTCCCGCCCGGCCGGCCGAGCATTTCGAATCAAGCCCCATAATCCCCAATACCGATATTGCGGACAGTCCCTGTAGCGTCGAACCCGAGCACACGGAGCCGATCCCATGATCGAGCCGAAGATCACTTTTCTCGTCAGCACGCATGACCGGGCGAGCCTGGCCATCGAGACCCTTGCCCGTGTCGAGGCCGCCGCCGGCCAGATGGCGCACGAGATTATCCTCGTCGACAATGCCAGCACCGACGGGACCGTCGACCTGGTCGAGGGGGGCTTCCCGCACGTGCGCCGCATCGAGCTGCCGACGAACCTGCCGGCCGCCGGGTGGAACCTCGGCCTGGCCGCCGCGGCCGCGCCGTTTGTCTTCATGCTCAGCCCCGGCACCTGGCCCGAACAGGGCACCACGCGGCATGCGCTGCGGCAGATGGCGGAGAACCCGCGACTTGCGGTTGCCGGCTGCTACGTGCGTCGTGCCGGTCAGAGCCGCATACGGCTGGCGGCCGATCTGCCCGGTTCGTTCTCCAGCGGCGCGGCCGTCCTTCGGCGCGAGGCGGTCGTTCAGGCTGGCGGTTTCGCGATCGACTACGGCGGCTGCTTCGAGGAGCATGATCTGAGCGCGCGGCTGTGGCAGGCCGGTTGGCAGGTGCGACAGTGCCGCCAGATGGTTGTTGGCCGCGATGGCCACCCCGGCTCGGCCCCGCGACTGGCCACGCAGGTTGCCAGCCGGCTCCGTTTCTGGCTGCGGTACGCCCCGCCCGAGCATCGCCAGCAGCGCATTGAGGCGGTCCTGGACTATTACCGCTCCATTGCCGAACAGCAGCACGCGGTGCCCGAATTTGAAGAGGCCATTGTTATCGGCCTTGCGGAAGATGCTGCACGCATCCGATGCCGCCCCTTGAGCGAATCCCACTACGCACAGCTCGTCGGCTCCGAGGCCATTGCCGTTCGCGTCCCGGCCGTCGCCCAGGCGGTGTAGTGTACGGCATCGGGTTTTGGGTTTCGGGTGTCGCGGCGGGGGGGCGGTGTTCACGACCGACACGGTCTTGCTCCCTGCTTCGTAAGGGCGTGCCGTGACCGCACTTCTGTTCTGCCGGCAGGGCGCCGAAACCTGTCGGCTGGTGGACCCCCGCACCGCACAGCGCT
>JAWLBS010000241.1:0-1756 GCA_041687575.1 Phycisphaerae bacterium | reverse complement strand
TGCTCCCTGCTTCGTAAGGGCGTGCCGTGACCGCACTTCTGTTCTGCCGGCAGGGCGCCGAAACCTGTCGGCTGGTGGACCCCCGCACCGCACAGCGCTAGGCTGTTCTCATGCGATGTGTCCCTTCGGTTTATCCTGCCAATGCCGGAGCGAGGGAGGGACGGGGTTTTTCAGAAGCACAGTGAGAGGAGTGTTCTATGAGAGGGATGGTTTGGAAAGGTTTGGCAGTCTGCCTTGCGATAGTCATCGCGGCACCGGCATCGGCGGCGGTGCTCAACGGCAATTTCTGCTCCGTGGCCAATGTCGCCAATCCGCCTGCGGGGCTCTATTCCAGCGGCCCGTGGAACGACCTGACCGGTCCGGCCGGGTACGGCGCCGCCGGCATCGTCTTCGGCAGCGGCGGGGGCGGGGTCCTGCAGTTCGATGACGGTTCGGCCGTGCCGGGCAGCGTCCAGATCGAGTGGGACACGCCCAACGGCGGCGCGCAGAACACGAACGACTACGTCTACCGGCCGTTTCCTCCGGCGACGCTGGGTGCCCACATCGACGACGGGCACGACCAGCTGATGGCCGGCTACCTGCAGGCGAGCCGTCTGTCGAACCAGTTGCCGCTGATCACGCTGCAGGGTCGTAACGTTACCGACGCCTACGCGGGCGGTTACAGCGTCGTGCTGTACGTCGACGGGGATGACGACGTGGAGAACCCGGCCGGCCAGAGCCAGTTCCGCGCCGGTGTCTGGGCGAGCGAGGCGGACTTCGTGAACAACGGCTGGGCCAGTGCCCAGCAGGTCGTTTACGGCCGCGACGGTGGCAACTTCTCGGTGGACCACACCGTTGCCGGCTCGCTGGCCGATTATGCCCGGATCACCTCGATGGTCGATGGCAGCCCGACGGTCGGCAATTACGTCCAGTTCGACGGGCTGAGTTCCAGCGACTTCTACGTTCGCCTCGAGGGCGTCGAGGGCGGCACGGCCGGCAACCTCAACGGCGGCGGCCACGGCGTGGCGCTCAACGGCTTTGCCGTTGTGCCCGAGCCGGGCACGCTGGCCCTTCTGGCGATTTCGGGCGTAGCGCTGCTGCGGCGGCGCCGCCGCGCGTAAGCATTGCTTAGGCTCCAACAGCAACGAACGAAGGGGCGGGTCCCTCCACGGGGATCCGCCCCTTTCGTCTTGCATGCCGGGCGTGACGGGGGTCTGCCCCCAAGCGCTGCGGCATCTTCCAGGGGTCTGACCCCGTGGCCGCGAAGCCGAGACGTTTACGCAAGGGGGTCAGACCCCGTTGGATCGTTCATGTATTGGTGCCGCCCACGGGAATTGGGGCGTGGATTCGAGCGGGGGCACGCCGCCAGGGGGCAGACCCCCGTCAGGCGCTGGCGTTTTCCAGGGGTCTGACCCCGAGTCGCACGTTTCCTGACAGAATCGATGCCGTGATCTCGTGGCGGCCTGGATACTTGTGCACGCAAATGGGGTCTGACCCCGTGGGGCTGGCAGCGGCACGGAGGGGTTTACCGCTCCCTCACGGTCGCATCTCGTTGAAGCAGGACCGCACCCAACGTGGCGTTTGCCCAAGGGGGTCAGACCCCGTTGGATCGTTCATGTATTGGTGCCGCCAAGGGGAATTGGGGCGTGGATTCGGACGCAGGCGTGCTGCCAGGGGTCAGACCCCCGGCACGTGCGGCGAGCTGCAGCGAATCCGTTCGCAGCCCCTTTCGTCTTGCATGCCGACGCGGCGTGGGGATAATATTCGTTTCGCACCC
>JAWLBS010000240.1:0-8265 GCA_041687575.1 Phycisphaerae bacterium | reverse complement strand
AGCTGGGACCTGATGATGAACTGCGACACGCTGCTGATGGTCGGCACGAGCTTCCCCTATTGCGAGTTCCTGCCCAAAGAGGGGCAGGCGCGGGCGGTGCAGATCGACATCCAGCCGCGGATGCTGGGGCTGCGCTACCCGACGGAGGTGAACCTGCACGGCGACAGCGCCGAGACGCTCCGCGAGCTGATGCCGCACCTTCACTACAAGAAAGACCGCGACTGGCTGAGGGGCATCAAGGAAGGCATCAAGGACTGGTGGGAGGTGATGGAGGCCCGGGCAATGCTCGAGGCCAACCCCATCAACCCGCAGCGGGTCTTCTGGGAGCTCTCCCCGCGGCTGCCGGACAACGTCATCCTGACGGCCGACTCGGGGTCGGGAACCAACTGGTTCGCCCGCGACCTGAAGATCCGCCGGGGGATGATGGCGTCGCTGTCGGGCAACCTGGCGACGATGTGCCCGGCCGTGCCGTATGCGATCGCGGCGAAGTTCGCCCATCCGGACCGGCCGGTCATCGCGCTGGTCGGCGACGGGGCGATGCAGATGCTGGGCAACAACGAGCTGATGACGATCGCCAAGTACTGGAAGCGGTGGAGCGACCCGCGGCTGGTCGTACTGGTGCTCAACAACCACGATCTGAACCAGGTGACCTGGGAGCAGCGCGTCATGAGCGGCGATCCGAAGTACGAGGCCTCGCAGGACATCCCGCACATGTCGTACGCGGGGCTGGCCGAGCTGCTGGGCCTGCAGGGCGTGGAGCTGCACGAGCCGGACCAGATCGCCAACGCCTGGGACCTGGCGCTGCGGGCGGACCGGCCGACGGTGATCGACGCCCATGTCGATCCGGACGTGCCGCCGCTGCCGCCGCACATCACGTTCGAGCAGGCCAAGGGCTACATGTCGGCCATGGTGCAGGGCGACCCGAACCTGATGGGCATCGGCACGCAGTCGGTCAAGCA
Organism: Phycisphaerae bacterium; assembly: GCA_041687575.1. Lineage (GTDB taxonomy): Bacteria > Planctomycetota > Phycisphaerae > UBA1845 > JANYLN01 > JANYLN01. The sequence goes on along the minus strand of JAWLBS010000240.1, from coordinate 7,306 downwards.
GATGATCGGGGCGTGGTGGTCCAAGGGTTGATGGCGAAGGCTGACGCAACAGCGGGCGGCGATGCGGTCGACCGGCTCGACGTGGCGACGTACAAGGTGCCCACCGACGGGGCGGAGTCGGACGGTGTCGTGCGGACGAGCGGCTGCCGGTACTGCAGCCGCGGATCCGCTTCGGCTGGCTGGCACGAACGCTGCAACCGGCTCGGGCCGGCCAGGACAAGCACACGAGGTGAATCGTGAAGAGCAACGGGCGACATGAGGTGGTGGTGATCACGGGGGCGTCGGCGGGACTGGGACGGGCGATCGCGCAGGAGTTCGCTCGCCAGGGGGCGCGGATCGGGCTTCTGGCGCGGGGCGAGCAGGGCCTGCTCGGGGCGCAGCACGACGTGGAACACCTGGGCGGGCGAGCACTGGCGATCCCGACGGACGTGTCGGACCCTACGCAGATCGAGGCGGCAGCCGAGCAGATCGAAAAGGAGTTCGGCCCGATCGATGTGTGGGTCAACAACGCGATGGTGACGGTCTTTGCGCCGTTCGACCAGATCACCCCGGACGAGTTCAAGCGGGTCACGGAGGTGACGTATCTCGGGTACGTCTACGGCACGATGACCGCCCTGCACCGGATGCTGCCGCGGGACCGCGGGGTGATCGTGCAGGTCGGCTCGGCGCTGGCGGACCGGAGCATCCCGCTGCAAAGCGCCTACTGCGGGGCCAAGCACGCGATCGAAGGGTTCACCGACTCGATCCGCAGCGAGCTGATCCACAAGCGCAGCCGCGTGCGGATCACGATGGTCCAGATGCCGGCCATGAACACGCCGCAGTTCCGCCTGTCCCGCTCGAAGCTGCCGAACAAGGCCCAGCCGGTCCCGCCGATCTTCCAGCCGGAGGTCGGCGCGCGTGCGGTGGTGCATGCCGCACACCACACGCCGCGGGAGATGTGGATCGGCGCGCCAACCGTCAAGGCGATCGTCGGCGGATTCTTCATCCCGGGACTGCTCGACCGGCTGCTGGCAAAGAAGGCCTACAGCGGACAGCAGATCGACGAGCCGCGGGACCCGAACCGGCCGGACAACCTCTTCGAGCCGGTGCCCGGCGACCACGGCGCGCACGGGCCGTACGACGAGCGATCCTCCAGCTACAGCGCACAGGCCTGGGCAAGCAGGCATCCGGTCGCAGCCGCGGCGGCAGTGATGGGCACAGCGATACTGGGGGCGTATGCGATCGGCACGGCGCTGGGGTCCAACGGCAGCCGCGAGCGTCGCAGGAGGCCGGCACGCTCGGCGGCAAGGCGGACGCTCGCGATGTTGAGGCAGTGAGGCAGACCCTGCCTGCACAAGCCCGGTCCGGATGATCGACGAGCCTCGAGGTGCATTCCCGACTGGGCCCAGTAGGATTCGAACCTACAACCAAAGGATTATGAGTCCTCTGCTCTGCCGTTGAGCTATGGGCCCAAGTGCTTGCTATATAGTTACTTACAACCCGTCATTCTGTCATAGGTACTGGCTTGACAACCGTTTTGACAACCATGCAATCATTTTCGTGGCCCGCAGGGCGGATTCCTGCGGGTGCCCGGTTGTCAGGCACGGTTGTCAAAGAGCGACGACACAAGCACATAAATAGTACCAAGACCAAGACCAAGAAACCATACCCGGACTTCCCGCTAACAGCCCACCCGACCGGCCGGTGGTGCAAAAAGATCCGCGGCAAGATTTACTACTTCGGCTATATCAAAGACGGCTGGGAAGCCGCCGTCGAGCTGTACCAGGCCCAAAGGGACGATCTTTATGCCGGCCGGCCCCCCAGGCCCCCCAGCGACGGCTTGACGATTCGCGATCTCTGCAATGGCTTCATTGCCCATTGCGATCAGTCCATGCCCTGCTCGCAGCCGCCAAGGACAAACCGACGGTGCGAGCGATGATTCTGCTTGGAATCAACAGCGCCTTCGGCAATGCGGACATTAGCCATCTGCCACTCTCCACCGTGGATCTTGATAGAGGATGGCTCGGGTACCCCCGCCCCAAGACCGGCGTTGACCGTCGCTGCCCTCTCTGGCCGGAAACGATCGAAGATCTGGAGCAGGTACTGGCCAAACGAAAACAGCCGACGGACCCTGAGCTCATCGACCGCCTGTTCGTGACCCAACGGGGTAATGCCTTTGTACGATACGCTGAAAACGGCCAGTACAAGGGAGCTGCGATCGATGGCGTAGGGCAGGAATTCAAAAAGATGTTCAACGCGACGACAATTGCCCGGAAAGGCGTTGGATTCTACTCCCTTCGACACACCTTTCGGACGATAGCAGACCAGCATGGAGATCAACGAGCTGCAGATACGACCATGGGACACTTGCGAGGTGACATTTCCGAGGTATACACGCATCATGTGCAGGACGAACGACTTCAGCGTGTCGTTGAATACGTGCGTAACTGGCTGTTTTCGGAGGATAAGTAATGGATTCTTTGCCTCGGCTGGCGATCGAGATCCTGCACATGTTTGATCGCCATCACCAACATCGAGGTTGACCGGGCGCAGATCGTCCGTCGCGTCGACCGCAGCGGCGCGGTCCACCAGGGCCAACAGGCCTCCCTGCCTGGAGTCGTCCCTGATCCGCCGCGGATCCGTTCAAGACCCGCGGCCGGTTCCGGGCCAGCGTCAGCAGGTCCAGCGCGTTGACCGAACCGTCCTTGTTCAGGTCGCACCGCGGCTCTGTGGTCGCCAGATTCGTGGGTATCGAGGCTCTACTGCCTCCTGGTCTTCCTTGCCGGCCGATCCGCGCCCGGCTTCATGTAGGCGAACTGGACGCTGAGGGTGTCGTTGTGCGTTTCGACGAGGGTCCGGTGCCAGCCGATGTTCTGGACGGTCACCCGGATCTCCTTGCGGAAGTTGACCTGGTCGGGCAGGTGCCAGCGGTAAGCGACGGCCTGCTGTGTCTGCTGCTTCCAGCTGGGCAGGCCAAGGAAGGGGCTGTTCCAGGGGTCCTTGTAGCACCAGGCAGAGCCGTAGTAGTCCTCGGTACCGGTGCCACAGATGGTAGGCAGATCCTTGTCACCATCGATGAACATCTTCACCTCGCCTTCGCCGTGCCAGTAGCGACCCCAGCCCTGGATGTAGGTGAAGCCGCCAATGAAGTGGCCTTCGCCGACGGCCTGGAAGAGCAAGTGGTCCTCGGTCTGCTTGTTGGGCCAGCTGGTGCGGAACTGGGCCTGGAGAAAGGCGGTGTCTTCGAGGAGACTGTCCAGCCAGATGCCGTCGATCTGGTAGTACAGGTTGTTGAACGGCTCGGCCCGGTCGTTGACGATGACGATCCTGATCCCGTTGACGAACGGGATCGGCAGGTAGAAGTTGTGGCCCCGGTTGTCGAGGGTGGCCGGCAGGCTGTAGATGTTGTAGCGTTCGTCGGTGAGGTTGCTGAAGTCTCCGAACAAGTAGTGCAGGGGCATGTCGATCGCGGGGGTCTTGGCTCCGCCGTAGAAGATCTGAAGACGGACCTTCTCGCAATCTTCGCGGCCCTTGGCGAGCCTGGCGGCATCGGTGTACCAGATGTGCTGGATGATGCCGGTGCGATTCGTATCGGCGAGCACGAGGCTCTGGCCCGCCTCAATGGTCACCCAGGGGCGGCCTTTACGGCCCGGACCGAGGTTGCTGGCGGCGGTGCCGGCCTTGCCCTTATCGCCATTGGTGTTCTCGGGGCTGAACTGGAAGTTCTCTCCCGGTTTGATACGGCAGATCTCGTTGAGCATGATTGGTCTCTCATTGCGCCAAGGTTGGTCATGTGTCAGAGCGGCAGTGTATGCATCCGGCCGAGTCAGGGCAACGGCGGACAGACACGGCGCACAGTCAACACCCATCCGACAGCCATGACGCTGGCAAACCGCAAGCTGGGACCGCAGAACCTGATTGCCACGCAACCGGCGCGGTCCGGCAAACGTGCCGCCGACGGCCGGACGCGATACCCGCTGGAGCTGCGGCCGCCGGCTAAGGCGCACTGGGCGATGGTGCGCCTTAGCCGGCGTTGACAACCGCCCGGGTCAGTCGTCGATCGGGGGCGGACTTGCCCGGGCGCCATGTGCCTTGTTCAGATGCCCCAGTTGCGCGCCAGCATCAGCAGGTCGATCGCGTTGACCGAGCCGTCAAGGTTCAGGTCACATCGCGGATCGTAGCCGGCCTCACCCTCGGCCGTGTCCCAGCTGTGCGCCAGGCTCAGCAGGTCCAGGGCGTTCACGTGGCCGTCCTGGTCGACGTCGCCCGGGATGACTGGCGGCAGGTCGGAGATGATGAGCTTGGGCTTGAACTCCTGCGAGCCGTATTCGCTGGAGGCGAACTCGTCCTGGTGGGCCGGCCACTCGTCGGCCTGCTTGATGAGCCAGCCATAGTTGCCGGCTGGATTGTTGATCCAGGCCTGGACGCGCCCCGTGACATCAAACTCATACCAGCCGACCTGGATCGTGTTGCGGCGGGCCGTGGTCGCGTCGACGGCCGCATCAAAGTCGCCGCCGACGGCGGTCCAGGGCGAGCCGCTGGCATAGTTGATCCAGCTGGCGCCCGGTTCGGTCCAGTTCTTCATGGCGCGGTGCAGGTTATAGGCGCCGCCGGTGCCCTTGATCTGCGGCTGGTTGAAGCTGTAGAGGCAGAGCCGGGCGCTGTTGATCGGCGTGCCGGCAGGAATGCCGGCGGGGGCCAGGTCGAAACCGATCAGGCCGCGCTGCGTGCCGGGCACGCCGTAGACGCTCTGGAAGCCGCAGACGCGGATGAGGTTCTGCGATCCATAGTTGCTGGAAGTACTGCTGCCAACCATATAGGCATCCTTGACGCCGTAGTAGCCGCCATGGCCGCGCTGCAGCACGATCTCGCCAATCGCCGAGGCTACGGTCTGGGCGCAGTTGCCGATGCCGGCGACGTTGGGCACCTCGTCGGCCGCCTTGATCGCGAAGTACCAGGTCTGGCCGCCTGTCAGCCCTGTGACGGTGAAGGTCTGGACGGTCCCGGCCTCGGCCGGCGCCGGTCCGCCGACGGCCTGTGTCGCGAGGTCCCAGTTGGCCTCGTCGATCGGCTCCGTGCTGTAACGGATGTCATAGGAAGTCGCGGTGCCGATCCTGGCGTCATCGCCGACGGCCCGCCACGTCAGGGCCACCGAACCGCTGGCCTGGCCGCGCCGACCGACGAGCGTGTAGATCGGCGCCGGGGCAGTGGTGTCCGGCTCGCAGGTGGTGGCTGAGGCGACATTGCTCAGGGCCGACAGGTTGCCGCCCTCGTCCAGGACCACCATCGCGAAGTAGTAGGTCGTCGAAGGCTGCAGGCCGGTGACGGTGAAGGCCTCGGTTGTGCCGGCCGGCATCGGACCGGGCTCTGCATCCACCTGGATCGCCTCGGGCCAATTGGCGGCCGTGATCAAAGAGGTGCTGTAGCGGATGTCGTAGCTGGCGGCCTGGCCGGTGTTGCCGTCGTCCCCGCTGGCGGTCCAGGTCAGGTCGATCCTGTCGGTGTCCGCATTGATGGCCGTCAGGTCGGTTACCGGGGCCGGGCAGACGGGATCGGGCATGGGCGGTTCGGTGACTTCCAGGGCGATGGACTCGGTCCTGGGCACCTTGGCGCCGCCGGTGACGATCGTGAACGTGGCCGGGCTTGTGCTGACATACTGCTCGTGAACCTTGTTGATGGTCCAGTCGGTGCCGTCGAACTCCTTCCACTTGTAGGTTACCTTCACCAGCGTGCTGCCACTGAGGTCCTGGGGGTTATCCAGCGTCAGCGTGATGTAGTTGACGCCCTTGTCGAGGTAGGCCATCGAGCCCTTGTTGTGGACGTAGACGGCGTTGATCACCAGGTTCTTCAGGCTGGCCTCAGTAACGGCCCCGACCGCCTTGAGCAGGATCCTGACGTAGAAGTCGGTGCGGCCGCTGACCGTGTTGCGGAAGGCCAGATTGCTGACCTGCGTGGTGCCGTTTTCGGTGGCGGTCCAGATGGTGGTCCAGCTGGTGCCGTTGGTGGAGGTCTGGATCGTGGCCGAGTCGCCGGCATCGTTGCGGAAGAACTCGCCGCTGATGCTGGCGTCGGTCAGGTAGAAGGGCACGACGACCTTGAAGATGACTTCGGCGTCTGTGCCGGCTGCCGCCGGGTGCAGCATGGCCTGGCCATCGGCGATCGTGGTAGCGACGTTGACGGGCGTACCGTAGGCGGCGGCGGTCCAGGCGGGCGAGCCGAAGTCCGGCTGAATCCGGCAGGTGCCGTTGGCCCAGCGGCGATAGGTGTCTATGTTGTAGCTGCCGTAGGCAAGCATCGTCTGGTGGTACGGCTCCCAGTACGGATAGTTGACGGTGTCTCTGTAGTCGTTCTGCCCCTCATGATGGAACGGCGGGTCCGCGTGGCCGCCCGTGGGATGCTGCCCCGTCCACGATTCGCACGTCCGCTCGAGCTTCTCGCCGAAGCGGATGTCGTGATTCATCGACCAGGCCGGATTCTGCACGCCGCTTCCATTGGAACCGAAGGTGGCTGAATCCATCCAGTTGCCGTAGACGCTGGCGGAGTCGCCGCACAGCAGGAAGCCCGGGCACGCGCGGCCTTCGGCCTGGGCGCTGGTGATCAGGCTCTTGTCGCCGCGGATCTCGGCTGCGCCCGCGATCTTGCCCTGGCGATTGAGCACGTACATCGTGGTCATGGTGTCGAGCAGGTGCCAGGCCCCGTCGTAGCTGATCTCGTAGATCCAGTGGGTCTGCGGGATCTCGATCTGGCGGACCGCAAAGCCGGCGGCGTTGCCCAGGGTGCACGAGATGATCCGGTGATTGCCGCACAGGCCCCAGCCGAACACGTTCAGGTTACGGACCGTGTCATCGGCGCCGGGGGGTACGTTCACCCAGTGGTACAGCCGGCGCTTGATGTTGTTGTAGAGGTTGATGGCCCGAGCCTGATTGTCGGCCGGGACGATCACGCCGTCCGGTGTATAGTCGTTGACGAAGGTGCCCGCCATCGCCTGGAGTGTCCGCGTGTCGGCTACGCGGTCGTTGGTGAGCCACGGGTTGTGAACGGTGATCGGCGAGGACGGCGGCAAGGTCAGGCCGCTGGCAATGTTGGAGATCGGCGAGACGTTGGCCGGCTCGGCAGCGTCAGTCGTCTTGACGGCGAAGTAGTAGGTCGTGGCCGGCTCGAGGCCCTCGATCAGCAGTATTTGGGCCGAGCCGGCTGCGGCGGGCAGCGGCAGGGCGGCGGCCTGCTCGGCGACGTCGAAGCTGCCGCCATCGATCGGGCTCGTGGCGTAGCGCACGTCATAGGCGGCGCAGCCGGCGGCACCGTTGTCGAGCGGAGTGGTCCAGCG
>JAWLBS010000239.1:0-8425 GCA_041687575.1 Phycisphaerae bacterium | reverse complement strand
GATAGACCAATCCGGTAATGCTCGCTGGTATAGTGCCGGTCGGGATGGGAGAGGCCCACGAGAACGTAGACATAGTGGAACCTGGCAGTGCTCCCCATGGACCGAGCCTCGTACGAATATCAGCGAAGCCGCTCGAATGGCAGTCTTCGTTCGCCGCTCCCGATGGTCGCTCGGCCATCGGATCGACTGGCTTGCCAAGGCGTAGTTCGCCGCAGCTTCCGGACGAAGCCCGGCGTCGCCTTCGGCTATGCCGTGGCAGTCTTCGTTCGCCGCTCCCGATGGTCGCGGCGAACTAAGACTGAAGGGCGACGCCTGGTATGGCAACGCTGCTCACCACAAGCCTTCTGGCGTCTTTGCCATCCGGTAGAAGCCGGACAAACACCAAGCAGCTGCCGTAGCGGACGGTACTCCCTCGCCTTGGGTGGGCCATGGCACTGCACGGTTCATCGTCGGCACGGTGCTGGCACCGAAGCAGCACTGCGCACCGGCAGTGCCAGAACACCCGTTATCGACACCCGAGATGCACCAAGTCAGTCGCGGGTGCATCTCGGGCGTGAACCAGCCAAAATCGCCTGACCGGACTGCGTCGGCGGAAGTCGCGAGATCAGTTCCCGGCCCGAAGTTGCACGAACCTATCGAAGACCGCCAGGATCTCCTGCACGAGGGCCGCATCGTTCAGGGCGGTCGTCGCCAGCCGCTCCAACTCCTTCCGACCGTCGGGGACCGCCAGGTACTGCTCGGCACACAGCTGGGCGGCGGCCTTTCGCACGGCGATCAGGTCGTTCTGCAAGCGGACATCTTCACGCTCACTCGTGTCGGCTTGGCCAGCTACCGCTTTGGGGAGGGGGCGTATGTGGGCTGCCGTCTGGTTGTCCACCGCGAGCTTCAGGGCCTGCAGGTACTGAGCCACACCTTGCTCTCGCTGCAAAGCCTTCGCTTTCGGCGTACCGGCGGGCATGTGCAGGATCGCATAGCCCCAGTCCATGTGCAGGTCGATTCGGGTCTGCAGGTCCTGCGGACAGGCCAAGGCCCGCCGGCAGTAGTCGATGGCTTCGGCCAAAGACTCGACGCCCTTTTGCAGCGACACCTTCGCCAATCCTGCATATGCCTTACCGGTCTGTTCAGCCGTCTCGGCCGATTGCAGCTGCCTAAGACAGGCAGCCTCCTGCTCGGCGAGTCGGGCTTCCGCCCGTTGCCGCCTAAATTCCTTCACGGCTGTAGTCGGGTCCGCCGCGTCCCAAAGCACCTCGGCATCCGCGGGACTCAGAGCCAGCAGCGCCAAGGCGACAACGACCGCGATTCGGATGGCATTCATATCGGCTACCTCCAGTTGCTGTTCTCGGCCAGTGACATCATTGCTTCACCGTCAGATCTCATCCGGCAGCAGCAGTTCATACCCGCCGCCACCGGATGTCAGCGTCGTGCTTACATCGCCTCGTCCGCCCCGATGTCCACCTTGATGCCCTGGCGGCGAGGCTCACCGTCGATATCGGTTTCCTGCGGATACGTGTCAGGCCCCGCGTTGATGCAGCTGCAGCCCGCGGCCAGGTGGAAATTCATGACGAAGTATGGTTTACCAGAAGGCACCAGTGCCCGTGCGTCCCCCCACACCGTCACGCTGCCGGCGTCGTTGTCGACGACCAGGTACTCGCCGGGGGTCAACAGCGTCGTACCGCGCAGGGCATGTGGAGCCGCGCCCAGATCCGCATCGAAGGCCGTCGTCTGGTCCGTTTCCGGATCGTAGACGGGTGCGGCATCCCACGCCCGGGGCATCATCAGGTTCGCGAACACCGGAGGCAGATCGATGTTGTTCCCGAGGTCGACAATCAGAGTGTTGTTGGCGATGCCCGCAAAGCCGCCCTGAACATCGCAATATTGCAGCGTGGCACCGGGAGCCGACGACATCCAGATCTGCGCCCCTTGCGGGGCCGTATTGTAATACACGATCGAGATGCTCAGGTCCGCCGAGTTGAAGTGCAGGCCACCGCCCTCGGTCGCGGCGTCGTTGTAGGCGATCGTGCAGTTGCGGATCTGCACGCCGTCGGCGTAGCAGGTCATGCCGCCACCTTTGCCATTGGACGAGTTCCAGTTAATCACGCTGTTGATCACGTCCCCATGGACCCACGACATCCCCCCGCCAGCGGTGGCGGCCGTGTTATTCGCAATCACGCACCGCTCTACCTGCCCGTACGTGTGCCGCGTTCCGCCGCCGTCGTACAATTCGGCCGCATTGCCGTAGATGATGCAGTTGGTGATCGGCCCGCAGGCCAGGTCGATAGCCCCGCCCATCCTCGTGGCCGTGTTGCCCACGAAGTAGCAATTCTCGATCGTCATCAGGTTCGGGTTGTAGATTCCCGCGCCGATCAAGGCTTGGCCGTTGCGGATCGTGACGCCCCGGATCGCCGAGGTCGCCTGCTCGTCGCCGCGGGGGGTGATGACCCGCCCCCGAACTCCGTCGACCTCGCCGTCGATGATGGTCTGAGCGGCCATCTCCAGGTCAGACGGGTCTTGGCTGCGAAGAACGAAGTTCACCCCGGCCCCGCCCTGCGGATAGACCACGTTCTCGTAGTAGATGCCGGGGCTCAGCACGATCTCGTCGCCCTCCTGGGCGTTGTCGACGGCGTCCTGGATCGTCGGATGCGTGCTGTGCAGACTCGAGTTGCGGTACAGCTCCACCCGGTCCGACCGGACCTGGATCTGGAAGCCGCTGCCCGTACTCGGACTGGCCACCTCCTGCACCGGGTACGGCGGACCGCTGTCCGAGGTGATGACCCCGGCGAAGGCGTTGCCGAGGCTGATGCTGTAGTGGCCGTCCGGCGCAGTCGCTGGCACGACAAGTTCGCCCGTCGCCACCACGACCTTGCCGCCCTGGCCGACGTTGAGCGTGACGCTTCCCGCCGGATAATCCGGATACGGACTGCCAGTGTTGCCGATCGTGTTCTGCGCCCCACCGATCTGCAGCAGGTCGTCATTGACCCCACCGCAGTTCCCGTCACCGGGTATCCCGCCGAATCCAGCCGGGTTCGTGAAACCATCGTTCCTGACGAAGCTGGCGACGGCCGACGCGGGGGTGGCCGCTTGCTGCTGCTCATAGCCGAGATCGGTCAGCACATCGACCCCGAAGGCCGCCAGCCCGGAATTGTCCCCATCGGAGACGGTGCACGTAATCTGATACGCCACCGTCGCGCCCGGCGCCACGATGGGGCAGCTTGCGGCTTCGATTCCGAACCCCACGGTCGCCGCCGAAGCAACGCCCGCGGCAGCCATCACGGCCAGCCATGCGGCGATGAGTCGGGTGTGTTTGTTCATGAGCGATTCTCCGTCACTCCTGCTGATTTCTCTGCTTCGCACTCGTCTATCATTGCCGCATCGCCCGCATATTGACGTGACCTGCGGCTATAACTGCTGAATGGCGCAAGCCCTCTATCCCTAAGCCCTGCCCCACTATCTGCCACTCAACCTACTTCTCTCCTCAGCTCCAGCCACTCCTATCAGTAGATCCCCAACGGTTCTCCCACCTCCCGCGCCCGTGCTTCCGGCATGTAATAGGACAACCGGCCAGGGACCAAGGGCGGGGCCTCACGAGAGACGGGCAATTCGCCTTGGGCCGTCAGGCCCACCCCGGTAATGCCATGCTCGCGAATCGCCCGGGCCACGCGGTCCGTGACGAAGACCTGACGAAACATCGACCAGAGCATCAGCGGCCAGACGACAAAGAAGTCGCTCCCGTCCCACTGCGAAGGATCAATCAACCTACCGGGCTTGGTCCACCGGGAGTAGAACATGCATCCGCAGTCCGGACATTCCGAGAGCAACTTAACGCCGGATTCCGGCGGCGCCACGCCCCCCCAGCCAGTAACCACCAGTTCCCAAAGCCGCGGAGGCTTTCGGTCTGTGGTCCGGTTCGACACAGCCTCGACAGGCTTGACCTCAAAACCTGTGAACCCGTTCGACTGAAACAGGTCCACCACACGGTCCGTTAAGAAGCACTCGTAGAACGGCACGGCCTGGACAATATCAGTCACCATGGCACTGTATACCGTGACCGTGAGCGGGGTCACGCGCTTACCCTGACGGTTGTGCCCATCGTCCGCAGGACAGATCACGGCCTCAAAGTCTTCCAACCTGTGCGCCGAGGTGACCCAGCTCTGCGGGGATCCCTTCGCCGGCCTGTTCAGCACCCAAAACGGTGGTCGGGACATACTATTGCTCCGCGGAATCGACAGTGCCATTACTGTAAGGTCTCTAATACTGCCCGGACCATCGGAACCCGAGGCCGGGGTGGATCATAAGACATCGAGATCCCTCAGCCGTTTGAGAACCGCGCCTCTAATCTTGTTGCTGCGGATGGCCTGAGCCACCCGATCCGTCACAAGAATGTAGCCGATGAACGGGGCCACCGTGAAGAAGTCGCTCCCGTCCCATTGAGAGACATCGACCAGCCTGGCCGGGTTCGTGCAATCGGAGTACTTCTTACGTCCGCATGCCGGACACTCGAAAGTGACTCTGATACCAGCTTCCGGCGGTGCGACACCCCCCGAACCCGTGACGATCAGTTCCCGGAGCCGAGGGGCCTGCTGACCCGGGCGTTTGAAGACTGCCTTGACCGGCTTGGTCTCAAAGCCTGTAAAGCCGCTGGCCTTGAGCAGGTCGTAGGCGCGATCCGTCAGGAGACACTCGGTATGCCACGTCCAGACGATGTCTTCGACGCTTCGGCCCGGCAGGATCACGCTCAGGTCCTTTACGCGGGTGACCCCACCCAACGGGCCCTCCCTCGGGCAAATCTCCGGTTCGCCCCAGATGTCATCGCCCATCTCGTCGTCCGCCCACTCAGCTCGCCGCCGGCCCGTAGACGAAGTCTTAGTGAGGTTCCAGAAGGTTGCCTGGGACATTTTCCTACCTCTGTAGTACCTGCCAGAAGTCCTCGCACAAGTCAGTCAAATATTCAAGGGCATCCTGTGCCGTCGGCTTGGTCCCCCTGTTTCTGAACTTATCGAAGAACGCCTCCCACCGCCCGTTCCAGCTGTCGGCGTGCTTGCCCGTGTGCACCCCAAAAGGCTTGAGGTTGTGAAGCGAAGCGGGCAGAAGCATGGTGAATTGCTCGATGTCAATGCCCATTCTCGCAAAGTCCTTCCTGAACGCCACGGGCAACAGATGATGGACGTGCACGCTTTCCTTTGCCAGCGCCTTGGAGCCTAATCGCAGGACGCCCATCGAGCCTTTGACCGCGAACTGCGTCCCAGCGTGCAGTGCCCCGCCGGCCAGCATTGCCATCTGGCCGTACTGCCACATCTCGTGCACATCCAGCATGACGTCAATACCGCTCATGTCCGGAGTAGATGCGGCGATACCCGTCAAGTCGCTCAGCATCTGGTTCCGGGCAGACACGAGGTCCGTGAAACCCCGGATCTGCCTGACCAGGCCCATCGAGACATTCAGATTGTTCGCTTCCAGGTCCAGGCTCAGGCCTGCAGCGCCACCCAGATCGAGCAGGCCGAAGAACTTGCCCGTCGGATCAAGGCCGGCTGTCGGCTGGGACTTCACATACTCATACAGATTGGACGAATCCTCATACTCCGCCGGATCCCGCTGGCAGAACCGCCCGTGATACGCGTCGTAGGCCCGGGCGCGGTAGTGGTACAATGCCAACGCCGGCCGACCGGAGGCATCCGCCAGGTCGAAGTCCACCGGCTGACCGGTGAATCGGTACGGGCTAACCGGCTGGCCCTGGTTCTCCAGGCTCGCGACGAACGCCGCATAGTCCTGCAGGTCCACCCGACCATTGCCGTCGGCATCACACACGCGCCCCTCGGCACTGCACGGCTGGCTGCCGCTGAAAGATGCCTGGAACTTCAGGAAGTCCCGCAGGTCCACGTCCCCGTCGCCGTCGAAGTCGCCATAGCCCAGGAACGTCGCCCGGCCGTACGTGTCGTAGCGGTAGCGCTCAACAACCGTGCCGTCCGCCGCAGCCAGGCCGGAGACGCTGTAGAGCCTGCCCAGCAGGTACGTGTACTCGCAGCCCGCCTCGCACAGCTGGACGTGCTCATCGATGTAAGTCGGGCCGTGGACGTGGTGACGAAGAAGCGTACCGGCCGCGTCATACTCCGCGACAACCGTCTCGCCGTCGTAGTAGTACAGCGTCGTCTGGCCACCCTTGACCTGCTTGACCCGGTGGCCCAGGGCGTCGTAGGTATACGTCGCCAGCACCGCATCGGCCGGGTCGCGAACCTCCACCAGCCGGTTCTCGTAGTCGTAGGACAGCTGATAGCCGCTCTCGGTCCGCGTGAGGTTGCCGGCCGCGTCGTTCTGCGGGCTGCATGCGGCAGGGGTGATGCTCACGTACTCGTTGACGTCGTTGTGCTGGTAGTTGCTCTGCCGGCCGGCCCGGTCGGTGAAGGACTGGCGATTGCCCAACAGGTCATAGTTGAAGGCCTCGGCGCCGCCCGCCCCGCTGTCCCACGTGGCGGCCGTCACCCTGTCCAGCGTATCGTAGCCGTACTCGACGACCGGCCCGAGCCGACGATCCCCCTCCACGACGGTCGCGATGTTCGGGTTGCCGGCCGGATCGAAGCTGTAATCCGTCCGATCGAGTACGGAAACAATCCCATCCACATCAGTGAGGTTGCTCAGCCGCGTCTGCCGCCGATGGATGTCATACCCGACCTCGAAGCGCACGTGCGTGGCGGTGACGGCCTCGGTCGTAACCTCGCGGGCCGTCAGGTACCGGCCGGCGTAGGTATAGCCAGCAAGCGTGACAAACGGCCCTGCCGGACTGCTGCCCCGCCGCATCTCGGTCACCCGGCCGAGCCCGTTGTGCGTGTAGGCCAGCGTGAGGTCCACGTCGGCCGGATAGGTCAGATACTTGCGCTCGCCGGAGGGGTAGTACTCCGAACCGACCGTCCGCGTGAGGCCGTCCACGGCCTGAACTGCCTCGGTCGTCTCGCCGAAGGGGTCGTACGTGAAGTGCGTCTTGATCGCAGCGTCGCCCTCGGCCGCCGTATCCCGCCACGCCGCCTTCATCCAGCCGGTGGGGTAGTAGGTGAACGATTCCTTCAGGACACCGTCGACCGCCTTGGTCAGCACCTGGCCCCGCCAGTTGTAGGTGTACGCGGTAACCTGCCCGCGAGGATCGGTGCGGCTGTCCATGCGCCCGGCGGCGTCGTAGTGGTAGACATAGCTGCTGTCGTCAGGGAAGGTGATCGACCTGCGGTTGTCCAGCAGGTCATACGTGTAAGTCGTCCGCCCGGTGTGGCTGCCCCCGTCGGCGGCCTCCTGCCAGTCGAGCCGGCCGAGCTGGTCGTAGTGATACGTCGTCGTGCGCGCCAGCCCCCCGAGGTCCTCCACAACGCGGTCGTCGTCGCCGAAGACGTTTCGCCGCGTCTCGGTCACGACGCCGCTCGGCGCCGTCACCCGCTCGATGCGCTGCGCATCGTCGCGTTCGTACTCGGTAACCAGGTCGGCATAGACGCCCGCCAGTCCGACGGCCGTCTGCCGCATCCGCCGACCATACCCGTCATAGTCATACGCGAAGACCTGCTGGCTGATATCCTGCCCCTGAGGGTCCCGCAGGCCCGACCCGCCGATCGTGACCGTCCGGGTGGCGATCTTGCCCTCGCCCGGATTGACAGCCGGGCGGGCGGCAATGGGCACGTAGGTGTACGACTCGGTATTGCCCTGCGGGTCGATGATCGATGCCGGCCGGCCGAACTCGTCGTAGCCGTAAGCGGTCTGACGGGCAGCCCCGCCGTCGCCGTACGTCGTCTGCGTGAGGGGACGCTTCGTATCGGCGTCATACGTGATGGCGGTTACGCGGTCGTCTGTGATCGAAGGGGCGGTCCGGGTCGGGTCTGCCATCGCCGCGTGCAGGACCTGCCGGTCGAACTGGTCGTACTGCCACCGTTGCTGGCTGAGGATCTGCTGGGTCTGACCGTCGTGCTCGGTCTCGCGGATCCTGTGGCCGAGACTGTCGAACTTGCGGACCGTGTGCAAGGCGAGCGTATCGACGCCCTGGTAACGCTTCTCCTCGACCTGGTTGCCGGCCGCGTCATAGACGTACCCGGTCTTGTTGCCAGCCGGATCGGCCGACTCCACCGCATTGCCCCGGCCGTCAGGCACGTACGTCGTGACGGAGACCACACCATCGTCGACGTTGTCCGTCCGGCTGACCGGTCGGCTCAGCCCGTCATAGCCGTAGGTCGTGCCGGCGAACAGACTGCCGAGCCTCCGGCGCTGGACCACAAGGTTGCCGGCTGGGTCCCAGGCCGTCTCTTCGATGCGGTCCTGGGCATCGTCGGGCGTGCCGAGCGCTCCGACCGAACCGGGCACCGCGAGCTGGCGAACCCGATACGCCCTGCCGAGTGAGTCGTAGTCCGTCTGCGTCTCGGAGATGACCTGCCCGCCCACCTCGACGCATCGCCGTGTGACC
>JAWLBS010000238.1:0-8431 GCA_041687575.1 Phycisphaerae bacterium | reverse complement strand
CGCGGCAGGTAGTGCCGATGACGCCAGGTGAACCGCCCGCGCGTCTCGGTCGGCGGCTCGATGTCCGCGCGGTCCCGGCCGAAGGTGTCCTCGCCCTTGTCGTAGACGAAGTAGCCGCGGTGCCAGCCGAAGTAGTCCTCACGGTGGTAGGTCATGTCCGTGCCGACGCCCGGCCCCCGCTTGCCGAAGTAGTCCAGCCGCAGGTTTGCGTCGAAGCCTTCCGGACTGACCAGCCCCAGCGCGGTGAACAGGTTCCAGCGGGTCTGGACGGACGGGCCCCAGTCGTCGTCGTACCAGAGGCGCACGGACCGCAGGGCGAGTTCACCCTCGCGGACGTCCCCGCGGGCGTAGGGCCACCAGAGAATCGGCTTGCCGCCGATGTTGAAGGTGACGTCCCTGGCGGCATACGAACCGGCCCCCACGCCGACGATCTCGCCCGTCGCGTCGCGCGGGGTACGATCCACCACCACCACCCGCTCGGCCCCGATCGCGTAGTGCGGCGTGTGGAACTCATCCGTGGTCACCTGCGCGTCGTACGCCTCATAGCGGTCGCGGGCGATCTGGCGGATCTCGGCCGCGCGGACGTAAAACGGCACGCCCCGCACCGGCTCATTGACCCGCACCACCGCATCGAGGATATAGGCCTGGTCCGTCTCGAAGTCGTAGTACAGCCGCCGGGCGCGGACCATTCGGTCGCCGAGGGTCATCACCACGTCGCCCTCGAGATAGACCGCCGTCGCCCGCCCCGAGGTGCCGGTCAGCCCCGCAAGACCCTCTTCATCGGCCGCCATGGCACCCGGTGCCGCAGCCGCGCCGTCCGCGCCAGCGCCCGGCGCCGCCGTGGCTGGACCTGTCGGCGCCGCGGGCGGGGCCACCTGCTGGTCAGGACCCTCGCCACCGGCCGCCCCTGCCGCCTCCGACCGGAGCCAGATGACCGCCGCGTCGGCGTGGATCTCCAAAAAGTCGGCCGTGCCGGTGCGGCCCTGGGTGACGTAGACGTCGCCTGTGGCGGTCACGATCCGCTGTCCGCCCTCCAGCAACAGCGACTCGAGATTCTCTGCCCGAAAGTTGACCCGCCGGCGGGGCGTCCACGGGCGGACGACACCCGGCTCGCGGGTCCGCAGCACGGTCAGCGGATCGGCCCGGCCGGCTGGCGCGATCTGCGTCTGCTCGGCCAGGTACGCCTCTCGAACGCCGCTGGCCCGCTTGTACAGCGGGGCGTCGGCCGCCGAGCCGCTGGCCAGCACCGAGTAGTTCACACCGATCTCGCCGAACGTGCTCAGCGTCGCCAACAGCACGTCGCCGCGGGTGATCGTGCCGCCCGGTTCGATGACGCGGGCGCCTCGCCACAGGAAGACCTGGACGTCGGCGTAGACCCGTCCCTGATACTTCGACCGGTCGATCCAGATGACCGCGTCATTCGCGCTGAGGTGGCGCTGCCCCATGTCCAGGGAGAAATCGCCCTCGTAAACGATGACCTGCGTTTCGTCCTGCTGCCAGATGTAGGCATACCGTCCGAACAGCTCGACGTTCTGCTCGCTGATACCGGTTGGCAGGACGGGCTGACTGACGGTCGGAGCGGCCGGGGCGGGCACAACTTGCCCTGGGCACCGGGACGGATACAACCCGCAGAGGATCGCGACCAGCAGTCCCACGAAAATCGAATATGGATACTTCATCACTGAGCGGCCCACGCCTGGTACGACACATTGACGTTGAGGATGCAAGTCACGCAACTCGCAAAATTGGAGTAGATTTCGCGTCTATACAGCGCCGAAGGCGATTATAGCCCTGGCCCGGGGGGTGTCAACGAACCGCCCGTCATGCGGGCGAAAGGGTTGGGGCGGCCGGAGCGGCCGATAAAAGCCTGGCCGACAACCGTGCTGCAGGGGCTTCGCCCCCCTGAAAAAGACAAGTCCCGCCGGCGATCGGGTCGCGCGGCGGGACCGTGGTTCGAAATTGCCAAGGCCGCGAGGTCTATTGACCAGCCTCGGGGGCGGTCGGTTGCGGGGCGGCCGGGCGGGTTGTCGCCCCGGGCTGGGTGGCTGCACCGGGCTGCGTGGCGGCCGCCTGCTGCTGGGCCATGTCGATCATCTGCTGGATCTGGTCGAGGGCGGGCTCCTCGGGGAACTTCGCCTTCATGTTGGCAAGCAGCTTGCGGGCCTGCTCGAACTGCCCCTGTTCCAGGGCGTTCTGGATCAAGATCGCATAGAACTGCTTGGAAAATTCGCTGTCGGGATACTTGTTGATGTAGGCACGGGCCTGCTTGACGACGGTGTCTCGCCAGACGGCATCCTTCTGCTGCTCGGTCATGGCCTGGTTGCCGCGCAGCTGCGTGAACGCCTCCTGCAATTGGATCTGCACGAGCATGAACTCGGCCGCCGCCTTGACCTCCTGCGAGGCGTCGCTCGCCAGGATCTCGTTGGCCCTGGCGCGGAACTCGTCGAACGTCTCGTCCTTGACCACCGCCAGCAGCCGCAACGTGTCCAGTTGCTGGATCTGCACCTCGTCAGCGTGCTCACCCTTTGGGTATTTCTCCAGGTATTCGCGGGTCAGCGCGAGGCTCGCTTCGAGCTGGTCCTCGATCGCCTCGCGGATCTCGGGCGACTCGGACAGCTGCTCGCCCTGGGGGACCTGCGGCAGGTTTCGCATCTCGGTGATCCGGTTGTAAAGGGCCTGCTCCGGCGACACCTGCGTCGCCGGGGCGGCCTGCGTCGCCTGCGGCCGGGGCTCGGCGACGGGGGCCTCGCCGGTCGGCACCTGGGCCAAGGCTGCCGACGGACCCGATACGGCCAGGACAGCAGCGAGAATCAGCCAGTTGAAGCGGTTCCATCCATTCGCCAGCGCGTGCATGTTCGTCTCCAGACAGTTCAGGGATTTTGTTCTTCGCCAGGATTGCCCCCGCCGGAGGCGGCCTTAGCCGGAGCCGGCATGGACTTCGGCCATGCTTGCGATAACGTGCGACGGATATCCGGCGGGCATCCTTACGACCGCTTTCCCGATTATAGGGCCGCGCCGGACCGTGTCTAACGACATCGAAATGATCTTCTTGTCGGCCAAAGACTTACTGGCCGCCGCCCTGCCACCCGTGAACCGGCTTCCACGGCTGACCCTCCACCCCCGCCTCATGGTTGGCGTGAAGGGCCCACACGAACAGGGCGTCGCTGAGTCGGTTGACGAAGGCCCGCAGCACCGGCGCTGGCTGGTCCACTTGCTCGAGGCAGCGGATCACGCACCGTTCGGCCCGGCGACACGCCGTCCGCGCCAGGTGCAGCCGGCAGCTCAGCTCGCACCCCCCGGGCAACACGAACGACTTCGGCATGGGCATCGACTCGTAGACCCTGTCGATGGCTGCCTCGAGGCGCTCGATATCTTCTTGGGCGACTTCGACCGGCGGGGCAGCATCTTCGCCGCCGGCGATGGCGGCGAGCTGGCTGGCGGCGGTCATTACCCGATCCTGGACCCAGAGCAGATCTTGCCGCAACGGCTCGGCCGCCCCGGGCTCACCGCGGCACCAGCCGATCAGGCTGTTGAGCTCGTCGAGCTGGCCGAGGGCCTCGAACCGGATATCCCCCTTGGACGCCCGCAACCCGGTCGGCAGCTGCGACGCCCCCTCATCCCCGGCCTTGGTATAGACTTTCATGCCCGCGCAGCTCCTTATCGCGAATGTCCCCAACACATTGTAGCCCCGGCCGATGCCGGATGCATCTTGGAAGCCGTGGCAGAGCGGGCCACCTGCCGGGGGGCACCCAACCGCTTGCCCCGCAAGGTCTTTACCCGATACTGTCGCGAAATCGTGGCGCAGCCTGAACCGCACCGCAGCACCGGAGTATGATATATAGCCGCCGGGAAAACGACGATGTATGTGGATAGGCTTTCAGGCGACAGCGACGGGCATCGACCGCCCCGCGGCGCAGACAAGGATAAACGGAGGCACGACAACAAACATGATGAACAGATTCGTAAACAACGTGAAGACCGCGGTCCTGCTGGCGTTGATCATCGCCCTGTTCATGGCGATCGGCGGCTACCTGGGCGGAACGCGCGGGATGATCCTCGGGTTCCTGTTCGGCGGGATCAGCAACTTCATCGCCTACTACTTCAGCGACAAGATCGCGCTGGCCTCGACGGGGGCCCAGCCGGTCGACGAACGGCAGGCCCCGCAGCTGTACCGGATCGTACGGGACCTGGCCGAGCGGGCGGGCATGCCCATGCCGCGGGTGTACGTTATGCCGCAGCAGGCGCCCAATGCCTTTGCGACGGGACGCAACCCCAGCAACGCCGTCGTGGCGGTCACGCAGGGTCTGCTGCAGATGTGCGACGAGCGGGAGCTGACCGGCGTGCTGGCCCACGAGATCGCCCACGTCAAGCACCGCGACATGCTCATCAGCACGATCGCCGCCAGCGTGGCCGGGGCGATCAGCATGCTGGCTTACATGGGGCAGTTTGCGTTGATCTTCGGCGGGCTTGGCGGCCGGGACGGTGACAGTCGGAGCAACCCGTTCGCCCTGCTGCTGATGATCATCGTCGCGCCGATCGCGGCGGCGCTGATCCACATGGCGATCAGTCGCAGCCGGGAGTACAACGCCGACTCGGCCGGCGGGGAGTTGTGCGGCAATCCGCTGTGGCTTGCCAGCGCGCTGAACAAGATGGCGGGCTATAACAAGCGGATCCCGATGGATGTGAATCCGTCGCAGTCGCACCTGTTCATCGTCCAGCCGCTGATCCCGCGGGGCATGAGCAGCCTGTTCAGCACGCACCCGCCGATCGAGCAGCGGATCGAGAAGCTGCAGGACCAGGCCGAGGAGATGGGCGTGGCGGCGCGGCGGATTCGGGAGTAAGGCCGGATGCGAGACTGATGCGTCCTGTTGAAGATGAAAAAACCAATGTGCCCGCCGGTGTCGCCGGCGGGCACGTTTTGTTTTCTGCGAACCGGTGGCTCCGCAGAGCCTCACAGGGCATTATTCGTCACCTAAGGCTTCCAGGTCCGCGATGTCCCGCTTGCGGCCAACCGCCTTCTTATTGGCAAGCAGCTCGCTACGCCCGATGAAATGAACAGGCACATCCCCATAGAGACCAGCGACCTTCCCTTGATCAGCGTGTTGCCAGGGAACCGCTTCAATATCGGTCAGGATATCAATCCGGACAGGCGGCATCCCCAGTTGAACCACCTGCCCCGGGTTGCTGAAATCATTCGCCGTAAGACCCAGGGACGCAAAACCGAAGCTGTTAATCGCCGCGACAACTCTCTCGGCATTAGCCGGAGAGGGATTGATGAGCAGATCGATATCTCCCGTCGCGCGGGGGGCTCCGTGGAAGGCCATTGCGTAGCCGCCAACGATCACAAACTCAACATTGTGAGCGCGGAACAATGCGAGCAACTCTCTGAAGTCGGGGTAGATCTCCATACATCTGTCGCCTCAAGAAGTCCACGGCGGCTATGCGCTCGGCCGGCGGGCGGCTCAGCCAGTATTCCAGGTCTCGTTTCCGGCTGTCCGGGTCGTCTCGCCTGTATATTCGCACGACCTTCTGGATCATCACTCTATTATCCGGAGTCCTGCCGGAAAAGTAAACAGAAGATGACTGCCGGCGTCTGCGCTTGTTCGTAGCGTGTTTGGCCACTTCGGGCTCGGCCACTCGCATCGCTGCGCTCGCTCGGGCGGACCGCCTGAAGGCGGTACTCCGAACGCCGCCTGAAGGCGGTACTCCAAGCGCCCGCTGATGCTTTTTGACAGACTAATCCGGTAATGCTCGCTGGTGGGCCGCCCCACGGTGCACATTGGCGCCCATGGGTAAGAGGCTTTCCGCCTGCGGCACAACCAGATTGTCAAAAAGCATAAGCGGGGACTCCTAACGCTGCGGCGGCATGAGATTTCGGCGACGGGATGCTACAATCCCCGGCTATGAGCGAAGTTGAGTTGCTGACCATCGACTACGACGACGGATACACCGGCTACGCGCGGTACTGGCGGCCGCGGGGGGCGGCGCGGGGGGCGGTGCTGTATCTGCACGGCATCCAGTCGCACGGGGAGTGGTTCGAGGACTCGGCGGCGCAGCTGGCCGAGGCGGGGTTCCACGTGCTGCTGCCGGACCGGCGGGGCAGCGGGCGGAACGACCGGGAGCGGGGGCATGCCCGCTCGGCGGGGGGCCTGCTGCGGGACGTTGCGGTGGCGGTGGACTGGCTGCAGACCTGCACAGGGATGCCGACGGTCCACCTGGTGGGCGTCTCGTGGGGCGGCAAACTCGCCCTGGCGGCGGCGATGCGCCAGCCGGAACGATTCGGCAATGTCGTGCTGGTCGCGCCGGGGCTGTTTCCGCAGGTGGATCTGCCGGCTGGCGAGAAGGTCAAGGTGGGCCTGGCGGCGCTGTTCCAGCCGCAACGGCGGTTCCCGATCCCGCTGAACGAGCCGGAGCTGTTCACCGACAACCCCGTGCGGCAGAAATACATCCGCGACGACCCGCTGCGGCTGCGAGAGGCGACAGCGCGGTTTCTGCTGGCCTCGCGGGTGCTGGATATCCGGATTTCCCGGACAGCCGGGCGGCGGACGTGGCCGTTTGCGGTGACGCTGCTGCTTGCACAGAAAGAGCGAATCGTCGATAACGAGCACACTCGCCGGTTCGCCGAAAGTCTGGCGTGCCGGCAGGTGAGGATTGTGGAGCACCCGGCCGCGGCGCACACGCTGGAGTTCGAGCCGGAGCCGCAAGGGTATTGGCGGAATCTGGTGGCAGCGGTGAGTGCGGAGTAGTTGGGAAGCAGCTCCTTCTAGTAGCGGGCGCGGCGCCTGATTAAGGCTCCTCGCCCCATTCGCAATGGCGACTTCGGGCGGTACGTCAGGAATGAAAGCCCCGCTTATTCGCGGAATTCCATGGCCGCCAACAGCGCGGCCATGGCACCCGGCACCCGAACCGCCAAATCGCGGTCGGTCAGTAAACGGAGAACGAAGTTGGCACTACTCATCTGGATTATTCTGCTGGCGGCGATCACGCTGGTCTGGCTGACGCGGCACATCGAACTGAACCGGGCAGGCACCCGGCTATTGAGAATCGGCCCGGGCGAGGGGGACTCCCTGCCGGCTGCGCCGCCGAAAGTGTCGGTGCTGGTCGCGGCCAAGGACGAGGAGGACAACATCGAGACCTGCGCCCGGACCTGGCTCGATCAGGACTACCCGGACTACGAGCTGATCATCATCGACGACCGCAGCACCGACCGCACCAACGAGATCCTGCAGGAGGTCCAGCGGACCCACCCGAGCGGCCAACGGCTGCGGATCCTGACGGTTCAGGAGCTGCCCCCCGGCTGGGCCGGCAAGAACAACGCCATGCGGATGGGCATGGAAAGCGCGCAGGCGGACTGGCTGCTGATGAGCGACGCCGACTGCCGCCAGACCAGCGAGCGGACCATCTCAGCGGCGATGAGCTACACCTTGCGCGAGAAGGTGGACCTGCTGTCGATCCTGCCGGTGCTCGACACCCAAACCACCTGGGAGCGGATCATTCAGCCGGTCGCCGGAGCGGTGATGGTCTTCTGGTTCAACCCGATGCGCGTGAACAACCCCGCCCGCCGGGCCGCGTACGCCAACGGGGCGTTCATGCTGATCCGCAAGGACGCCTACGAGGCCGTCGGCGGCCATGCGGCGGTGCGTCACCAGCTCAACGAAGACCTGCACATGGCGAAGCTCATCAAGCAGAAGGGCCTGCGGCTGCGGGTGGCGCAGAACGAGGGGCTCTACCTGACGCGAATGTACCGCAACTTCGGCGAGACGTGGCGGGGCTGGAGCCGGATCTTCTACGGCTGCTTCGGCACGGTGCGGCGGCTGCTGATCAGTGCGGCATTCCTGGTGATCGTGTCGCTGCTGCCGTGGGTCAGCCTGATCGCCGGCTGGACGGCGGTCGCGGCCGGAGCGGGCGGCCGGTGGTGGTGGGTGGCATATCTCGCCACCTTAGCTGTGGCCGCACAGATGACGGTCCTGACGCGGTTCTACAAGGTCAGCAAGGCACAGGTCCGCTACGTCCCGACATGGCCGATCGGGGCGGGCCTGTGCGTGGGAATGCTCTTTTCGGCCATCGGCAAGACGCTGGGGCTGACGGGCACGGCGTGGCGCGGCCGGGTGTATGACCGGCAGGGCCACACGGTGCCGCCCAGGCAGGAGGCGGACAAGCCCGCCCCGCCCCGGCAGGAGGTGCGCTCATGACATTGCCGGACCTGCCCTTTACCGAGAACCTCAGCCCGGTGCAGGTGCAGCTGATCTGGGCGGGCATCGGGATCATCGCCCTGGCGATCGTGCTGAAGATCCTCCAGGCAATCGCGAGTTTCATCCGCGGTCTGCGGCCGGCGAAGATCAACCCGAGGCTGGCTAAGTACGCCGGCGACGACGACCCGACGGTGCGGCGTCGGCGCCAGATGGCGGCGCTGATCAAGAGCACATCGAGC
>JAWLBS010000237.1:0-8432 GCA_041687575.1 Phycisphaerae bacterium | reverse complement strand
CCTCCAGTTGCATCTATTTTAGAGTATTGGGCCCGCGGCCGCGAGGTGCGGGCCCAATCTCTTTTGTACTCACTCGCGATCGTACACGTGCGCAGCCACGACGCCGGCCGCAGACGTGGCGAACAGAACAGGACCAAGCAAGACGACTCCGGCACCGAAGACCAACAACGAATTCACTCATCTTTCTCCACGACCAGGTACCCCGGTCCTTCCCGCCGCTACACCACCGCGTGTACGCCTGTAGTGTACCACAGCGCCGCCGGCCGCGACTTCTGCCGCCACGACAGCCAGCAGTATGACAGCCCCCCCCGCGAAACCGACCACGAAGGCCCCCGGACCGACCGGCAGGTGAAGCAGCCCGAAGAAACCGGCCGACAGGAGGCACAGGAACCACCACCTGCGGCCTCCCGCCTTGCTGATCGCCCAGATCGGCAGGGCCTGCCCCAGGAGCGTCTCGATCGGAAGGAAAAAGAACGATACGACAATAGCCGCCGCCCCGCCCTCGACGATTCCCTCGGAGGTGCCCGCCCCGCCCGCACCCAGCACCAGCGGCGCCGCCAGGATCTTCAGGCCGAACATCGCCAGGACCATCGCCCCACCAAACGCCCGCGGCGATCGGATCGCCCACGATCGCCCCTCCGGCGCCACCGCGTCATCGGTCGCATAGACAATGTCTGTCTCTGGTCGTTGTTCCATGACAGTTCATAGCTCGGTGCATGTTCGCCGATCTGCCGCTCCCTCACGGTCGCGGCTCGTTTCTGCAGGGCGCGGGAGTCTTGCGCATCCGCAACGACAAAGACACCCTTACTTACGTTCCTTCCTGCAGGAGGCGGATGTCTCTTGCATCCGGACGACTCCCTCGCTTACGCTTCGGGCTCCTTCCCGCAGCATCCGGCAGCGCTGCATATTCGGAACGAAAAGATGTTGTTGTCGTTGTTGTTATCCGCGTTTCATCCGCGTTCATCCGTGGCTGATATTGCCTTCGTCGTTGCCGTGGCCGTTTCTGCTGTTCACTGACCCCTGATCCCTGACCTCCGGCCCCTGTCGTGGTTGTTGTTTCTAATCTGAGTAATCTGCGAACATCTGCGGAAGGCCGTTGGTGTTGCCGTTACTGGCTACTGGCCACTGGCAACTATCTACCGCGACGCCCGCGCTGTCAGGTCCATATTGCCCGCCAGCTGCATGAACGTCTTGACCGAGTCGACTGAAATGCTCGTGTCCGCCAGGTCGCTGATGCCCAGCAAAATGTGCGTCGCGTCCGGGTGCGGCTGGTTCAGCGCCGCGTCGAAGTCCAGCCACCGGCCGCCCACGTAAATCTGCGTCCACATGTGATAGCCGAACGTCATTTCGCCGTCGGCGTAGCTGCCCGGCATCGCCACCATCCCGAACGCACCCCGCGCCGGCAGCCCCTTCGCCCGCGCCAGCGCCGCCAGCAGCGCTGCGTGCTCCGTGCAGTCGCCCTGCCGCGTCCGCGCGACCTCGCTGGCCGTCGCGAACGCCACGTCCAGCCCCTTGTGCTCTATATTCTTGTAGACATACCGCGTCAGGCGCTCCGCCAGCTGCAGCGGGTCGGCCTCGCCGCCGGCCGCCTCGTCGGCCATCTTGCGGATGACCTCGTCGTCGATATTCGCGTACGCCGTCGCCGCGAGATACTTGTCCAGGTCCGCCTCGCGGGGGGCCTTGCCGGCACGATCGTCGCGCTTCCGCGGCGCGTCCCACCGGCTGACCAGCAGATCGATCCGGTCATCCCGCCGCAGCACCACCCGCTGCATCGCCGTGTTCAGCATGTCGACCTGCTTGTCCTGGCCGGTCAGCACCATCGTGTACCGCACCGCCTCCGCCTGCGCCGGGTCGATCCCGCCGACAACCTTCGCCGTCACCAGCGTGCTGAAGAACAGCTCCGCGGCCGGCTGCGAGGACTGTGCCTGCACCTGCTCGCGCGGCGACAGGGCGGCCTTGAACTTCATCCCCATCACGGGCATCTCGAACCGCAGCGGCACCAGTGTCGCAAGGTCGACATCCGTTTCGCCCGCGCCCATGCCCCCCGTGGCGATCCGGTACCGGTACGCCGGCACCACCCGCCCGCCCGGCAGCTCCGCCCGCACCGGACCGACCGCCTCGTGCTCGACCTTCATCGGCCGCGTATCGGAAATGAAGGCATAGCTCCGCTCACTGAACGAATCGCCCGCCTTGCGCTTGCCCGAAAGCACTTCCCGCTGCAGCGACCAGGGCATGTCGGCCGTCGGGTCCGCCTCGAAATTGCGCGTGATCGTGTTGCCGCCCTGCGTGACCTGCAGCTCGATCGAGCCGTCGGCCTGCCAGATCGCGTGATACTTCATCGGCTGGTTGGCAAAGACCTGTTCGGTGACCATCTCCACCGGTTCGCCAGCCAGCGTCTCGACCGTCAGGTTCCGCAGCACGATCTTGATCGTGACCGGCCCGCGGGCGATCTGGATCAAGGTGTAGTCGAGGGTCTCGATGTGATCCCCCGTGCGACGCATGGCCGTCCGCATATACCCGACCGGCTTGTCCAGCAGCTCCAGATGATACCAGGCGTCGATCAGCAGCCCCTGCGGCGGGTCGAGGCTCAGGTGCGGCGAGATATGCAGCCCCGGGACCGATGGCGCCGCCACCTGGCCGGCCGGCGCCGTCGTCGCTGCCCGTCCGCCGGCCGGCGCCGCAGTCGCGACACCCGCTCCCCACAAGACGATCGACAGGCCGGCACAAGTCAGCGCGGCCACGCTGCGTAACCTGATGGCGAGAAACGTCTTGATCATTGGTTTATCGTTTACTTTACATCTGTGTTAAACATTGTGGCAAACAGACTTGCTGAAGGGGGCCGGGCCGGCCGCAAAACCAGGGACAGCACTCCCCCCGCTTCACGCCGCTGCCGGCGAACAACACCCGACGTCTGGACGCGGCGGCTTATACGATCACGCCGCCGCGCACGAAACTCGCCCAGCAGGCACTACTCCGACGTGTCATGCTGGGACATCAGGAAAAAATCGCCGAGGTGCTCGTCGTTTCTGGGCTTGTAGCCCGGCTTCTGCGACTCCTCGAGCTCTTTGTTGTACGACTCGATCACCGCATGCTCGAACCGCTGGCGGCACTGCGAGTCGATCGGGTGGGCAATGTCGATGTTGAGCTTCGGCTTGCCCGCCTCGTCCCGCAGGATCCGGTTGTCACCCAGCCGGGCCCCGCACTCGTTGCAGAAACGCGCCCGCAGGTGATTCTTGGTCCCGCACTTCGAGCAGCGGTCCGACAGCTTCCGCGACGGCATCGCAACGAACAAGCCGTTGTTGCCCTCGATGATCTTCAGGTCGCGGACCACGAACTCCCCGTCCAGCGTGATCGTGCAATACGCCTTCAATCGCTGGCCGTTGTCAGGCACGAGTCGGATACGAATCTCAGTAATCTGCATGTTGCACCTCCGGCAACTGGTTGCCTGCCCTGGATCGGAAAGGCGCGACCAGGGTCTCCACGTTCACTTCCTCAGCTATGCGTGCGGCCATACGGCCAGCATGCGCAGGATCATCAAAAACACTGAACAGGGCGCTGCCGCTGCCCGTGAGCAGCACGGGACGCCCGCAGATATCCGCCGCCTTGCGCTGCACCGACTGCAGCTCCGGAAAGAGGCGAAACGCCGCCGGCTGCAGGTCGTTGAAGCATCCCTCGAGCCACTGCCGCGGCGCCTCTGCCCACGGGACCTCCGCCTGGCCTTGCGTGCTGACCGGCTCGCGGTCCCATGCAGCATACACCGCCGGCGTCGAGATGTGAATCCCCGGCAAAATCAGCAGGCAGTGCCCCCGCACCGGCCCGGCCAGCGGCTCGACCCGTTCGCCCCGCCCGCGGATACGGGCGCCGGCCACGTCCGGCTGCAGAAACATCGGTACGTCCGAACCGACGGCGGCCCCGGCCTCGGCGAGCGCCGCGGGCGAAACATCCAGATCGTGCAGCTCGTTTAAGATCAAAAGCGTGGTCGCCGCATCGCTGCTGCCGCCTCCGAGACCTGTCCCGGCCGGGATGCGTTTGTCGAGCACCGCGGTGAAAGGAAGGTCGCGCCCCACCCGCTCGGTGAGCGCCTCGGCGGCCCGCAGGACCAGGTTCCCCCCGTCGACGGGGATGTTCTCGGCCCGCCCGGTCACGCAAAGTTCCTGAATGTTGGTCGGGGAAAGACGAAACAGCAGCGAATCGCACAGGTCCAGAAAGGCAACGACGCTGTCGACCTCGTGGTACCCATCGGCTCGGCGGCAAACCACACGAAGCGTCAAGTTGATCTTTGCGGGTGCCAGTCCTGCAATCACGCTCATCCAGATGCCTTCCTCAGACGCTGCGGCCACTTCCGGACCGGGTTCACCGGCCAGCGTTTCCTGTTCGATAGGGCTCTCCGAGAGGCGAGCCAGTCATCCCACAGGTGCGCGATCAGGCCTTGTTGCGCCGGCTGCACGTGGATTCTACTATATACGGACTATCGATCAAGACAGGAAAACTACCGTAAATCGAGCTGTCCGCCACAGTAATGTCCGATATGCAGGACACGCCCCGAGCCGATCGTCCACCAGCAACCACCTCGCTTGATACACCAGAAACGGCCCAAACGCGCACCGACGAACTGCCGTATCACACACCTCCCAGCCGAGCGGCCAAGCCCAACCGGGCATACCCGATCCACTACAACCGATACCCCTCAATATACGCGATTCGTCCGGTCCTGACAATCCTTTCGATACGCGATGACGCCAAAGCGGGCGCCGTCTTGCACCCGCCCTGTCACCCGCCACCGCCGACAGCGGCCTGTGATACATCCCTTTGGGCGGCATCGCCGACCGCCGCCCGCCGCGCATCCTCAGGCCTGCTGGCTGAGCAGATCGATCTGGCGAAGCAGGTTGATCCCCGCGGCGGTCAGCACCTCGATTGCACGGTCGATCTCGCTGAAGCGGAAGATCAGTACGGCCCGCCCGCCGCTGCTCTGGGTGAACGCGTAGATGTACTCGATGTTCACCCCGCCGGCGTCGAGGACCTCCAGGATCCCCGCCAGGCCGCCCGGCCGGTCCGGCACCTCGATCGCCAGCACCTCGTTGACGATGGCGGTAAAGCCGTTGTCCTTAAGCACTTTCGCCGCCGCCGCCGCGTCCGCGACGATCAGCCGCATTACGCCAAAGTCGGCCGTGTCGGCCAGCGCCAGCGTGATCAGGCTGATGCCCGCCTTGGCGAGTACGTCGCTGGCCTCATGCAGCCGGCCGCGGCGGTTTTCCAGAAAGACTGATACCTGGGGGACCTTCATCGCATCTCTCCGGTGCAACTGTACCACGGTACGAACCCGGGCAACCATTGCCAACGTTCGGCGTGCCGGCTTCATGCCGGCGATTGGAGTTCCGCATTCAGGCCGTCCGCCCGAGCGTCTCCGGGCAACGCTTCGCTATAAATTCCGCTCGTCCTGCACTCGTTTGGCCTTGCCCTCCGACCGCTGCAACGTCTTCGGCTCGACCAGCTTGACCTGCGCATGCAATCCGATCGTCGACTCGATATTCGCCTGGACCGCCCGGCGAAGTTTCTCCAGGCCCTTGATCTCGTCCGTGAAGAACCGCTCGGTCACCTCCACCTGCACGCTGATCGTGTCCAGCGACCCGTCGCGCGTCAAGATGATCTGGTAGTGCGGCAGCGTGCCCTCCACCTGCAGCAGCGCCGCCTCGATCTGCGACGGAAAAACGTTCACGCCGCGGATGATGAACATGTCGTCGCTTCGCCGGCGGACCCGCTCCATCCGCACGATCGTGCGGCCGCACCCGCACCGCTCGTGGTGCAGCCGGCTGATATCCCGCGTGCGGTACCGCAAGACCGGGAACGCCTGCTTGGTCAGCGTGGTAAAGACGATCTCGCCCTCCTCGCCGTCCGGCAGCACGTCGCCGGTGTCCGGATCGATGATCTCGGCCAGGAAGTGGTCCTCGAAGATGTGCAGGCCCTGGTGGACCGGGCACTCGACCGAAACGCCGGGGCCAATGATCTCCGACAGGCCGTAGATGTCGAACGCCTCGATCCCACTGCGCTGCTGGATCGCATCGCGCATCGGCTCGGACCACGGCTCGGCGCCGAAGATGCCCGCCCGCAACTTCAGCTCCCGCATCGCAACGCCCATCTCCTCGGCCTTGTCGATCAGGTGCAGGAAGTACGACGGCGTGCAGCACAATATCGTCGCGCCAAAGTCCCTCATGATCATGATCTGGCGCTCGGTGTTCCCGCCGCTGACCGGGATGACCGTCGCGCCGAGCTCCTCGGCGCCGTAGTGCACGCCCAGCCCGCCGGTGAACAGCCCGTAGCCGTACGAGTTCTGCACGATGTCGTTGTGGCTGACCCCGCACGCCGCCAGCGACCGGAGCATCACCTGCGACCAGACGCCGATATCCTCCTGCGTGTACGCCACCACGATCGGTTTGCCCGTCGTGCCGCTCGATGCGTGCAGCCGCACGATCCGCTCCATCGGCTCGGCGAACAGCCCGAACGGGTAGTTGTCCCGCAGGTCCGCCTTGTACGTGAACGGCAACCTGGCGACATCGCCCAGCGTACGAACGTCCTCGGGCTTGACCCCGGCCTCGTCCATGCGCTGGCGGTAGCACCCCACGTTCCTGTAAACCCGCTGGACGAGGTCCTGCAGGCGACACAACTGCAGCTCCCGCAACCTCTCGGGCGGCATGTAGTCCAGGGCGCTGATGTCATTCCAGGCCGACATCTGTGTGAACGTCTCCATGAGTCGGTACTCCGGTGACGGGAATGTTTCCAGGGACCCGCTACGACTCGGTCCACCGCTAACGACGCCGGCAAATATACGCGATGAGACATCCATTGCCAACGACCGGAAAGGGAATTGTCCCGCCCCGGGTGCATCCGCCGATCGGTGACCGGCGGGCGATTGGCGGGGGTCAGACCCCTGGAACCGCCACCAAATGACGGATGCACCCCCGCCCTGCCCGCTCCGCATGCAACCCAACCCCTTGGTGACAGAATATCGCCCGCCGACTTGCAGTATTGCCGAGTTTGCGGATACCATTCAAGAGAGACATGTGAACAGACATGTTCTGGTATCCGGCCGCTTCTCGAGCGTCACGAGAATCCGGACGGCAGTGCGGCGAACCGGTTGCATCCGCCCTGTATGTATAATGCGGGTCGGCGGCCTGGCTGATCGGGGGCCCAAGAGTTTGCCCTGCAAACACGGGCGTCACTGCTTGCGGCCCCAGGAGGATTGACGATGGGATTCTTCTTGCTGCTTCTGCTTGGCGTAGGTGCCGCTGCACTGCTGGGCCTCGATATCTTTGCGGTGCTTCAGGACTTTATCACCCCCGTCTGATCGCGGCACAAGGATGATCAATCAGCACAGGGGCCCGCTCCGGCGGGCCCCCTGTCTGCCGGAGCAATCACCTGCATCGTAAAGCGGTACGCATCCGACTCGCCGCGCTGGTTGCGGCAGATCACCACCGCCTCGATCGGCCCGATATCCCACACCGCCGGGCCGATCCGCAGCAGCCCCGTCTGCGGCTCGATGCTCATGTGTACGTCGCTGTGGACGCTCCACCTCAGCCGGTCGGCGTTCAGGCCGAATGCCCCCTGGTACGACTTCTCGCCCACCGCCCGGCTGCGGAGGTTGCCGATCGACGCCAGCGCCCGCATCCGGATCGTCACCGGCTCACCCAAAACGACCCGCTCCGGCACCGCCGTGCAGATGATCGGCCCCGGCGCCTGGACGTAGTCCGACGGCCCGCTTCGCGTCCCATCCGCGGCCACCGCTGCAATCCGATAGAACATCCGGTCCGCCCGGTCCGGCTCGCCCGGCGGGCCTGCCGGGATCGGCACCGGCATCCCCGGTCGCCTCGCCGCTTCCCCCGCGGCCGGCTGACTGTCCGCGCCTTTGCCCGCCGCATCCGCGGCGCCTTTGCGGGAGTCACCCGGTCCATCCACCAGGCTCGCCTCGTCGAACCGCCGCCGGCAGACCACCAGGCTCGTCGCGTCGGTCGCCGCGATGCGATTGCCCGGGAAGGTCCGGTTGCCCGCCGCGCCGCAATTGACCACGTGCGGCTCGTCGCTGGCGGTGAAGCCCTTCTCGTCGCTGCCGTAGACGATGTACCGCACCGGCCGCTCTCCCTGCGGGTTCGGCTTCCACGAGAGCGTCATCTCCCCCCGCCGGTCATCCCACGCGAGCTTCAAGTCCACCGGCGGCGCGGGAGCCTTTGTCTTGAATGACCACGTCCGGCTCCACGGACCCCACACCCCTGATTCGTTGCGGGCCTTCACACGCCAGTAGTACGCCTGCCCAGGGTTGAGCAGCCCCTCGTGCGGTACCTCGTAACTGGCCGTCCCCTTCTGCGGCGTGTAACTGATCATCTTCTCGAAATTGCTCGACAGGGGCCAGCGCATGTCCGGCCGATCCGACAGCTCGAACA
>JAWLBS010000236.1:0-8438 GCA_041687575.1 Phycisphaerae bacterium | reverse complement strand
TTACCCCAATCCGATGGCCACGATGTCGTGCTGGCGAACGATACCGACGGGGCGGTTGTTCTCGTCGGCGACGACCAGGACGGTAATCTTGCTGTCGCGCATGGTCTGGCGGCAGTCGATCAGAGGCATGTCCGGACGGACGACGGAGCGAAGGACCCGGGTGTCGGCGGCCGAGCGTCGGCTCAGACGAAACGCCTCGGCCAACGAGAGGGTCATGGGGTTTGCACAGCGGCGGATCAGGCGGCGGAGGTCGCCGTCGGTGAACACGCCGAGGAAAGCCCCGTCCGGCTGGACGACGCAGGCCATGCCCAGGGCCTTGTCGTCGATGGTCCGCAGCAGGTCCTCCATGGACTGGTCGATGCGGACGACGGGCAGCTCGTCGCCGGCGTGCATCAGGTCGCGGGCACGCAGCAGCAGCCGCTTGCCCAGGCTGCCCTCGGGGTGGTAGCGGGCGAAGTCCTCGGGCTTGAAGCCGCGGGCCTCGACCAGGACCATCGCCAGGGCGTCGCCCAAAGCGAGCATCATCGTCGTGCTGGTGGTCGGCGCCAGGTTCAGCGGGCACGCCTCGGGCAGGCCCGGCAGGGCGATGACGATCGACGCCAGTTCGGCCAGGCGGCTTTGCCGGTCTTCGGTCACCGCGATGACCGCCCCGCCCATCCGCCGGAAGTGCAGCACGAAGCGGGCGAGCTCGTCGGTGTTGCCGCTCTTGGACAGGACCAGCAGGGCGTCGTCGGGGCCGACCAGGCCGATGTCGCCGTGCATCGCCTCGACCGGGTGCATGAACGTGGCCGGCGCGCCCGTGCTGGTCAGCGTCGCGGCGATCTTGCGGGCGATCAGGCCGCTCTTGCCCAGGCCCGTGACCACCAGGTGGCCGGGCAGGTCCTGGATCAGCCGGATAGCGCTGGCGAAGCCCTCGTCGAGCCCGTCGGCCAGGCACCGCAAGCCGTCGGCCTCTTCAGCGATGACTCGCCTGCCGATCGCGAGCAGGTCGGTTGTTTCGTGGTTGGCCATAGGCCGTACCCCTTGTCAAAGGGGGCATTTTATGGCGATGCGGGGGTAGTGGGAAGGGGGAGTGACGGCAAAGCCTGACAGGGTGACCGGGTGGCAAGGTGAAAGACGACAGTTGCCAGTAACGGCAGGGGTCAGGGGTCAGGGATCAGGGGTCAGGATGAGTTGCCAGTTGCCAGTAAGGCGGGTGCCAGGGCTCAACGAAGCGGGGTGTGTCAAGCGGCGACAGCCTTTGGAGTGCGGCGCCGCAGACGCCGCTTTCACTCAAGCCGGCATCGGTGCCACGTTCTCGAATCGGAAGGGAGCATCAGCGGCAACTTTGGACTGCGGCGGCCGTGACGCCGCTTTCACTCCGGCCTGGCGGATCCGTCAGGTCCCGGTATTCGCCGATGCGATCCGCTCCGGAAGCTTCTGTCGTCCCTGACGGGACTCCAACAACAGAACGGAACCCAAAAGGTGGGGGGCTGGCTTACCCAGGACTCCGGCGACGAAACGACCGTCGCCTCCGTCCTGAGCTATTCCCTGCCGTCCCTGACGGGACTTCAACAGCAACGGCCAAAACGTACGCAGCGCGTGCCCCCTGCTGTCCGTAGCGGGATCTCAGCGGAAACGGCGTGGCGGGCGCAGCCCGCCCTACATGTCCTTGACGGGACCCCAATAGCCCTAGTTAACAATCTCCCGCAGATCCGCGACCACGTGGTCGGGCTGGCACGTTGCCTCTTCGGGAATTGCGCACCCCCTGCTGATCCAGACCGAGCCGATGCCCGTGCTATGAGCCCCGACGACATCGGCGGAGAAGTTGTCCCCGACGTGCACCACGCGGCTGGTCGCCACGCCGTCGAGCGCAACCTTGCCTTGCCCGCTGTCCGGCGCCCCGTTAGCATGCCCTGCAGCGGGGTTGCCGAATCTTGCGCCTCGTGTGGTTCGCCAATCTCAAACGTGAGGAATCACAGAGATGAAACCCATTTCCGCCACCGTCTCGTGCGCCGCCTGTATCCTCCTCGGGCAGATCGCCGTCGCGCAGGTCGATCCCTACGAGCAGTACGTCAAAACGTCCAGGGACTTCCAGCGGGTTAAGCAGGACAAGGCCTGGATCCTAAAGGCCTGGCCCGAGTGGACCTACATGCCCTGGACCTGGAACTGGCAGATCGGCTACGACGACGCCTCCGGGCAGTGGTCCCGCGAGCACGGCTACAACGGGGCCTACCTCGACCACGGCCGCCCCACCGCCGACGGCGTCGACAAACTGGCCTGGATCAACAAGCACAAGCTCCGCTTCTACATGGACCATACCGCCTCGAAGCGCTACCTTCACCTTTGGGACGGCGGCGAACCTGGCAAGGACCCGGCCATCCTCGACCGGTTGCACGGCACGGGTGTCCGCGACAAGCCGGTCAACGACGAGATGCGCAAGACGCTGGAGGAAATCATCACCCGCTATGTCGGCAACGTGAAATCCTCACCCTACCGCGCGGCCTACGCCCTCGACGATGAGATCTCCTGGGGCCACTTCGTCCACCCTACCATGTGGCAGATCACCGACGACCGTAGAGCCTACGACGCCTGGCTGCGCGAGGTCTATGGCGAAAAGGCCGCCCCGAAACACGAAGGCTGGGTGTCCTACGAGCAGCTCCGCACGAAACTGCCCGACTGGAGCGTCAAGGACTTCGACTGCAGCCAGCTGATGGACCAGTGGACCTTCAACGACTCGCACTGGAACAACTTCCTGGGCGGCCTGGTCGAACACGCCAACAGGGTGGACCCGGCCACCCCCTGCGGCTACGTGGGCGTGCAGGTGCCCAACGCCTTCGGCGGGTATGACTACGCCAAACTCATGCGCAAGGTCCAGTTCCTCTCCGGCGGGATCTGGTCGATCCTCCGTTCGCTCAGCCCTGATAACGCCATCATCCAGAGCCGCGCCCACTTCCACCGCGACGCGCCACAGGACATCTGGTTCTTCTGGTCGCACCTGGCCCAAGGCGGCCGGGGCCACATCGGCTGGGTGGATCGCTGGTTCGAGGACGGCAAGCCCCTGCCCTGGCACGACAAGACCGCCCCGCACCTGCTGGAGATCCAGAACAAGGTCGCCCCGGCCATCTTCGGCGGCACCTGGGTCCACGACGGCGTGGCGATCTACTACAGCCATCCCTCGATCCAGCTCGGCTGGATCCTCGACGCCGAGGCCCACGGGGCGACCTGGGTCAACCGCAACGACGACGGCCGGATCGGCAGCTGGCACCTGGTCCACAAGGCCTGGGAGAACATGCTCCGCGACGACGGCATCCAGTACGACTGGATCGACTATGCGACCGTCATCCGCGAGGGCATCCCGACTGACGAGTACAAGGTGCTGATCCTGCCGGCGACGATATGCCTGTCCGACGCCGAGGCCCGCCGCATCCGCGAGTTCTGCCAGGCCGGCGGCACCGTCATCGCCGATTACATGCCCGGCATGTGGGACCAGCACGGCCGCGGCCGCGCGGGCGGCGGCGCGCTTGACGACATCTTCGGCGTCAAGCACGATCCTGCGATGAAAGCCGGCGATGTCTTCGGTGAGAAGCTCTGGGTCGAGGTCGACCAGGACGTCAACTTCTACTTCGATTCGTACAACCAGTTCCTGACCCGCGGCAACACCGCCATCCGCGACAAGGGCGGCTTTTACAAGGCCGTCCGCAAGATGGACACCGATCACGTGCAGGCCTGCGGCAAGGGCAGGGCCGTGCTGATGAACCTCTCGCCGCAATGGTACAACGCCTACCGTGGCGCGGGCCTTCAGCGGGCGGCGCAGCGCGAGGTCTTCATGAAGCACGTCACCGCAGCCGGCGCCACTCCGTGGGTCCGCATCGCCAATGCCGACGCCAGGACCCAGGGCTACGAGATCACCTACTGGCAGAAGGACGGCCGGACCGTGGTGCTGGTCGTGATGAACCCCGAGACGCAGACGGCCTGGACCGGCGAGATCAACTCGGTGGGTCTGAAGACCAGTCCGGTCGAGATTACCGTGAAGTTCGCCGCCCCGGTCAAGGATGTGCGGGACGTCCGCTCTGGCAAGAAACTGGGCGACGGCGATACGTTCAAGACCGCCTGGACCATGAATGAGGCGGTCGTGCTCAGCTTCGACGGGATGCCCCCGCGCCCGGCGGCAACCCAGCCGGCCTCGAATGGCCCAGCCACGCGCCCGACAGCGGCGGCCGGGCACTAGCAGTCGCGGCGCCGATGGCCTGCCGGTTGTCAGGAGATGTGCGTGACAACAGACCGCCAGAACAATGAAACCGGTACTCCGACGGGACGCGCCGCCCCGAACGAAAGCCGGCAAGCCTCGGAGGCGCTGTTGACGGCCACGCCGACATACGCGCCGCCTGGCTGTACCGGGCCCGGGCACTACGGCTGGGTCATCCTGGCCGTGGGCACCCTCGTGGTCTTCGGCTCGCTGGGGCTGGGACGGTTCTCCTACTCGGCCGTGCTGCCCGCCATGCAGGAAGGCCTGGGCATGGATAACCGGCTCGGTGGGGCGGTCGCGACGGCGAATCTGGCCGGCTACCTGCTGTTCTGCCTGATCGGCGGGATACTGGCCGTCCGCTTCGGGCCCCGGCGGGTTATTGCGGCCGGGCTCGGGCTGGTGGGCGTCTCGTTGATCATGACGGGCACGGCCGGCAGCGTGGCGGAGGCCGCCGCGTGGCGGGCGCTGGCCGGTGTCGGCAGCGGCGCCAGCAACGTGCCGGTGATGGGCCTTTTGGCGGCGTGGTTCGCCCCGCGGCGCCGAGGTCTGGCAACGGGCGTTGCCGTGGCGGGCTCGTCCGTCGCCCTGATCGTCCTGGGCCCACTGGTGCCGCGCATCCTGGCATCTTTCGGCGATGCCGGCTGGCGGGTGTGCTGGTTCGGCTTCGGCGGGACGACGCTGGTACTCGCGGTGGCCGCGGCGGTGTTTCTGCGGGATCGCCCGGAGGACCTCGGCCAACGCCCCGTCGGCGCCGACCCCGAACAGCCGCCCCCCGCGGGCAGCCCCGCCCGTCCCCGCTGGGGCGATGTCTACACCCGGCCCGTCGTGTGGCTGCTGGCGCTGGTCTATGTCGCCTTCGGCTTCTCCTACATCATCTACCTGACCTTCTTCAACCGGTGCCTGATCAGCGAAGGGGGCTACAGCGAGGCCCGCGCCGGGCAACTCTTCATGGCGATCGGCTGGCTGAGCCTCTTCTGCGGGCTGATCTGGGGATGGGTCTCCGATGTCATCGGCCGCAAGCCCGCACTGGCGATCGTCTATGCGATCCAGGCGACCGCCTTCGCCCTGTTTCCCCTGTGGCCGGAGCCGACGGGCTTTCTGCTGTCGGTGGTCCTGTTCGGGCTGACGGCCTGGAGCATCCCCGGGATCATGGCCGCGACATGCGGCGACCTGTTCGGAGCGAAACTGGCGCCGGCCGCGCTGGGTTTCGTCACGCTCTTTTTCGGCTTCGGCCAGGCAGCCGGCCCCGTCGCCGCGGGCGCGATGGCGGACGCGTACGACTCCTTCTGGCCTGCCCTGTGGCTGTCGGCGGGTGTGGCGTTTCTCGGGGCGGTAGGGTCGCTGCTGCTGCCGTTGAAGCGGGCGGATCACGCCGCCTCGGGTGTGCGCGAATCGTCCGGCTGAGGACCAGGGCACAACCGCTATTCGCCTTCACGGTCCATGTTCGGGCCGCTCTCCTGTGCCCATGGGCTCATGCCGGATCGATGTGCCTCACGTGAATCATCATTCCGCGATAATCAAGCACGACAAATCACCTCGTTGGCAACATAAGGGGGACTCAGATGAGCGTGGCCCCGCATTCGGCAAGCAGCTCACGCAGAACGGACCGATGACAGTGTGTCTCGTCCTGGCAATAACACCCCACAGCGAGGTTGGTCTGGTGTGACAGAGCGGCCAGAAGCTCAAGCACCCTTCGGTTCTCCGGCCTGGCCATCTCCGCACGGTACTTCCGTGCGAAGCTTTGCCAATCGCGAGGCGCAGCGGCGCGTTGGGCTTCCTTCACAAGCTGCGGGCTCGGAGCGAGGTTCGGCAGCCATACGTCATACCAGTTCCCGGACGCGTACTGCCCCTTCGGAATTCCTCGGGGTGGCCGGCGCACCGTGCCGATGCGAAGCCCCTCGTCGGGGGCCCTCTCACTGCCAAGTCGCACAATGCGGATGCTCATGTGCGTTCCCTCCCTTATGCTCTTTGACAAACGGGCCAGGTGGTCGGGTCGTTCGCCTCTTTCTCTTGGGCGTCGCAGGACATCGGATTGCAGCTGTCCGCAGCCACATTACCCGATCAGTCTGTCAAAAAGAATTGTCAGTCCGGGCCAAGATCGAACGATCGCCATACTCCGCTGCCGTCAATCCAGCCATCGCCATCCTCGGCCCTGAAAGGGTCGAACCATGTAAGCCCAGGGGCAAGGCCGGTCCCGGCCCGCAGGACGGGGCCGGCCGCGAACCTGGGTCGACGGACCCCACCCTATTGTCTTTTCTTTTGTCTTCCCGGGGACCTGTAAGGGACCCAATAATCGATCCAGGCGCAACCGCCCGCCCCGCCGACCGCGGGCGACACGATCTCACACGCCGCCCCGCGGTTATGTCGCCCTTACAGGGCTCCCCGGGGGCCTGGCTCGCCTACCCAGGTTCGCGGCGGCTGCGCCGCCTTGCCCCCGGGCTTACATAGCCGGCCCCTGCAGGGCCTACGGCAACGGCAACGGCCATTCTTCTTGAATCCGGAACATGACTGTCCGCCATCTTCCGGAGCGACCGATCGATGTCAACCGACTCCTCGGCCCTGCAGGGTCTGTGACAACGGCAACTACGTCGGCCTGCGCCGCCTTGCCACCCGCATGGCCGACGGGTACCTTGGTCTGACATACAGATGACACGCCGGGCGACAAACAAGCCGCCCCGGCCGGGTTTTTGGGAGATCGATCGATGCTGCGGAATTTTGACGGCAAGAGGCGCAAACTGTCGTTCATCGGGGCCAGTTACAAGTTCGTCCACCAGGCGGTGCGGGACTTCATCATCTCGAAGAAGCTCTCCGGCACCACCCACCTCGAAAACACCGACGTCTACCTCTACGACATCGACCCCAAGCCCATGGACCTCGAATACGACGTGATCAGCCGGATGATCCGCGAGAACGGCAGCGGCGTGCGCGTGTTCAAGGCCGCCAGCCGGGCCGAGGCCCTGGACGGGGCCGACTACGTGGTCGTCTCGGTGCTCATCGGCGGGATGGACGCCGCCGAGGAGGAGGACAACATCTGCCAGGACTACGGCATCCGCCACACCGTCGGCGACACGATCGGGCCGATGTCCGTTGCCCGCTGCCTGCGGATGGTGCCGCTGATGCTTGACATCGCCGCCGACATGGAGCGCTACTGCCCCAACGCCCCGATGCTCTCGGTGACCAACCCGATGGCCGTGCTCACCCACGCGGTCAACAAGCACACGAATATCGACTGCGTCGGCATCTGTCACGGCACCGAGAGCCAGGTCAAGCAGATCGCCAGGGCCTATGGCGTCGGCCGCAACGAGGTGTGCGTCGATGTCGTCGGCGTGAACCACTTCGGCCTGATCACCCGCGTGGAGGTCCAGGGCCGCACCGTGCCGATGGACGAGGTGGTCGAAAAGACCGGCGCTGCCCTGAAGAAGGGCTACGTCGATCCGGCCACCGGGACGATGGACGAATCGGACCAGGCGGGCGAGTTCTTCCGGATGACCCGCCTGCTGCCCAACAACGGCGACCACCACTTCGTCGAGTTCCTGCCGTGGTTCCTGGCGCAACATTCCTTCGTCAACGGCAAGAACCTCTACGGCCTCGACAAGCGCCTGCACGACCCGGCCGACCGCCGCGAGCGCCACCAGTGGTTCTACGACACGGTGGCCGGCTGGGCGTATGCCCCCGAGGATCAGAAGATCCCGGACATGCACGCCTACTCCAACGAGAACATCGTCGACATCGTTTCAGGATATGAGAACAAGGGTTTCGTCAACGCGTCGGAGCTGCACCTGAACATGACCAACGGCGGCGCCGTGCCGAACCTGCCTGCCGACTGCAACCTGGAGCTGACCTGCCACATGACCCCCCGCGGGATGCAGCCGATCCAGTTCGAGCCGCTCAGTCCGTTCGTCCTGGGGATCATGATGCCCAAGGTCTGCCAGAACCAGCTCGCCCTCAAGGCGGCCGTCGACAAGGACCGCCAGGCGTTCCTCGAGGCCCTGCTGCTGGACCCGCTGCTGCAGGAGTTCCACACCGTCGAAGAGCTCGCCGATCGGCTGTGGAAGGTGAACGAACGGTACTGGACGCCGGTGAAGTAGGGAATTGCACGTAGGGCGGGCTTCGCCCGCCAGAGCTGCCAGATGCCAGTTGCCAGTAACGGCAGGGGTCAGGGATCAGGGGTCAGGGAACCGGGTGCCACCTGCGCAAACGAGCCGCGACC
>JAWLBS010000235.1:0-8447 GCA_041687575.1 Phycisphaerae bacterium | reverse complement strand
CGCCACCTCATTGCATTCAGTCTAGCCAAGCCGTGGCGAAAACCAAAGGCTGCCCCGACCACGCCTCCCGGCCTTTCCCTTGATGGTCCGCCCGAACAACCCGGAAGTGCGGGTGAGGGTATCCTTTGAAGGGCGGCGAGGCCACGGCCGGGGATCGGCCCCCGCTGGACGCTACCTCGGGGGCGGCTAGGATGTCTGACATGGACCCGCAACGACCGGACAACCATCCCGACGATCCCCGGCAGGGCGCCGACTCGCCCGAGCGCGTCGATCAGGCAACGCCGCCAATCCCGGTGGCCCGACCCGCATCGCGCCCGGCAGAGCCGAACGCCGCGCCAGCCCGACCCTCCGCCGAGCGACACGCCCCGCCGACCCACCCGACCGGCGAGCCGCCGGTGCCGGTTGCCCGGCCGGCAGACGAGGTGGCCAGCTACGCCGCCCGGCCGCCGGTCCGGCCGGACCGCTGGTGGGCGCCCCGGCCGATGTCCGGCGGGCAGGCCCTGGGCGACATCTTGCTGATCGTAGCGGTGCTGATCGTGCCGCAGGTGGCGAGCGCGCTGGTGCAGGCGAGCATCCGCAGCACGCCCGAGCCGCTGTCGCCGGGGATGGTGGTGCTGGTCAACGCCATACAGTGGGCACTGGTGGCGGGGGTGGCGATCTACGTGACGTACCGGTCGGGGCAGCCGCTCTCGAGCATCGGGCTTCGCCGGGTGAACATGGTGCGGGAAGCGGGGACGGCCGTGCTGGCGGTGCTGATCATCTACGCAGCGCTGATCACTTCCGCGATCGCGGTGGCGGTGCTCAGCGGGGCGAGCACCGAGACGATGACGGGCCCGACGCGGGAGATCACATCGCTGTTGGGCACGCCGTCGATCTGGACAATGATCGGGATCGCCGCGACGGCCGGGATCTTCGAGGAGATCGTCTTTCGGGGCTTCATCCTGACGCGGCTGCGGGTGCTGGCGGGGGGCTGGCCGACGGCGATCCTGATCGGCTCGGTGCTGTTCGCGGTGCCGCACGTGTGGCAAGGGGTCTGGGCGATGGTGCTGGTGCTGCCGGTTTCGATCATCCTGTCGGTGGTGTTCGTGTGGCGGCGGAGCCTGGTGCCGGTGATCTTTGCGCACTTCCTGTTCAACTTCCTGCAATTGCTGATGATGCGGGCATTGTTGGAATCGCCGCAGATGCAGGAGATGCTCGGCGGCGGGGCGTAACACCAATGCTGATGGAAGTACGCACCTTGGACGCCTCGCCCAGTAGAGATTCCTCGCTGCGCTCAGAAGACAGCATTGGGGGGTGTTTCCGGAAAGGGACGATCCGCTCATCCGCCGCTGCGCCCGGAATAACGGCTGGCGGTGATTTGGGAGGAGAACGGACCCCCATCCGCGGGTTTACCTACCGCTCCCTCACGGTCGCGGCTCGTTCCCGCACCTTGTGCCCGGCTGTGCTGTTCCTGCGCAGCGCGAAGGCTCCGGCCCTGAATCAGGGCGGAGCCTGCATCGCGCTTTCGCCTGGATCGCGGCCGTCAGTCCGGAATCGTGGTGCGATCGTTGAGCGGCCGCCGCTGGTTGTCGGGCTGCTCGGCGCCCGGCTGGGCGGGTGGAGCCTCCGGGACGAGATCCCTCTGCTGGGTCCCGGTCCGCGGCTGCATACCGTCCTGGCCAACGCCTTCTCGCTCACGCTCCGGCCGGATGATCTCGACATCCGGCTCCTGGCCTGGCCGCTCCCTCTGCTCGATGCCTTCCGTGCCCCCCACGCCGGTGTCGTCTTGCTCCCCGCAACCGACCAGGCCGAACGAGGCGACCAGAACGGCCGCGGCCAAGGCAAACGCCGTGTACAATCTCGCATGTCTCATGTTTATCCCCCTTTTGTGGACCGATAGCATCCGGGTGCCCCATAGCCGATGCGGCACACACTGGATAACGCTACAAACCTGAAAAACATGTCGTCTGGCGGCAACTGGAACTGATTCATGCCGCAACCCTGAAGCGGGCAAGTCTTCCCAATTAAAGGCGGCTGGGAAGGCATGTCAAGAAGCGGCCACCCGCCCCGCGCGTGAGCCTGGCCTCACCGGCGCGTGAAAAGGCCCCATCGGCATGCGACAGCAGCCGATGGGGCCTCAAGCATATTCACTGATCCGGCCGACTCATCCACGCCCGATCGCGGGGGCGGTCTTCTGCGAAGGCGCCACAATCGCCGGCTCCGCCTTCTTGCGGGTCAGCAGCGAGACGACCACCAGAGTGATAAAACCAAGGGGGATCGAGATGATTCCGGGGTTGTTCAGGGCGAACGGCGCGGACGAGCGGGGCCAGCCGTACCGGACGACCATGTCCGGCGAGAACAGGATCAGCCCGACCGCGGCAACCATCCCGACCACGATCGCGGCGACCACCCCCTGCTTGGTGGTGCCCTTCCAGAACAGCAGCATGATCATCGCGGGCAGGTTCGCCGAGGCCGCCACCGCAAACGCCCAGCCAACCAGGTACGACACGTTCATGCCCTTGAAGGCGATGCCGAGCAGAATCGCGATCACGCCGACGACGATCGCGGAGATCTTGCCGGCCATGACCTTGCTCTTATCGGTGAGTTGCATGCCCAGGAAACGGTCCATCAGATCGTGAGCGACGGCGCCGCTGGCGGCCACGATCAGGCCGGAGACGGTGCCCAGCACCGTGGCAAAGGCGATGGCCGAGATGATCGCAAACAGCGTGATGCCGAAGCTCCTGGCCAGCAGCGGGGCGGACATGTTGTTGTCGGTCACGTCGACCACGCCGTTGACCATTGCACCCAGGCCCATGAACAGGGTGAGCATGTAGAACAGGCCGATCGCCGCGATGGCGACGATCGTGCTTTTGCGTGCGGCGGCGGGAGTCGGCACGGTGTAATAGCGGATCAGGATGTGCGGCAATGCCGCCGTGCCGCAGAACAGGGCGAGCATCAGCGAGGCGAAGTTGAGCTTGTCCATCGCTGTGGCGCCGCGGTCGGCGTCGACCGCGAACCGCAGGCCCGGCCGCATGATCTCGCTGCCCGGCGTGGGATTCTGGTAGTAGATCGCCACCGAGTTCGCCCCGTCAGCGACGGTCGCCTTGGAGAACCGGACGATCGTGCTTTCCTTGATCGACTCCAGAAATTCCAGGATGCTCAGGTTGCGGGCCTTTTCCACCGTCTCGCCCTTGTAAACCAGTTTCTTGATGTGGCCGGCCTGCAGCGGCTTGCTCTCGGTGATCGGCTTGCCGTTATAGAGCGTGTACACCGCGTCGCCGTGCTTGTCGACGACCGGGTCCTTCAGGTGCGTGACCGAATAAGCCTCGGTCAGAATCGGCTCGCCATGCTCGTTGCGGGCAAGGTGATACCAACCCGGGCGCTCGCCATCGGCCAGCTTTGCGAAGGTC
Organism: Phycisphaerae bacterium; assembly: GCA_041687575.1. Classification (GTDB taxonomy): domain Bacteria; phylum Planctomycetota; class Phycisphaerae; order UBA1845; family JANYLN01; genus JANYLN01. Next base: position 5,058 of record JAWLBS010000235.1, on the reverse strand, counting down.
TGCTCCCCGGCCGATTTCTGCTCCACAACCTGGTAGTCCGGCGCGGCGACCGCGACGGTGCCGTCGTCGGCCACCCTCGCATCCAGCGTCGCGAACTTCGGATACTCCTGCTTGGCCTCCTCGCCCGGGCTGGTGGTCAGGCCGCTATACAGTGTGACGATCACCAGGGCGATCGAGAAGATTACCAGCAGCGCGCCTTTGAGAAACTGCACGTAGGTGGTCGAGGCCATGCCGGCGGTGGCGACGATGATCACGACGATCGCCCCGACCATCGAAACGCCCAACCAGTGCGGCAGCCCCAGCAGCGGCGTGACCAGCGTGCCCGCTCCGACCATCTGCGGGATCAGGTAAAAGGTCGAGACCACCAGCGTGCTCAGCGCGGCGGCAAGCTGGATACCTTTTGAGTTGAACTTGGCATCGATCGCATCGGTGAAGGTGAACTTGCCCAGTCGTTTCATCGGCTCGGCAATGACGAACAAGGCGACGATCCACCCGGCCAGGTACCCGATCGAGTAGAGAAACCCGTCATAGCCGTAGGTGGCGATCATCCCGCAGATGCCCAGGAAGGAGGCGGCGGAAAGGTAATCGCCCGCAAAGGCAATGCCGTTGACCGACCAGTGGATCTGGCCGCCGGCCGCGAAATACCCCTGGGCGGTCTTGGTCCGCCTTGCGAAATAGAAGGAGATCCACAGGACGAAGGAGACGAAGCCGACAAAGATGGCGATGGCCCAGCCCGAACTCTCGTACATCAGGCAGCCTCCTCTTCGACAGGCTCGTCCGCCGGCGGGCTGTTCATCTCTTCCTCGGCGGCCGTGCAGATGGCGTTGTACACGAACGCCAGCATCAGCGCAAAGATGATCAACCCGAAGCCGTAGACGATGGCCAGGTTGAGTCCACCGATGTCGCTGCCCATCAGGTGGGGGCTGAACGTGTTGATCAGGACGAAGCCGGCATAGATGATCGCGTAAAGGACGAACATCCAGATCCCCACGCGGGTCTTGAACGCCGCGGCCTTGTCCTGACCCCAATCACTCGAGGGCCCGTGACTCATGAAAGGATCTCCCTTGCTCGCAGCCGCAGGATCGGAAAAGATGCCTTGCCGCCAACAAAAGAAGGGACCGGACGACAGGTCCCCATACGGCGCACAAAAGACACTTAGTACCACTGCGACTCGGGGCGCATCATACCGCAAGCGATATATGCCGCAAGATGGATTCGCAATGACAACCAATTGCGACCGGACCTGTCCCGTACAAGGCAGGGCCGCTCCGGCCGCCCGCAATCAATGGCCGGCCAGCTGCCGGTACCGCTGCCACGCCTGGTCCCATGCACCAGGCTCGCGCGGCTCGTACCGCACCACCTCGAAACTCGCCCGGACGATGTCGCGTGCCTCGGCCAGCGAACCGACCCGGCCGATCGCCATCGCCTGGCACAGCACGTTGCCGATCGCAGTCGCCTCGACCGGACCGGCGATCACCACGCGCCCGCAGGCGTCGGCGGTAAGCTGGTTCAACAGCCCGTTGCGGCACCCGCCGCCGACGATGTGGATGACCTCGATCCGCCGGCCGAGCACATCCTCGAGCCCCTCGAGCGTGCGGCGGTACGCCAGGGCAAGGCCCTCGAGGCAAGTGCGCACCATCTCGCCCTTGCTCGCCGGCGGGATCTGTCCCGTCTGCCGGCAATACGCCTCGATCCTGGCGGGCATTTCGCCGGGCGTCAGGAACGATTGGTGGTCGGGCTCCAGCACCGCGGCAAACGGCCGCGCCGCAGCCGCCATTTCCGTCAGCTCGGCGTAGTCGTGCGAGTCGCCTTGCCCTTGCCAGTGCCGACGGCACTCCTGGACCAGCCACAGGCCGGCGATGTTCTTGAGGAACCGGATCGAGCCGCCCACACCGCCCTCGTTCGTGTAGTTGTAGGCGAGGCTCTTGTCATTGATGACCGGCGCGGCCAGCTCCACGCCCATCAGCGACCAAGTCCCCGAGCTGATGTAGCACCAGCCGTCGCCCTCCGCGGGCACCGAGGCGACCGCGCTGCCGGTGTCGTGGCTCGCCGGGGTGATCACCGGGACCGGCGGCACATCGCACTCGGCGGCGACCTCATCGCGGACCGGTCCGAGCACCGTGCCGGCCGGCACGACGTCGCCCAGGAGGCGGGTGGGCAGGTCCAGTTCGCGAAGCAGGTCCCACGCCCAGTCGCCCGCACGGGGGTCGTACATCTGACTGGTCGTGGCGACGGAGAACTCGTTGGCGGTCCGGCCGGCAAGCAGAAAGTGCAGCAAGTCCGGCATGAACAGGATTCGCTCGGCCGCGTCGAGCAGGCCCGAGCCGCACCGCTGCATGGCGACCAGTTGGAACAGCGTGTTGAACGGCAGGAACTGGATCCCGGTCGCCTCGAAGACCCGCCGGCGCCCCAGCCGCGCGAGCACCTCGTCCATGACGCCGTCGGTCCGGGCGTCGCGGTAGCAAACGGGAACGCCCAGGATCTCGCCGTTTCGCCCGAGCAGGCCGAAGTCGACCCCCCAGGTGTCCACGCCCAGCCCGTCGAGCGGCGTCTGCCGGGCGGCCGCGGCGGCGTTGCGCAGTCCCGCCTTGAGCTCCCGCCACAGGGCGAGCAGATCCCAGTGCAGGTGCCCGTTCATCCGGACCGGCACGTTGGCGAAACGATGCACCTCGGTCAGGGCGAGACGCTGCCCGTCGAGCCGCCCGAGCACGGCGCGGCCGCTCTCGGCGCCCAGGTCGAAGGCAATAAGATTGCTGGCCGGCATGATCGCGTGTCCTCCTGTCTGCGGGGCAGTCTACCGGAGTGCCCGCCCACTGCAAGGCACGCCAGGAGCTTGTGCCAGCGGCTGACACGCATGCATCTTCAGCGAGTTTCCCGCTCGTCCGCCCCGATGTCCGCCCGGCCGCGGCGCCGCCGCTGGCCGTCCCAGTCATCCTGAACGTCCGGCAGGCGCGGCGCCTTGTCGATCACCTCAACTGCGGTCGGCTGCAGATGCAGATCCCCGCCGGCCGGATTGACGAAGACCTCCTTCGCCTTCGCCAGGTCCGTCGACCAGAAATTCCCGTCGGCCGTATAGCCCTTCCCGCTGACCTTCGCGCCGCGACTGATGACAATGTTGTTGCGGATGTCCACGTCGCGGGCATCCTCCAGGATGATCGGCTGATGGCCCGGGTGGTAGATCGAGTTGTGATACACCTTCACCCCGTCGGCGTGGCAGATCTCGATCGCGTGCGTCCGGCCGGCGGCCATGAAGTTGTTGCGGATCACGCCGTTGGTCATGTCGTGCTTGCCCGAGGGGTTGCCGAAGGACACCGCCCGATCGCAGCCGATGAAGGTGTTCCGCTCGACGGTGATGTTCTTCGAGTCGACCCAGATGAACACGCCGGCGCGGCCGCGTCCGGTCCGGCCGCGGATATTCAGGAACAGGTTGTCGTGGATCCGCCAGCCGTCGATATGCATCATATCCATACCGGCGATGTAGTTGCCGCCGAAGTTGAGGTTCGGGATGTCTTGGGTGATCGGCGTGCGCTGCTCGAAGACGCAGTAGCGGACGACACCATCGCGCGAGGCGGCCTCTCTCGGCCCTTTGATGCACCGCTCGCCGATGTCGATGAAGTGGACGTTGTGCACGAGCAGGTCGTGGTTGCCGCCGGTCTGAAGCTTGATCGCGTTGGAGCCGACATCGCGTATGGTCAGAGCCGCGACCGTAACGCCAGTGGCGTGGATCTTGATCATCTCCTCACCTACGTCGCGCACCTTGAAACCCTTGCCCCGCAGGACCACCTTCGACGGATCGCCCGAGGCGCCGCGAAGCGCCATGCCGTCCTTCGCCAGGTGCAGGAATGCGCGGCCCCCAACGTCGTACACCCCGTCGGCCAGCAGGATCGTCTCGCCTTCAGTGGCATCGCGCAGGGCCGTGAGCAACCCCTCCAGATCGCTGACGCGGGTCACCTTGCCGGTCGGCGCCGGCAGCGGCGGCACGTTGCCCGGTTTGGCCGGCTGGGCTTCTGCCGCCGGGGCGGTGGCGGGCGCGGTGGCGGGCGGTTCAGCCGCATCGACGAAAGCCACGGCGGCACAGATCGTGAACGCTACGAGAACAATCCGACATCCCATTTGCACCATTCTCCCTTTTCAACGTCCATTGCAAGCGTTTGGCGAGCACGGCTCCAGTCTACACGCACGACAGGGAAAGGAAACAGTATCCGGGGGAGCGGAGCATTCGCAGGGGTCTGACCCCAAGTCGCACGTTTCCTCGCGGAATCGACGCCGTGATCTCGTGGCGGACCGGATGCCCATGCACGTATATGGGGTCTGACCCCGTGGCGGTGGCAGGGGCACGGCGGGGCTTACCGCTCCCTCACGGTCGCGGTTCGTTGGCGCAGGACGCCCCTCGCAGCGTTTGCCCCGGGGGGTCAGACCCCGTTGCATCGTTCAGGTACCGGTGCAATCAAAGGGAATTGGATGCGGGAATTCGGGTGCGGACGTGCTGCAAGGGGTCAGACCCCCGGCAGCGCGGGCGTTTTCCAGAGGCCCGCCGCCGCCCAAGCGAGCCCGGTCCACGCGTGCGGCGGGAACGGAATCAAGGTACCCAAAACTAATGCGGTTCCAGACCGATAGAATCCTGCAGACGGAAACGGGATGCATGACCTGCGAACCAGGGATCACCCGCAGATGCAGCATGATCACGGACACGCACACGACCACCGCGACCGGAGCAAAGGCAACCAGAAACGGCTGCTGATCACGCTGGTGCTGGTCGGCGGCTACATGATCGCCGAAATCATCGGTGGAATCCTCGCCAATTCGCTCGCCCTGCTGGCCGACGCAGGACACATTCGGCATCGACCACATCACGATCCAGGTGGAACCGGCCGGCTTTCGCGAGCCCGGACAGCATGTTTGAGGGCGATCTTGCCTTGCGGCGGCCGGCCGCTACATTACCTGCATGTTAACCGACAACATCCTCAGCCTGATCGGAAATACCCCGCTGGTGCGGCTCCGCGGTGAGGACATCTTCGCCAAGGCGGAGTTCCTCAACCCCGGCGGCAGCATCAAGGA
>JAWLBS010000234.1:0-8456 GCA_041687575.1 Phycisphaerae bacterium | reverse complement strand
AGCGGCGACACCATCGAGATCGAATCGGGCACCTACTACCGCGATGCTGGCTGGGTCTACGTCAACGGCAAGCACAACGTGACCTTCCGCGGCGTGGGGCCGACCCGGCCGGTCCTCGACGCCGGCAACAGCAACCTGCGCAGCAAGGGCATTTTCGTCATCGAGATCGGCACCCACGACATCACCATCGAGAACATCGAGATGAAAAGGGCCCGCCTCAACGTCTACAGGGCGAACGCCGCCGGCGTCCGCGCGCAAGGAACGAACCTGACGCTCCGCAACTGCTACATCCACGATTGCGACAACGGCGTGCTCAACGGCACAGGCCACCTGCTGTTCGAGAACTGCGAGTTCTACGGCAACGGCTATGGCGACGGGTACAGCCACAACATCTACATCAGCTCCGCCGATTCGTTCACGCTGAGGAACTGCTACGTCCACGGCACCAGCGAGGGTCACGAGGTCAAGACCCGCGCCCGCGAGAACTACATCCTCTACAACTACATCCACAGCGATTACACCGGCAGCCGCGAGATCCAGATCGCCAACGGCGGCCAGGCCTACATCATCGGCAACGTCGTCCGGCAGGGCCCGACCACCCACAACTCGCAGATCATCACCTTCGGGGACGAAGGCTCCATCGCGCCCAACTACCTCTATCTCATGAACAACACGATCGTCAATGACCGGGTGGGCGGCACGTTCATCTGGACCCGCTCGGACGCGGTCGCACTGATCCAGAACAACATTTTCCAGCGCCGCGGCGGCGAAACGATCCTGTATGGGCCGGGCACCATGGTTTCCAACTGGGAGACCTACGGTGCCGGCTTCGTCGATGCTGGCGCCCATGACTTCCGCCTGACGGCCGCCTCGACCGGTGCAATCAATATGGGCACCGCCCCGGGCTTCGGCTATGGCAGCGTCGACCTGACGCCCGTCGAACAGTACGTCCACCCCTACAGCCAGGAGGCCCGTCCCACCGACGCCACCATCGACATCGGGGCCTATGAGTACTTCAATCCCAACCCCAACCAGGACCCGACGGTCGATGCTGGGGCCGACCTGAGCGTTCGCGAAGGCCAGCGGGTCGACCTGCACGCCGTCGCGTCGGACCCCGACATGGACCCGCTCACCTGGTTCTGGGGCCAGATCAGCGGCGCCGCCGTCAGCCTGGCCGACGAGACCACCGACGCCCCCTGGTTCATCGCCCCGACCGTGACCTCCGTGCAGCAGGCGGAGATGGGGTTCATGGTCGCCGTCAATGACGGCCGAGGCGGGCAGGCCACCGACACCGTCGCCGTCCGCGTCTACATGACCGGCGACATCAACCAGGACGACGGCGTCAACGTGATCGACCTGCTGATGCTCGCCGGCGCCTGGAATACGACCCAGAACGACCCGAACTGGGACCCGCGCTGCGACCTGAACGACGACGGGGCGGTCAACGTCCTGGATCTGCTGACCTTGGCGAACAATTGGACCCGGGCGCTCAACTGACGCCCCCTGCAGGTGAGAGATATGAATACCAGAGCTTTGCACGTTGTCGTGTGTGCGGCCGCCGTCCTGGCCGCCGGGTCAATCGCTGACGCCGCCGTTCGCATCGTCCGCACCGGCGCGACCTACAGCACGGTTAAGGCGGCCTACGATGCCGCCATCAGCGGCGACACGCTTGAGATCGAGTCCGGGACGTACACCGGCAGCGAAGGCTGGGTCGTCATTTACAAGAACAACCTGACGCTGCGCGGGGTCGGTCCGACCCGCCCGGTCCTCGACGCCAATGGCGGCGCGACCGCCAACAAGGGCATCCTGGTGGTCTACGCGGCGAACCTGACGGTGGAGAATCTCGAACTGGCCAACGCCTACATTCCCGCCAGCGTCGGCCTGAACGCCGCAGGTATCCGCTACCAGCCCGGGTCCTCCCCGGCCCTGCTGACCGTGCGGAACTGCTACTTCCACCACAACCAGAACGGGATCCTCGGCGGCGAAGGCAGCGGGACCGACATCGTGCTGGAGAATTGCGAGTTCTATCGCAACGGGGCGGGTGACGGCTACAGTCACAACATGTACATCAGCACGGCCAGGTCTTTTACGCTCAAGAACTGCTACGTCCACGACGCACTCTACGGCCACGAGGTCAAGACCCGCGCCGCGACCAATTACATCCTGTATAACCGCATCTCCAACGAAACCGGTTCGGCCGCCCGCGAGCTCCAGCTCGCCAACGGTGGTACGGCCTACGTGATCGGCAACGTCATTGTCCAGGGTAACGGCGGCAATTCGCAGATCATCACCTACGGTGACGAGGGTTCGCACCCCAACCCGTACCTCTACATCATCAACAACACGATCGTCAACCGCCGCTGGAACGGTGCCCAGTTCATCTACAACGCCAAGTCCAACAGCACCGCGCTCTACCAGAACAACATCTTCCAGTTGCTCCGCGGCAACGAGACGATCATCTCCGGGCCAGGTACGCAGGTCTCCAACCTGGTGACCTACGACGCCGGATTCGTCGATATGAACGGCTACGACTTCCGCCTGACCGCCGCCTCGACCGGTGCAATCAACATGGGCACCGCCCCGGGCTTCGGCTATAACAGTGTCGACCTGACGCCCGTCGAGCAGTACGTCCACCCCTACAGCCAGGAGGCCCGGCCGGGCGACGGCGTCATCGACATCGGGGCCTATGAGTACATCAACCCCAACCAGGACCCGACGGTCGATGCCGGGGCCGACCTGAGCGTTCGCGAGGGCCAACGGGTCGACCTGCACGCCGTCGCGTCGGACCCCGACATGGACCCGCTCACCTGGTTCTGGGGCCAGGTCAGCGGCGCCGCCGTCAGCCTCGCCGACGAGACCACCGACGCCCCCTGGTTCATCGCCCCGACCGTGACCTCCGTGCAGCAGGCGGAGATGGCATTCATGGTCGCCGTTGATGACGGTAAAGGCGGCCAGGCCACCGACACCGTCGCCGTCCGCGTCTACATGACCGGCGACATCAACCGGGACGACAGCGTCAACGTGATCGACCTGCTGATGCTCGCCGGCGCCTGGAACACGACGCAGAACGACCCGAGTTACGACCCACATTGCGACCTGAACGACGACGGGGCGGTCAACGTCATGGATCTGCTGCTGCTGGCGAACAATTGGACCCGGGCGCTCAACTGACGCCCCCTGCAGGTGAGAGATATGAATACCAGAGCTTTGCACGTTGTCGTGTGTGCGGCCGCCGTCCTGGCCGCCGGGTCGATCGCTGACGCCGCCGTTCGCATCGTCCGCACCGGCGCGACCTACACGTCACTGCACGCCGCCGTAGACGCCGCCATCAGCGGCGATACGATCGAGATCGACTCCGGCACATACGTCGGCGCCGGCGCCATGGCCACCATCGCCAGCCACAAGAGCAACATCACCATTCGCGGCGTCGGCCCCACCCGGCCGATCCTCGATGCCAACTACACCGGCCGCGAGGAGAAAGGCATCCTCGTGGTCTACGGGACGAACACGACCGTCGAGAACATCGTGTTCCAGCACGCGCGGTCGATCAGCGGCAACGGCGCCGGCATCCGCCAGCAGGGCAACCACCTGACGGTCCGCAACTGCCGGTTCTTCGACTGCCAGAATGGCATCCTCGGCGGCGGCGCCCCTGGCCCCGCGGGTTACGTCAGTGATCTGCTGGTCGAATACTCCGAGTTCGATTCCTGCGGCAACACCGGCTACGCCCATGGGATGTACATCAGCAACATCCGGTCGTTCACGCTGCAGCACTGCTACGTCCATCACGCCGTCGGCGGGCACGAGATCAAGACCCGCGCCGGCACCAACTACATCCTGTACAACCGCATCGCGAACGAGGGCGGCTCGGGCAGCTACGAGGTGAACATCGCCAACGGCGGGACCACATACATCATCGGCAATCTCATCGAGCAGAGCCCCACCAGCCCCAACGCGATCATCATCGACTACCTGTCCGAAGGCACCCACGAGAACAACCCCGACCAGCACCTCTACGTCGTCAGCAACACCATCGTCAACAACCGCGGCAACGGCACCTTCGTCATGAACTACAGTAACACGACGAATGCCCTGCTGCAGAACAACATCTTCCAGGGCAGCGGCACCGTCCTGAATGGGCGCGGCGTTCAGATCTCCAACTGGTTCACCCCGAACGCGTACCTGGCCGACCCGGCCAACTACGACTATCGGCTGACTGCGGCTTCCATCGGCGCGATCGACATGGGCAGCACGCCCAGCCCCTCCTCCGGCGCCAATGGCTTCTCCTTGCTGCCCGCCTTCCAGTACGTCCACCTCGCCGGCAGCGAGGCCCGGCCTGACGACGGCGTCATCGACATCGGGGCCTATGAGTACGTCAACCCCAACCAGGACCCGACGGTCGATGCCGGGGCCGACCTGAGCGTTCGCGAAGGCCAGCGGGTCGACCTGCACGCCGTCGCGTCGGACCCCGACATGGACCCGCTCACCTGGTTCTGGGGCCAGGTCAGCGGCGCCGCCGTCAGCCTCGCAGACGAGACCACCGACGCCCCCTGGTTCATCGCCCCGACCGTGACCTCCGTGCAGCAGGCGGAGATGGGGTTCCTGGTCGCCGTCGATGACGGCAAAGGCGGGCAAGCCACCGATACCGTCAACGTCCGCGTCTACATGACCGGCGACATCAACCAGGACGACGGCGTCAACGTGATCGACCTGCTGATGCTCGCCGGCGCCTGGAATACGACCCAGAACGACCCGAACTGGGACCTGCGATGCGACCTGAACGACGACGGAGCGGTCAACGTCCTGGATCTGCTGACCTTGGCGAACAATTGGACCCGGGCGCTCAACTGATCCTGGCGGGAGAGTGAGACGATCCGCTATAATGGAAAACGTTCAACCCGGCACCTGAAACTGCAGACGGCATCCGGGCACAAGAGGAGACGCCGAACATGAAGCCGTTTCACGCGGTTGTATGCATGCTGGTGCTGGCCTGGACGGTCTGTCTCGCCCCCGCGGCCGTCCTTCGGGTCACCGACGACGGCACCGGCTATCGCTCCCTGCGATCCGCGATGGACGACGCCCGGGACGGCGACACCATCGAGATCTACTCCGGCTACTATCGTGCCGGCATCGGCGCCAGCTTCGTCGACCGCAACAACCTCACCATCCGTGGCGTGGGCCCGACCCGTCCGGTCCTCGACAGCCGGTTCTCCGCCCTCAAGGAAAAGGGCTGCCTGATCATCGTGGGCAACAACATCACCATCGAGAACCTGGAGATCCTCAACACCCGCGTCCAGCAAGCAAGCGGAGGCAATGGCGCCGCCATCCGGATCGAACCGTCCAACCAGGGCCTGACCATTCGGGACTGCTACTTCCACAATAACGACAACGGCATCCTCGGCGGCTACAACCTGAGCAGCGACATCCTGGTGGAAAACTGCGAGTTCGCCCGCAACGGCTCGGGGACCGGCTATACGCACAACATGTACATCGGCCGCGCCCGCTCCTTTACGCTCCGCCACAGTTACACCCACTCGGCTTCCGCAGGGCACCTGATCAAGACCCGGGCCATGACCAACTACATCCTGTACAACCGCATCACCACCGAGGAGGGCACGGCCAGCTACGAGGTCAACATCCCCGACGCCGGCACGGCCTACGTCATCGGCAACGTCATCCAGCAGAGCCCCACCAGCCACAACGGCGGCATCATCGACTATGCCTCCGAGAGCTTCATCAACCCCGGCCGCAACCTGTACGTGATCAACAATACGATCGTGAACGAAAGACACGCCGGCACCTTCGTGCAGACCCGCGGCCTTACGATCGCCCTGCTGCAGAACAACATCTTCGCCGGCCCTGGAGTGATCAGCAACAATGCCGCCACCCTCGTGACCAACTGGGAGACGGATGACGCCCTCCTGCGGGACTTGGGTTCGTTCAATTATCGTCTGACGCCCGAGGCATTTGGCGCCATCGACGCCGGCACCGACCTCGGTGCCGCCGTGGGCGTCGACGGCTTCCCCCTGGCGCCCGAGTGGCAGTACATCCATCCCATGAACAGACAGCAGCGCCCGGTGAACGGCCAGATCGACATCGGTGCCTATGAGTACGCCCCCAACCAGGCACCAACGGTCACCGTGCAGGACCACATCAGCGTCTATGAAGGTCAGGTCGCCCGGATGCGAGTCAGCGCCCTGGACGTGGATGGCGACCCCCTCGTCTACACGTGGACCCAGATCCTCGGCCCGAGCGTCTCCCTGACGGGCGAGACGACGCCCGAGGCCTCCTTCGTCGCGCCCCTGCTGGCCCCGGGCGAGCAGGTGACACTGGCATTCCAAGTCAGCGTGTGGGACGGCCACAACGGCGATGTCATCAAAGACATCAACGTCCAGATCCGCATGGCCGGCGACCTCGACGGCGACAACCACGTCAACGCCGCGGATCTGCTCATCATGACCAGCGCCTGGTACACCCTGGCCAGCGATCTCCGCTACGACCCGCGGGCTGATATCAACGACGACGGGGTCGTCAATGGAATCGACCTGCTCCTGCTGGCCAAGAACTGGAACCGCTCGCTCTGAGGCGGCGGTTCTCCTGCCGGCAGAGCCCCGCTGCGATCAGAACGACAGCGTTGGATGGTGTGGCGGCGCCGGGGCTCTTCCCGGATGACATCCCCGCTCGCCTCGCCTACAATCTCGTCTTGCGGCTTCTGGTGGAAAACAGGCCCGGCCTGCCATCCGCGGCCCGGCGGGGGCTCGGCATAACGATTTGACGGACAACCCACAACGGCATGAAGACGGATATCCTTGTCATTGGCGGCGGTCACGCGGGCATCGAGGCGGCCTGGGCAGCCAGCCAGCTCGGCGCCGACACCGTGCTTGTCACCATCGGGGCAGAGGCGATCGGCCGGATGAGCTGCAACCCTGCCATTGGCGGCATCGGCAAGGGGCAGATCGTCCGCGAGATCGACGCGATGGGCGGCCTGATGGGCCTGCTGGCCGACCAGGCCGGCATGCAGTACCGCCTACTCAACCGCTCCAAGGGCCCGGCCGTCCGCAGCCCCCGCGCCCAGGCCGACCGCGACCTTTACAGCCGCACCGCCCTCGAGCACCTGCAGCGAGCATCGAACCTCCGCATCGTCGAGGGCATGGTCGGCGAGATCCTCACCGCCCGCCGCGACGGCCGCACATGCGTCGCCGGTGTACAGCTCGAAGACGGCCGGACCATCCATGCGGACGCCGTCGTCCTGGCAGCCGGCACGTTTCTGCGTGGGCTGCTGCACTTTGGCCCCGACCAGGCCCGCGGCGGGCGGCTCGGCGAGCCCCCCAGCGACCGCCTCAGCGACAATCTTCGCGCCCTGGGCCTGCGCCTCGCCCGCCTCAAGACCGGCACGCCGCCCCGGCTCGACCGCAACTCCATCGATTACAGCCAATTGGAGCAGCAGCCCGGCGACGAGCCGCCTTTGCCGTTTTCATACCTCACCGACCGCATCACCCGGCCCCAGGTCCCCTGCTGGATCACCTGGACCAACGACCGCACGCACGGCATCATCCGCGACAACCTCGTCCGCGCGCCGCTGTTCACCGGCCAGATCCAGAGCCAGGGCCCGCGCTACTGCCCCAGCATCGAGGTCAAGATCGTCCGCTTCCCCGACAAGGGCCGACACCAGCTGTTCCTGGAACCCGAAGGCTACGACTGCGACCGCATCTACTGCAACGGCCTGCCCACCAGTCTGCCGGTCGACGTCCAGGATGCGATGGTCCGCTCGGTGCACGGACTGGAAAACGCCCGCATCCTCCAGTACGGCTACGCCATCGAGTACGACTGGGTTCCGACCGAGCAGACCACCGCCTGGCTGGAAGCGAAGCCCGTCGGCGGGCTGTTCCTGGCCGGCCAGATCAACGGCACCAGCGGCTATGAAGAAGCCGCCGCCCAGGGCCTGATCGCCGGGGTCAACGCCGCCCGGCAGCTGGCTGGCAAGGACCCGGTCATCCTCGGCCGCGACCAGGCCTACATCGGCGTGATGATCGACGACCTGGTCACCCGCCCGCCGATCGAGCCGTACCGGATGTTCACCAGCCGGGCCGAGTACCGCCTGCACCTGCGCAGCGACAACGCCGACGCCCGCCTGACCCCGCTCGGCCGGGAGATCGGCACGGTGGACGATGCCCGCTGGGCCGCCTTTACGGGCAAGCAGGCCCGCATCGCGGACCTGACTGGACTGCTCGAATCGACCCGCCACGACGGCCGCACGCTGCTCGAATGGCTCCGCCGCCCGGAGATCGGCATCATCGAACTGGCCGCACTGGTGCCGAGCCTCGGCTTGCTCTGCCACGACCCGGTCGTCCGCGAGCAGGTCGAGATCACCGTCAAGTACGCCGGCTACCTGGAGCGAGAGAAGCGACAGATCGAGCGTTTCGCCGAGTTGGAGCGGTGGAAGGTCCCTGCCGACTTCG
>JAWLBS010000233.1:0-8477 GCA_041687575.1 Phycisphaerae bacterium | reverse complement strand
CACCGAGCTGGGTGGCGTGGTGATCGTCCTCTCGGCCGCGTTCACGCTGGCGATGATGAACCACACCAACGAGCTGACGGCCATGCTCGCCAGCGGCGTCAGCTTGCATCGCGTGGTGGCGCCGATCGTCATCGTGGCGCTGCTGCTGGGCGGGCTGGTGGTGCTCGACAACGAGCTGGTCATCCCGCGCGTCAAGGACAAGCTGGTCCTGGCCAAGGACGACGGCGGCAGCCAGGGCCAGTTCCGGCTGAACCTCGTGAGCGACTCGTCGAACACCGTCTGGTTCAGCCCCAAGTACGACCCCAATACGCGGCAGATGGCCCAGCCGCTGATCAGCCTGCGCAACCCCCAGGGCGACCTGCTGGCCGTCGTCAACGGCGAGACCGCCGCCTACGACGCCCGCGCGGCCGGCTGGCTGGTCAGCAACGCCAGCGTCGCCCGCACCGGCGGGGCCGGCAGGATGTGGCGGCACACGCCCTCCTGCACGGCCATCTACACCACCGCCGCGCCCGGAGACATCCTCGCCCAGACGAATCTCCCGGCCGGGAAACTCGACCAGGTGCGCGAGGTGCGGTCGGTCAAGATCGACGACCAGGCCTCGGGCCTGTCGCTGCGGGCCCCCCGGATGGTTCGCAACGTCGCAGCCCCCGCCACGGCGACCGCTTTGCCCGCCGCCGCCCAGGCCGCAGCCACGGGTCAGCCCACCTCCGCCCCGGCGCCCGTGGCCAGCCTCATCGAGCCGGAGTTCGCCCTCCGTGGCCTCGACGGCCGGGAACTCGGCGTCATCCGCGCCGCAAGCGCCGACTGGGTTCTCGACGACGCCGGGCAGGGCCATTGGCGGCTGTGCGAGGCGGTGCTGGTGATTCCGTCCGACCTGACCCCGCAGGACCTGCTGCTCCAGCAGGACCGCAACGGCAGCTGGCTGGCGTACCTCTCCACGGCCGACCTCAACCGCCTGCTGGCCCTGGGGCGCGTCAGCGACCCCGACCTGGCCATCCTCACCCGCCACATCCGCGTGACCGAGCCGATCAACATCCTCGTCATGCTGCTGCTGGGCCTGCCCTTCATCCTCTCGCGCGAGCGGAACATCAAGGCCTCGGCCTGGCTGTGCCTGCTGACGGTGGGGGCGTTCTATACCTTCGTCTACATGTCGCGCCACATGGGCCTGCCCCCGGCCCTGGCGGCCTGGCTGCCGGTGCTGCTGTTCGGCCCCGTGGCCGTGGTCATGCAGGACTCCGTCCGCACCTGAGCGACCTGCATCTGACCGGCCTCGACAGGCTGCTGCTGCCGCCGCTGCTGCCGCCGCCGGTTTTTTGCGCCTCTACGGCGAATCGTGTAGATTCACCCCCGCCCGGCGACGATAATGGACGCAGATGGACCGTGCATATCCTACATCCTCTCTAGAAAGGCCCGTCGCGGCCTACGAAGGAGCCCATCATGCGTTTCATCGGGAATAATCACGCTCTTCACTTCGGCGGCGTCACTTTCGTCAACCGGGTGGCGCTGGTCCAGAAGGTGATCGAGGAAATGGCCCGCTTCGGCAAAGACGACGAAGAGCAGCAGGAAGTGGCCCGTTTCATCGCTGATGCGGTTGACGACATGGAGGAGGAACTCCGCGAGGAACTGCGGTTGAAGCACTACCACCACGACCTGCACATGCAGGACGCCGACCGCGACTACATCTAGTCGCATCCCGGCCCCGGCCTCGCCCCGGCAGGCCGGCACGCCAGAGATCAGCGACCCCCGTCAGCCGGTTGCCGCCAGCCGGCCGAGGGATCTATTGACCCGCTTCGGCACGCCCAGGTGCCGACCCCGATTGCGAAAGGCTGCCCGACGTGTCGCCGGACCGGCTCGTCTATTCCACCGACCCCCGTGAAAACCAGCGCTGCCCACGCTGCGGCGAACTCCAGGCTGCCTGCACCTGCGCCCCGGCCGCGGCGGTCGACCCCGCGGGCGTCGAGGCCCTCATCCGCCTCGAGAAGAAGAACCGCGGCGGCAAGAGCGTCACCGTGATCGACCGTCTCCCGGCCGACCGGGACTTCCTCAAGAATCTCGAGCGCAAGCTCAAGGCCTCCTGCGGCTGCGGGGGCACCAGCGGCGTCGCCGAGGGCCAGGGCTACGTCGAAATCCAGGGCGACAAGCGCGACCAGGTCCGCCAGCAACTGGCCCGCCTGGGCCTGCGCAGCCGCGGCTGAGCGCCCCGGCCGCCCCAAGTCGTTGGCTGCCGATTGTTTCGGTCTGTCCGCCTGCGCCCCGCCGTGCCGCGTCGTCCCGGCGAAAAATGGTGTTGCAAATCCTTGGTCTGGGCGTATCATAGTTAGGCTCTGTGACCTGTAGGTGCACGCTTTACGTCGAAAGGGACGCGATCCAGCATGATCAAGGTGAAGGCCAAGGGCAACGAATCCGTCGAGCAGATGGTCAAGCGCTTCAAGAAGATGTGCGAGAAGGAAGGGCTGACCAAGGACATCAAGCGCAACAGCTACTACGAGAAGCCGTCGGAGCGTCGCCGCCGCCGCGCTCGCAAGAGCGTCAAGCGCTTCTAGCCTTCGCCGCCGCCGGCCAGGCCGGACGCACGCGCCGCCTCGGGCAACGACTGCCCAGGCCGGCCTCCGGGGGATCGCCCCCAGCCCCGCGCGAAAATGTCCCGGCCGCAGCCGCGCCGTGCATGGCCGTTCCAGCCGTATCCGTGAGGCCCTCCCGGCCGGCCCGGCGCCGCCCGGCAGCCCTCACAACCGCGGGCGTAATTCAGTGGTAGAATGCCAGCTTCCCAAGCTGGACGTCGAGGGTTCGAATCCCTTCGCCCGCTGTTCATGTCAACCGTTGCCACGACGCGACAAGCGTCGACAATCGGCGACAGCAGTCCCGTAACCACCAACCCGGCCAAGCCTTGCGCGACGCCCGTTTTCGCGGGCGGTTCTGACAATATACGACAATCGTGCCGTCTCGCGTTCCATCGTGGACTGCTGTCGGGCACCGAGTTGGTCACCTTTCGGGAAAGAGGGCACCGAGTTGGTCACCCAGTGACGGGGTGGGAACCACGAGCAGGAAGGCCAAGCCCGGCTCACTTCCCTTGGAGAAAGCCGGGGTCGAAGAAACCGGGCCTGCTCGCCCGGGCAGCGGGTGTGCGATCATGCGGGAGATCGAACGCCTCCGCCGCCCGCAAGCTTCGGGGGAATGATAGGGGGGCCGGAGCAGATCCACTTTGGCACGTCAGCCTGAGCCGGTTCGCAGCCCACCAGCAGGCCAAGCACATGAGCACGTTGATCAGTTCCGTCGTGTACTGGGCCAGTCAAGAATCCGGCTGGTCTGACAAATCAAAGAAGCTCAAGGAAGGCGAACTCATCGGCACGCTGCGTCAACAGATCGCCGACCGCGCTGAGCCAATTCTGCTGATAGGTATTGGTGCCATCGCATAGGGCCACGCCACTGGCAGCTACGGCGGTGTGCAGTGTTCGGGCCTGGGTCAGAATCGAAACAGCCGATTGTGCGCACACCCTCGCGTTGGCCTGAGCGGCAACGCCCGATAGGGTCGTGCAGATCACGTGGACCAGATGCTTGTTGGCCTGCCAGCGGTTCCATGGGGAAACGTACGGCGAAGGCGTAAGGACTTGGTTTCGGACCCCTTGGGGGAGCTGCGCGGTTTCGTCGGGATGGACGATCGTCCCCCACAGTGCCGCCGAAAAGAACCTCGCCGGTGCGTCGCCGCCCCCACCTTGCCCGTCCGAAGGTCCCCACCGGCTGCGGCTGAAATGCCAGAGGTTTTGGCTATGACCGATCCCGGCACCGGTGGCGCCAAAGCCGAACGACAGCAGGCCCATGGGGCCGGCGAAGGCGTGCAGCACCGGTTTCGCCGTGCAGGCCAATGCCAGCCCAGCAACGCAACACCTCAGGACTCTATCGCGCATGGCAGGGACGCGTTCGGACGAGAACTCGAATGCGAAATACCATCCATCGGCGTTCAGGGCCGTGGCCTGTGAAAGCGCCGTCTGGACGGTCTGATCAGCCGCCGTCACGGAATTGCCAAGCACCACGGTCGCAAGAGTCGGCACGCCCAGGGTGTCGCCGACGCTTCTTGCCGCCGAGAACAGCTTGGCGTTCAGGGCCACGATGTCCGGGCGACCAGCTTCGTAGACCACGGCAGGCGCTATGATCGCGTTGGCCGCCACACCCTTGTTGATTTCCTGGAGCCCGCGCGATAGGTTAGCCAGTTGCGCGTCGGTCAGTTGATGCAAGCACGACGCGGCAACGCGGTATTGGCTCGTGGGATACGATTCGAGATTCTTGTTCGAGAAGCTGGGAACGTAGAATTGTTGGTCGATCACGAGCTCGGCACCAAGGGCATGATACTGGGCAGCGTACTTCTTAGCATTGTCGTACGACAGGTCGCGCGGGCTCAGGATCACGCCGACGCCGATACCGTTCTGCAACTGCTCCAGGGCAAGTTTTTGACTCCGGTCTCCAAACTGGTGCCACGCTCCACGACGCATCAGACGCCTCCGATCTTGCGGAGAATGGTCGCGACTTGTGACGCGCTTCTCGGCCGATTGACCCGTTCCTTCTCCAAGAGCTTGGACGTGAGCAGTCGCCACTGATCCGGGAGGGACATAAAGCCCGGAGCAGCCAGATGGTCGTTGGACCTGCAGACGCGGTCGCTCAGGGACGCCCTGCTCTTCCCGTCCCAGAACGGATGCTCACCAACGAGCGATTGGTAAAGCATGACTCCGACGGCAAAGAGATCCGTTCGATGGTCGATGTCGTGTTTGGTTCCCTGAAACTGCTCTGGGGCAAAGTACAGCGGCGTGCCAATTCTGGCTCCATCGCTGGTATTGGTGATGTCGGCTTGCGTGAGGTGGCGGGCGAGGCCCAAATCGATGATGACCGGCGAGCCATCCGCCCGGACCCGAATGTTGCTCGGCTTCAGATCCCGGTGGACAATGGCGTTGATGCCAAGCACGTCCAGCCCGTCACAAAGAGAAGCAAAGAAGCTATGGGCCTTGGGCCGCTGCCAAGGTTGCCCCGGCAGGAGGTGGGCCGTCAGGTCTTGGCCCGAAATGAACTCCTCCACGATATGATGTCGCTGACAGGTCGGGCTTGAAGAAAACGTATACTCTCTGAAACCGGCAACGTTCGGGTGCTTGATGGCCTGCAACGCCTGCACTTCGCGGGTCAGCCGTTGCGGATCATAGATCGGCGAGATGATCTTCAGACAGAGATCTTGTCCGGCTGCGTCCCGCACATGGAAAGCAGCCTTCTGCTCGCTCGGCGTCAGCGCCGCGACAAAACGGTACTCAGGATAGGCCTTCTGAGCGTCGGAAAGATGTACTACGAACGGCATCGCTTGCCCCCTTCGGGTTGTTCGCTACGATACAAGCTAGCTGATAGTAGTAGGTCCAGACGCAAGGACGACGGTGCCTTGCTTGCCGGACAACACGCACATCATTGTCATCTTCAACGCCAAGTATGCCAAGCCCCAATTTTTGGAAAATGGGATCGCGCCTCACCCGCTTTGCCACCATCTCCGGCAGCGCGACAAACGACCGGTGGGCGAACACCCGGTTACGTCCGGCCTGAGAGACCGCCTTGCGCCAGTCGGTTACTTTGGCCTCAATCGTGACGATTTCCGGCAAGATGTCTCGCCATTCGGGCGAGAGATGATAGACGTCGGAGTTCCCTCGTATCGCCTCAACCTCACGCAGACCTTCTAGGCACCGCACCACAGCGTCCTCGTGATGGCCAACTCGTTCAACGATGGTTTCCAGCCGCGCGCGCCCAACCGC
Source organism: Phycisphaerae bacterium (assembly GCA_041687575.1). Lineage (GTDB taxonomy): Bacteria > Planctomycetota > Phycisphaerae > UBA1845 > JANYLN01 > JANYLN01. The sequence continues at coordinate 2,700 of JAWLBS010000233.1, read as the reverse complement.
CCTCAGGTAGCCGAGGATCTGTGCCGGCGACATCTCCAGCTGAGCGAGGGCGTAGACCTTAGGGGTGCAAGAAACCACGACGAGATCCGGCCGACCAGCCCCGATGGGCACCGATCCCGCGGTCCATAAGGCGCGACCCTCAGGGGGGAACAGCACGTTGAGCCGGTCCACCACCGCGTCCTCAACTGCTATCTCCGGGCCAGGCTTGCGTGGTCGAAAGAACGTGACAGCCATAGTTATGTCCTAAGGGTTGCGGTGGATGTCGGCAACAGCGACCGATTATACATCGGCTGGGAGATCCGGCTAGCATTATACGGCCTCAACTACCCGCTGGCCATGCCAGGGCGTCAGAACGCCGGCAGCGCGGCCACGGCGCCGGCGGTGTCGGCGAGGTCGAGGTGCGTGTAGACGTTCATGGTCAGGCGAATGTCGCTGTGGCGCATGAGCTTCTGGGCGGTGGCGGGCAGGACGCCGTTGCGGGCCAGCAGCGTGGCGAAGGTGTGGCGAAGGCTGTGGACGTCGACGGTGCGGCCTTGGGCGTCCCTCTTGGCTATCCCGGCGGCGGCAAGATCGAGGTTGAACGTCCGCAGCAGGTTTCGCCAGTCGATGCTGAATAGCGGCCTGTCCGGCGGAACTGAGACGCTTGAGCAGCAACCGGGCGGCAGCGGACTGTCCTGGTCAATGGCCGTGCCCAAGAGGTGCTTGCGCAGATCGTCGGCGAGGTCGCCGCGAAGCGGCAGCGCCGCGGCCTTGCCGCTCTTGGCGTGCCTGCCCTCGACCTTGACGTACGGGTTGTCGCCGTCCAGGCACAGCGAGCCGACCGTGAGCATGGCCATCTCGTTGCGGCGAAGGCCGGTGAGCGTCATGAACTTGTAGACCAGCGCCCGCTCCCGCCCGGCCCGCTCAAGTCGCCGCCTCTGCTGGTCGCCCACCCTGGCCAGCGGCTTGCCCTTGTTCTTGCCGGTGCGGATGGTCAGCGCCTCCAGCAGCGGACGCTCCTGCGCCGTCTTGAGCAGGCGGGCTATCTCGTCCTCTGTCAGCGGCCTACGCTTCCGCGCCGGTTCGGACTCCTCGGCCTTGGGCAGCCCAGTCAGCGGATGGACGGGTAGCCTGCCCTCCGAGACGCACCAGCCGCAGAAGGCGACGATGGCAGCGCGGTGCATATTGATGGTCCGCGCGGCGAGCGGCTCGGAATCAGGATCGTTGCCGTCGCGCGGCTGGGACGCGAGCTTGCTCATCCAGCGCTGGAGCGCCTGGCGATTGATGTCCTTGAGCCGGCGGAACCGGCACTCGCGGACGACGCGATCAAGCTGCTCGCGGACGTGGGTTACGTGCTTGGGCGAGACGCGGCGGCCACGGACGGTCTTGACGGCAAGCTGCGCGAGGTAGTCATCGACGTGCCGGCCGATGGGCTCCTCGACGCGGTCGCCGGCGGCCATCTCCTCGGCGCTCATCACGCCGGCCTTGACCTTGTCCACGCCGGCGAGAATGTCCGCAAGGAACTTTTCGGCCGCCTGCTTGTCCCGGCAGCCGGTGGTCTGCCGCCGCATGACGCCGTCGGCGTCGCGGTAGCGGACGTACCAGCAGTCCGAGACGAACTGCACGTGCTGGTCGTCCAGCACCTCGGCGGTGCGAACCTGTCCCTTGCCGCTCTGCCAGCGGGCGAGCTTCTGGCCACGGCGCGTGATGATCTCCGCGCCCGGCGGCATGGGAATCGGGTACTTTTTCCTGTAGATGGTGGCCATGCCTGTCCTCGTGTCCTTGGATTAGCGATTCCCTTGGACACAGGGCCGTCGAACGCGCAAAAGTGCAAGGCAGAAGTGGAGAAAGTCTCAGCTTCGCAATGACTTGCGGCAATCGGGACACCCTTGGCCGATCCATGCTTCGAATGTCAGGGCATTCCACCGAACCAGCCCGCCCAGGCGGCACGGCGGCGGTATCCGTCCGGCGTCGGCCAGGCGGTAGACCGTCCGAGCCGAGCATTTCAGCATCGCCGCCACCTCGTCGGCGGTCAGCAGGACAACACCGCGACTGGGCTCAATGACAGCTTCGGCGGCATCAAATTCCATGTCTGTGTGTTCCTCGAGTCTTGCGCGTTCTGGCGTGGGTGCCGAAAGGGTCGCCTGTAGCTCTACATTTGCACGAAGCGCGAATCCTTTTCGGGTGAAGTGGAATTTCCGCGCCGAAAGGCTTGCCCGCCCCGGCGGTCAATTCGGCAGGTTCATTCTCCCGTCGGCAGCCGTGCGGCAGTAGCGTTGGGTATAGAGTGAGGTGTAACATCCAAGCCCACAAGGTATTGCGCTAGACAGAGTCTCATGGCATGAGCTTTGCAGATCGCCTCTGTTGGCGGCAAGGGTCAGGGAACGGCATTTGCCGCAACCGACTACCATGTTGCCGGCCAGGGGCCGGGGAATGGAGGCTCAGATGGCCAGCAACTTCACGCCGCACCGTGTCTCATCGCCGCAGCTGCTCGAACACGTCGATCCCAAGGTCCTGTACCGGTTCCTCAAAAAGTACGAGGAGTTTTTCGTGGCCGAGAAGGTTATGCCGGTCGCGCCGGACCGGATCGACTACGACCGGCTGTCCCTGGTGCTGGCATCGCCCAACGAGCAGATGCCCGCCCACCTGATGGCGGATGTGTTCTACTGGGACGAGGTCGCCGAGATGGGCCAGATCGAGGACCTGGTCGAGATCGCCGAC
>JAWLBS010000232.1:0-8482 GCA_041687575.1 Phycisphaerae bacterium | reverse complement strand
GCCGTCGACCCCAAGACCAACCGCGTCAGCGAAAAGGCCCAGTGCGAGTTCATCGAGAAGGTCATCCGCCCGGTCGTCATGGCCGAGTGCCCGGAGCTCTGGAACGACAACATCAAGTTCCTGATCAACCCGACGGGGCGGTTCCTGATCGGCGGCCCGCATGGCGACACCGGCCTGACCGGTCGCAAGATCATCGTGGACACCTACGGCGGCCGCGGCCGGCACGGCGGCGGGGCCTTCTCGGGCAAGGACCCGAGCAAGGTCGACCGCAGCGCGTGCTACATGGCCCGTCACGTCGCCAAGAACATCGTCGCGGCGGACCTGGCCGAGCAGTGCGAGGTGCAGCTGGCGTACGCGATCGGCGTGGTCGAGCCGGTCAGCGTGCTGGTCGACACGATGGGCACCGGGAAGGTCGACGACGCGGAGCTGGAAAAGGCGGTCCGCGAGGTCTTCCCGCTGACGCCCGGCGGGATCATCAAGCACCTGGACCTCTTGAGGCCGATCTACCGGGAAACCGCCCGCAACGGCCACTTCGGCCGCGAGATGCCCGCGTTCACCTGGGAGAAGACCCACATGGCCGAGAAGATCAAGGCCGCCGTCAGCACCGGCGCGGCGGTCTAGAAGACCGAGTTCGCCCGATGCCCGGCCGCCGGCAACGGTGGCCGGGCATGCGGCGCGGATTTCAGGGGGAACAGAACGCAAGCGGAGAAAGCACCAAGACGCAGAGATCCTTCACTTCGTTCAGGATGACAGCGGGGGATGGTGGTCGCCTGCAGAAATCTGCAGGGGGCGCTTATACTCGATCGTCCTCGCGACCGACGGTGGTATCCAGACCTTCGAGGAATCCTCGCAACTGTTTGGTCGGCCGGATCGGGATCAGTTCGATCCGGTCATCGTAGGCGATAACCTGAAGCCTTTCACCGGGCGATATCCCTGCCGTCAGCTGCTGGTACAGGTCCTTGAGGTTCTCCTGGAGATCTTCCAGAGTCTGGCCCTGTGTCACGTAGTCCGGGAACTCCTCGACGTGGCCGAGCCACACGTCCCCGTCCTGCCAATAGATGCATCGTACTGTCTTCATATCGAAATCGTACCGTGGTACGCCAGCGGCTTCCATCGCGAATGCCGGGTTTCATCTCCTCAGCGGCCCCTCGCTCAAGCCGCAAACAACAACGGCTCCCGATTTGCCATCCCGCCGCGGCGGACATACCTTCAATAGGCTGCCCGTGGTTCTTGCCGGCTGGGGCGGACGGGGTTTCGTCCGCAAACCCCGGGCCGGCCGGGGCGGCGGAGGAGGTCTTGCGAGAATGGCCAGAACACGCTTTGCCGTCGTCGGCTGCGGGGTGATGGGCAACCAGCACGCCCGCAACGTCCACGACCATCCCGACTGCCAGCTCGTCCGGGTGATCGACACGAACCTCGACTGCGCCCGGTCCCTGGCCGGGCGATATCGCAACGTCGCAGCCGGGGGCGATTTCGACGAGGCACTCGCCGGCGACATCGACGCGGTCATCCTGGCGATCCCCCACGCGGCACACCAGGACTACGCCGTGCGGGCGATGGAGGCGGGCAAGCACGTGATGATCGAAAAACCGATCTCGCTGGACCTGGCCGCCGGCGAGGCGATGGCCGAGGCCGCCCGGCGGACCGGGCGGGTGCTGCAGGTCGGGCACGTGCTGCGGTTCTACCCGGCCAACGTGCTGATCAAGCGGATCATCGACAGCGGGCAGCTGGGCCGGCTGTTCCAGGTCCGCTACCACGCCGAGCACTTCCCGGATCTGTCGACGCGAACGTGGACCGCCAGCCCGACCGAGGGTGGGGTCTTTCTCGGTGCGGCCGTCCACCACACCGACCTGGTGGCGTGGTGGGCCGGGCCGATCGAGGCGGTCCGCGCGTACGGCCGGACGATCCGCCCGTTGTACCGCGAGGCGGGCACGCAGGACCACTGCCTGATCGTGTACGAGCTGGCGGGCGGGGCGATCGGCGAGACCTGCTACTCGCTGGCGACGCATTCCAAGGGGTTGCCCTATGACGAGGCGATGCTCAGCTTCGAGAAGGGGACCATCGTGCTGGAAAAAAACAGCGGCGACATCCACCTGAACAACCAGGTGCCGGTGCTGGAATACGAGCCGGGCATCCACAAGATCCAGTCCAACAACGACTGGGCGATCGGGCTGACGTTCGAGCTGCGCAGTTTCCTCGAGGCGCTGCGGGGCGAGCCGCTGCGGATCACCCCGGCCGAGGCCTTGGCCGCCGTCCGCGTAGCCGTCGCGGCGCGGGACTCGGCCGAGGCGGACGAGCCGGGGATGCGGGTGGCGATCGCCGGATAACCGGGGTGCGCATCGAGTCGTAAGCCGCGAAGGGGGCGGGATGCGGTTCAAGGCAGTTGCCGGCTCACCCGGTCATCCGTCTGCTCCTGCCACGCGCGGATGCGGGCGGTCAGGTCCGCGATCCGCGACTGCTGGCCGGGCTCACCGAACAGGTTGCGGGTCTCATCGGGGTCGGCGGCCAGATCGTACAGCTCCGGCTGGTCGAGGCCGCTGAGATTCAGCTTCCAGCCGTCGGCGGTGATGATCGACCGCCACGGGCCCAGCAGGATCTCCTGTTCGTCCTGCGGACAGGTCTTGGCGAACGGCTCGCGGCTGTCGGCGCCGTTCCATTCGACGATGACGTCATTGTCGTCGAGCACAGCATCGCCGGCCAGCACGTCGGTGCGGCTTCGGCCCTGCAGGTGGCCGGGGGCGGGCTGGCCCATCAGGTCCAGCAGTGTCGGCACCAGGTCGATCTGGCTGACGGGGCCGCCGATGGTCCGCTTTTCGCGAGACAGCCACGGCACGTGCATCAGCAGCGGCACCCGCATGGCCTGTTCGTAGAGCACCGTCTTGGCGAACATCGCGTGCTCGCCCATCATGTCGCCGTGGTCGCTGGTGAACACGACGATCGTATTGTCCGCGGCGCCGGTCTGGTCCAGCGCCGCCAGGATCCCCTCGACCGCGCGGTCGACCATCGTGACCAGGGCCATGTACTGCGCCCGGATCCGCCGCCAGCCGGCCTCGTCGGTCGCCTCCACGCCGTACAGCCTTTTGCGCGAGAGGAAATGCTCGGCCATCCGCCGGTGCAGCAGCGAGGCGTCCTCGCCCGGCGCCTGGCGGAACGTCGGCCCGACCGGCATCGCCCGCGGGTCGTACAGGTCGTCCAGCGGCCCGGTGAACGGCATATGCGGTTCGAGGAAGTTGACGTACAACGCGAACGGCTGGCCCTGGTGCTCGCGGATGAACCGCTCCGCCTCGCGGCCGACGAAGGCGGCCTTGGTCAGGGGTTCGGCCTGGCGGGCGGCGAGGTCCCGCGAGAAGACCTTCGTGCCGCCATCCTCCTTGTCTGGCGTGAGGCCGCGTTCGACCAGGAAGTGGTGGTAGTCGCTGAGCCGCTCAAGGTGCTCTGGCCGCGAGTAGAACTCGCGGTAGTTGTCCTCGATCGAGACCCAGTGGTCGAACCCGTGCTGCGGGACGACCTCGTCGCCGAGGTGCCACTTGCCGACGTAGCCGCGGGCGTACCGCGGGTCGATCATCTCGGCCAGCGTCGGCGTCTCGGGCCGCAGGGGCACGTTGTTGGCCACGCAGCCATTGGTGTGCGGGTAGAGCCCGGTCATGATAGTCGATCGCGAGGGCGTGCAGACGGTCTGGGTGACGTAGGCCCGGTCGAAGACGAAGCTGCGGTCGGCCAGGCGGTTGAGGTGGGGCGTTTCGATCCAGTCGTTGCCGTAGCAGCCCATGGTGTCGCAGCGCTGCTCGTCGGTGAAGATGAACAGGAGATTCGGTTGGCGCGGCGGTTGTCGAGTGTCTTTCATGGTACCTCCCTCGAGACAGGAGCCCACGTTACACAGGGGGAGATGGTGCTTCAAGTCGCAGCGGCCGGTATCGCAAAGGTCCGCCGGTGTGGATGCGCTCCGCGTCGTCATCCTGAGCAAGGCGAAGGATCTCTGCCAAGCGGAGCATCCTCCGCTTGCGTTTTGTGCGTCCGCAGCTGTCTTCCTGAGCAACGCGAAGATCTCTGCCAAGCGAGGCGCTAAACCATGAGCACGCTGTCCATTAGAGATTCTTCGCTGTGCTCAGAATGACAGCCTGGGGCGCTAAACCATGGGTACGCTGTCCAATAGAGATTCTTCGCTGCGCTCAGAATGACATCTTCGGGTGGTGGTCACGGAGTGATAAATGCTGCGCATTCGGGGAATTCCATGGCCGGAACCCGGCTTCGCCAAACGACGGCTACGCCGTGGCAAGCAGCCCCTGCCATGGCACCCAACGGACACCCAAACGCGCACGTGGTGAGTAAAATCGGTATAAGCTTGGACATGGGCACGCAGGACGATCGAGACAATCCGCTGCGGGCGCCGAGCCTGCGCAACCGGCTGTTCGCCTGGTTCATGGAGCGGGCCGGCCGCAAGCACGACTCGCTGCTGGTCGAGCAGAAGCAGGCCCTGTTCGCGGACCTGGCGGGCACGGTCCTGGAGATCGGGCCGGGGACCGGAGCCAACCTGCCCTACTACCCGCGGGGCATCCACTGGATCGGCATCGAGCCGAACCCCTGGATGCACGGCTACCTCCGTCGCCGCGCAGCCGAGCTGGGCATCGAAGTCGACCTGCGTAGCGGGCTGGCTGAGCAGATCGAGCTCGCCCCGGGCAGCGTCGACACGGTCATCAGCACCCTGGTGCTGTGTACGGTGAGCGACCTGGAAGGGGTGCTCGGCGAGATCCACCGGGTGCTTGCACCGGGCGGGCGGTTCCTGTTCATCGAACACGTCGGCGCGGTGCGGGGCACGTGGCTGCGACGGATCCAGGGGTGGATCAAGCCGGCCTGGCGGGTGATCGGCGCGGGCTGCGAGCCCGACCGCGACATCCCCGCGGCGCTGCGGGCGGCGGGTTTCGAGCGCATCGACATGGACTGTTTCCACCTGCCCGTGCCGGTTGTCTCGCCGCACGTGGTCGGGGTGGCGCACAAGAGGGGACCGATTTGACGTCGGGCGGCCGTCTGACAACACTGTGGGACGCGTCTCCCGGCGAGTCGCCGGCGGCGAACAGAAGTGAAGTAGTGAGGCACGGCGAATGATCGCAGCATTGTGGATGACATTCGGGCTGGTAGTGATGGTGGCTGGGGCGGAACTGCTCATCCGCGGGGCGTCCCGGCTGGCCCGCACGCTGGGGGTGCCCTCGCTGATCATCGGGCTGACCGTCGTCTCGTACGGGACCGGCGCGCCGGAACTGGCCGTCGGCGTCAGCGGCAGTTGGGTCGGCCAGACCGACATTGCCCTGGGCAACGTCGTCGGCAGCAATATCTTCAACATCCTGCTCGTGCTGGGCCTGGCGGCGGCGATCGTCCCGCTGGTCGCCTCGGCGCAGCTGATCCGGCTGGACGTGCCGGTCCTGATCGTCGTGTCCGGGCTGACCTGGCTGGCCGCCGCCGACGGAGAGATCAGCCGGATCGAAGGCCTGCTGATGGTCGGCGGGCTGATCGCCTACACGCTGATCCTGCTGCGGGTGGCCCGCAAAAGTCCCACCGATCAGGAAATGGCGGAGGACCTGGTCGAATTATTTGGCCATGCCGCCAAGATCGAGCTCACCGGGCCGCGCCGGGTGGCAATCCTGCTGGTCATGATCGTGGTCGGGCTGGTCCTGCTGGTCTTCGGCGCCCGCTGGCTGGTCGCCGGGGCCAGCGATATCGCCCGCCTGCTGGGCGCCAGCGAATTGCTGATCGGGCTGACGATCGTGGCGCTGGGCACCTCGATGCCCGAGGCGACCACCTCTGTCGTCGCCAGCATCCGCGGCGAACGCGACATCGCCGTCGCCAACGTCATCGGCAGCAGCATCTTCAACATCCTGGGCGTGCTGGGCGCCTCGGCGGTCGTCGCACCGCAGGGGCTGCCCGTCCCGGCGACCGCCCTGCAGTTCGACGTGCCGATCATGGCCGGGGTGGCGCTGATCTGCCTGCCGATCTTCTTTACGGGCGGGCGGGTCTCGCGGTGGGAGGGCCTGCTGCTGCTGGGCTACTACGTGGCGTACGTGACACTACTGATCCTGGAGGCGACGAACAAGGCGCAGGCCTCGACCTTTGCCAGCGCCATGCGATATTTCGTACTGCCCTTATCTGCCATGGCGGTGGTGCTCTCGGTCCTGTACTCGCTACGGCAGCGCCGCCAGCGGACCCGCGCCGCGGTCGCGGATTCGGCCGAGTCGAGCGGCCACGGACCCACCCACTCGCACCACGGCCGGCGCTGAGAATCAGTCCACCGTCACCGCCCGGGGGAACAAGGCCAGGCGGCGTGCGCGCCGGGGGTCTGACCCCTTGCAGCACGTTCGCACCCGAAACCACCGCTTCATCCCCCTTGGCGGCATTGATATCTGAAGTATCCACCGGGGGTCTGACCCCCTGGGAAGACGCGGGCGCATCCGCCCCAAGGGGGTCAGACCCCGGTAACTCGATCAGGTGCCGAAGCGCCCGCGACGCGTTGGCGTTGACCCGATTGGACACACTGGACCCGGGGTCAGACCCCCGAGAGAGTCGCCACGCGCGAGGTCAATCCACCGTTACCGCCCGCGGGAACGAGCCCAGCACGTGCAGCTCCAGGCAGTGCTCCCGGACGGCGGGGATCGCCTCTTGCATGGCGGGGTCGTCGACGTGGCCTTCGGCGTCGGCGAAGAAGTAGTACTCCCAGTTGCGCCGCTTGCTCGGTCGGGAGGTGATGAACGTCAGGTTCACACCGCTCGCCTTGAACACGTCCAGCACATCTGCCAGGGCGCCGCTGCGGTGCTGGGTGGTGAACATAATCGCCGACTTGTCGTCGCCGGTGGGGCGGGGCCACTGCCGCCCGATCACAAAGAACCGCGTGACGTTGTTGGGGTTGTCCTCGATGTTGGCGCAGACGATCTTCAGGCCGTAGATCTCGCCCGCCAGGTAACTGCCGATGGCGGCGGTATAAGGCTCCTGGGTGGCCATCTCGGCGGCGCGGGAGCTGCTGGCGGTGGCGATGGTCTTGCCCGCCAGGCCCGTTCGGGTGAGCCACCGCTGGCACTGGGTGAAGATTTCGGGCTTGGAATAGACCTTGCGGATGTCCTCGACCCGGCAGTTGGCCAGCAGGTTGTGATGGATCGCCAGGTTGATTTCGGCGCAGACTTTGGCGTTGCTCTCGACGAAGGCGTCAAGGGTGTCGATGATGCCGCCGCCGACGCTGTTTTCGATCGGCACGACGCCGAAATCGACGTGCTCGCGGGCAACCTCCTCGAACACGCCGCGGATGTCGTTGACCGTCTCGTACTCGACGCTGGCGCCGAACTTGCCGACGGCGGCCAGATGGCTGAAACTGCCGTCGGGGCCGAGGTAGGCGATCCGCAGCGGCTTTTCCAGGGCGAACGAGCCGCTCATCATCTCCCGCCAGATCGCCAGGAGGGTCTTTTCGGGCAGGGGGCCGCGGTTGATCTTGCGGATCTTCTGGAGGATGGCCTTCTCGCGGTCCGGGGCGTAGATCGGGGCGCCGCCGGCGTTTTTGATCCGTCCGACCTGCACGACGACCTCGGCCCGCTGGTTGAGCAGTTCGACGATCTGACGGTCGAGTTCGTCGATCCGTTGGCGGAGCGGTTCGAGTTGTTCGTTGTAATCCGGACCTGCCATGGCAGCCTCGCCTCCCTCTGAACTGACACGCCGACGGTGTCGACACTCCTCACCCGGCCGCAGCGGCGGGCCCATAAGATAACCGAACCCTGACTGCTGCGCCAATTGTGCTTTCAGCAGATCCGAATAAGATGGCTGGTTTGCGGGACGCGGCCCGGACGGGCCGAGGCAACGACGAACACTATTTACGGACAGGAAGTGACGGATGGCTATCGAACAGGGCCCGAATCTGCGGGAACAGATCTGCCAGATCGGTCAGCGGCTGTACGCGCGGGGCTACATCGGCGGCAGCGAAGGGAATATCTCGGCTTGCCTGGGCAAGAACTGCCTGTGCACGCCCACGCAGGTGAGCAAGGGCTTTCTCGCCCCCGACCAGGTCGCCCTGATCGACATGGACGGCAAGCTGCTCAACGGCCCCTTGCGGCCGACGAGCGAGTTTCCGATGCACACGACGATCTACAAGGCCCAGCCGGCTGCCAAGGCGGTCATCCACGCCCACCCGCCGTACGCGACGGCGCTGGGGGTGGCGGGCATCTGCCTGCCGAGCGACATGCTGGCCGAGGGGATGGTCTTTCTGGGGCGGGTGCCGCTGCTGGAGTACGAGACCCCCGGCACGCAGGCGCTGGCCGATCAGATCTCCAAGGCGTGCTGCTCGACGCAGGTGATCATGATGAAGAACCACGGCGCCCTGACCTGGGGCGACAGCCTGGAGGGCGCGTGGATTCTGATGGAGACGCTCGAAGCGATGTGCAAGGTGACCTGGCTGGCCAAGACGCTGGGCAAGGTGGACCTGATCCCCGAGGCGAAGCTGGCGGAGCTGCCG
>JAWLBS010000231.1:0-8504 GCA_041687575.1 Phycisphaerae bacterium | reverse complement strand
CTGGGCAAGCGGCTTAAGAGCCAGCCCCGCCAGGTCGCCCAGCGGATCGTCGACGCCTTCGACGCCGAGCAGATGGTCCAGCCCCCCGAGATCGCCGGGCCGGGCTTTATCAACCTGCGCCTGAAGGACGAATTCCTCGCCGCTTCGCTGGAGGCGATCCAGGCCGATGACCGACTCGGCATCGAGCCGGCCGCAGAGCCCCGGCGCGTCGTCGTCGACTTCCCCAGCCCGAATATGGCCAAGGAAATGCACATCGGGCACCTGCCGCCAGCCGTGATCGGCGAGACCATCGCCCGCACGCTCGAGTTCGCCGGCCACGACGTGCTGCGGATCAACCACGTCGGCGACTGGGGCACGCAGTTCGGAATGCTGATCCAGTACCTCCGCGAGACGCAGCCGGACGCCGTCGCGAACCGTGACAGCGTCCACATCGCCGACCTCGACACCTTCTACAAGCAGGCAAAGAAGCGCTTCGATGCCGACCCGGCCTTCGCCGACGCCGCGCGCCTGGCGGTCGTCGACCTGCAGAAGGGCGAGCCGGGGGCACTCAAGATGTGGGACGCCTTCATGCACGCCTCGCGCGAGCACGCCAGCGAGCTCTACGGTCGCCTCGGCGTGACCGCCGAGGAACGCGGCGAGAGCTTCTACAACGACAAGCTCCCCGGCGTCGTCGAGGAGCTCCTGGAGCGGGGCCTGGCCGTCGAGGACCAGGGGGCGATCTGCGTCTTCCTCGAGGGGTTCGTCGGCCGCGAGGGGCAGCCCCAGCCGATGATCATCCGCAAGTCCGACGGCGGCTACGGCTACGATACGACCGACCTGGCGACGATCCGCCAGCGCCTCACCGCCGACCGCGCCGATTGGCTGGTCTACGTCGTCGATGTCCGCCAGAGACGGCACTTCGACATGCTGTTCGCCGCGGCGGGCAAGGCCGGCTGGCTGCCGGAAAATGCCCGCACCGACTTCACCGGCTTCGGCATGATCCTGGGTCCGGACGGCCGGCCCTTCAAGACCCGAAGCGGCGAGAGCGTCCGCCTCAAGGACGTGCTGGACGAGGCCGTTGCCCGCGCGCAAAAGGTCGTCGACGAAAACAGCGCCGAGTTTCCCGAGGAGGAGCGCCGCCGGATCGCCGAGGCGGTCGGCCTCGGCGCAATCCGCTATGCGCAGCTCTCCCACAACATCGCCACCGACTACCGCTTCGACTGGGACACGATGCTCAGCCTCGAGGGCAACACCGCCCCGTACATGATGTACGCCTATGCCCGGATCCGCTCGATCGGCCGCAAGGGCGGCATCGACTACGACGCCCTGCCGGCGGATACGAAGGTCCTGATCACCAACGAATTCGAGCGTCGCCTGGCGAAGAAGCTGCTCCAGGCCGTCGAGGTGCTGGAAGTCGCCACGCGGGACCTCTCGCCCAGCACGCTGACGAGTTACCTGTTCGAGACGGCCCAGACCTTCAGCGGCTTCTACCGCGAGTGCCCGGTCCTCAAGGCCGACGCCGAGGAGATCAAGATCAGCCGCCTGCGCCTCTGCGACCTGACCGCCCGCACGATCAAGCTCGGTCTGCACCTGCTGGGCATCGAGACGGTGGAGAGGATGTAGGGGCGGGTCTCGGGTGTCGAAGGGGCGGGAGAGTGTGACAACATGACAATATGACAACATGACAATATGACAACGTGACAACATGAAAGCGTGACAAGGTGACCCGGTGACAAGGTGACAAGGTGAATAGTCGTCCGGCGGCAATATGGAGTGCGGCGCCGCAGACGCCGCCTTGAATCGAGCCGCCATCGGCATCCCGGCTGCAAATCGGAATGAACCGTCGGCGGCGACTACGGAGTGCGGCGGTTGTGACGCCGCTTTCACTCAAGCCGAGATCCTGTGCGGGCACGAATCCCCGGTTGAACGCCGCTGCGCGATTATGGAGTGCGGCGCCGCAGACGCCGCTTTGTATTTCCCGCACGGGCTGCAGAGCTGCATAACCGTTCGTTAATCGCAACCGGAAGTCACCGTCATCGGGGCCCGACAGAAAATTGGAATCGCAGCAGGCGCCATGACCGAAGCCGCCAACAACCTCACCCTCCCCCGCACCATGCGGATCCTCCGCAAGGCCGACTTCAACCGCGCGTTCGCCGCCCGCTGCACCGTCAGCGATCCGCACCTGGTCATCCAGGTCGCCGCCAACGACCTGGACCACCCCCGCGTCGGCCTGGTCGTCGGCCGGCGCCACGGCAATGCGGTCAAACGAAACCGCCTCCGCCGCCTGCTGCGCGAGGCCTTCCGTCTCGAACAGCACAACATCCCCGCCGGCCTGGACTATGTGCTGGTCCCCCGCCCCGGCGCCCCCGCCGACCTGGAGACCTTTCGCCGCAGCCTGCTGACCCTCGCCCCCCAGGCCCAACAGCGCTGCCGCCGCCGATCAAGGCACCAGCCCCGCCCAGGCGAGCCCAACCCGTAGGGCGGGCTGCGCCCGCCACCCTGCTCCGAACGTACCGTTCCCACATCCTGTCCCGCGCCCAAACGAGCCCGAAACGTGAGCGAGGGTATCTTTCCCGCCGCTGCGGACGCGTAAGGATCTTCTGTCGGGCGCCGCGGTCTCGCGCAGCAGGGCCTCACAAGCGGGAGGTATCGCGGCCACGCCGCGCCCAACAGCGGCAACGGGTAAGATTATGCAGTTTTTGGCAATCGAGAGATCTGCAACACGCTGGCTTGTTCACTGGGGCACGGCCCTGCTTCCGTCTTCGCCAAGCGACGGCTACGCCGTGACAGGTCCGGCTTCGTCGAACGACGGCTATGCAGGGCGAGATCGCAGTACCGTCGCACCCGTCCCCTGCGCCGACGAATCCGTCGCCTCCGGCGTCCCCTTGCTGCCGTCCTCCGCGAACACCATCCGCGCGATCCGCGCCAGCCGGTCCTTGCCCTGCGGCCACAGCGGGGCAAACCGCGACTCGCTCAGCCACGCCGTCGCATGCCGCGTAAACAGCGCCGGGCTCAGCAGCAGTACCGTCGGCTGCTTGAGCCGCCGGCACCACGCGATCGTGCAGAGAAGCACCCGGTCCCCACGCCCAAGCCCGTGCTCTTTCAGCAGCGCCGTGAACAATCGCCACGGCCGATGCATTGCCTCCGGCCGCTCCAGTCGCCCCTGGATCCGTGTGACCAGCCAGACCAGCAGGATCAGCGACGTCGCCAGCAGCACGATCGTCACGAACTGCCGCCGCTGCTCGGCCGGCGATGTGCTATCCCACAGACCGCCTTCCCACCGCGACAGGTCCATCGCCAGCATCGCCAGGTTCATCCGCTACTCCCCCGCCGGCGTCTCGGCCGGCTGCAACTGCTCGCACACCTCGGCTGCCCGGCGCCTCACCGCCGCCGACGGATCATCCTCGGCGATCCGTGCCAGCCGCTCGACCCACGGCCCCGAACCGATCCGCTGGATCGTCCAGATCGCCGTCAGCCGCCGCTCGGCCAGGCCGTCGTCCAGCATCGCCGTCAGAATCTCCGCCGCCTTCTCGTCGCCCGCCCGCGCCAGCGCCCGCGCGGCGTTGGCCTGCACGCGGCTGTTGCCGCTCTGGAGCTTCGGGATGATCAGCTCCAGCCGGTCCGGCCAGCCCGCCTCGTCGATCGCCTCGATCGCGTTGGCCTGCACCCGCCCATCCCGGTCGTCCAGCGCCTCGATCAGCTGCTGCCGCAGGTCCGGCCGCTGCGACTGGGCCAAAAACCGCACTGCCGCCGAACGCACCCGCGGGCTGGGGTCCCGCGCCGTCAGCAGCATGTCCCGCCACAGCACGTCGACCATCTTGAGCAGCCCCACCATCCGCGCCGCCCGCAGCCGCCCGCTCGTCGACGCCCCCGCCAGGTGCACCCGCAACCGGTCCTTGAGGTGATCGGCGAACCCTACGATCCCCGCCAGCGCCGCCACCCGCCGCTCCTCCTGCATCGTGTCGAACCGCGTCCACAGCCGCCAGAAGATCAAATCGGCCGCCAGGCCCACCAGCCCGTCAGCCGCCGTGTCGTTGCGCCGCCGCAGCCGCCGCACCAGGTCGCCCGCCAGACCCTCGGTGCCGGCCTGGAAGAGCGCATAGGCCGCCATCCGCACCTCGCTCGGGTCGTTCGATTCGGCCAGCACCCGCTGCATCAGCGGCACGCCCCAATCCGGCCCGCGGGCCGCCTCGAAGAGCACCTGCCGCCGGCACACCGGCGACGACGTCGCCGACAGCAGCCGCTCCATGAGCATGCCCTTGCGCTCATGCCCCGGGCTGATTGAGGCGATCAGGATCGGCAGCGACGCGTCAAATCCCATCGCCGTCCAGCCGGCCTCGTCCAGTGTATACAGGAATGTAATGTCCTTGACGTGCCCCCACGCCCGCCGGACCTTCGGCCACGGGTGCCACAGCCTCACCCCCGCCAGCACCGCCCGGAACCACTGCGGGTCGCGCCGCTCGCTCAGCGCCTTGACCGCGCGGGGCCGCATCTGCGGCACCGCCATCGCCTGCAGCAGAAACCGCGCCGCCCCCGGCTCGTCCGAGGTGATCACCATGTCCGCCAGCAGCCGCGGCAATTTCGATCGGCTCGATTCCAGCAGCCCCCACAGCCGCCGCCCCAGGTACGGCTCGAACCACATGCACGCCTCGACCACTTCCGGCCGCAAATGGCTGTCATACCGCTGTGCCGCCGCCAGCAGCGCCTCGAACAGGTGCTCCCGCCGCTGCGCCAGCCGCCCGATCGGCTCGCCCGACCGCACGGCCTGCCCCGCGCCCTGCCCGCCGGCGGTCCCTTCCGCGGCCGGCCCCCCGGCATCATCTGCCAGCAGCGGATGTTCCGCCAGCAGCCCCTCGGCCATGCGGCGCATCGTCACCGCCGACAGCTCCCGCACCTTGGGGGTATTGTCCAGCAGCCCCAGCTCGAACAGGTACGCCAGGGATGCGGCCCCCATCCGTCCGGCGATATCGAGGCAGTTCAGGCGGGTCTGCAGCTCGTGGCTGCGGATACAGCCTCGCAGCACCGGCGCCACCGCCGCGACAGACCCGACGATCCGGTCCCGCAGGTCCTCCCCCAGCCGGTGGTACACGTCCACCACGGCCGGCAGACTGTCCGGCCGCGCCCGCTCCAGCAGTACCTCGGCCGCAAACCGCAGGTACGCCCCATCCAGCTGCCCGATCGCCCCGACCAGCGCGTCGTCCGCCGCACCATTGTCGCACTGCGCCAGGTACCGATATGTCCGCGGCATCTTCGCCATCTCAGGGGGCCTCCACTACGGTTTATCGGCCCAACCGAGGCGAAAGTTAAGATTGCCCCCCCCCGGAGCCGCAGAGAGGACAGGGCGATGCCGAACTGCAGCACTCGCCAGTGGGGTTGCAGCGTTTGCCTGGGATTCGGGGCATCACCGGCATCGGGGCCCGTGTGAAAGGCAAAGCGGCGTCTTCGGCGCCGCACTCCAAAGGCTGTCGCCGTGTTGCGTGTGCCGCTCGCCTTGCACTGGCATCTGACAACCCGCCGTTGCTGTTGACTGGCAACCGGCTACTGGCTACTGGCTACTGGCTACTGCCGTTGTTGTTGTTTCTAATCTGTGTAATCTGCGTAATCTGCGGATAACTTCTTGTCGTTGTCGTTAATCTGTGGAAATCCGCGAAATCTGCGGAAAGCCGTTTCGCCCGAAGCCTTTGGCTGCCGTTTACTTCGCCGGCGTCACCGTCCGGATGTTCAGCTCCTTGAGCTGCTTGTCGTCCACCGGGCTCGGGGCGCTGGTCATCACGTCCATCGCCTTTTGCGTCTTGGGGAACGCGATCACGTCGCGGATGCTGTCGCGGCCCAGCAGCAGCATCACCAGCCGGTCCAGGCCCAGGGCGATCCCGCCGTGCGGCGGCGTGCCGTAGCTCAGCGCGTCCAGCAGGAAGCCGAACCGCATCCGCGCGTCCTCGTCCGAGATCCCCAGCAGCCGGAAGACCTGCGACTGCACGTCGGTGCGGTGAATACGGATGCTCCCGCCGCCCAGCTCGATCCCGTTCATGACGATGTCGTACGCCTTGGCGCGGCACGCCGCGGGCTCGCTGCTCAGCCGCTCCATGTCGCCGTCCATCGGGCTGGTGAACGGGTGGTGCATCGCCACGTACCGCTTCTCGTCGTTGTCGTACTCGAACATCGGGAAATCGACCACCCAGCACAGCTTGTACTGGCCCTCGGGGATCAGGCCGCGCCGCTCGGCCAGCGTCTCACGCAGCCAGCCGAGATACTTGGCGACCTTCTCCGGCTTGTCCGCCCCGAAGAAGATCATGTCGCCGGGCCTTGCGCCCAGCCGCTCGATCATCGCGTTGGCGACGCCGGCCGGCACGAACTTCGCCATGCCCGTCGTCAGCACGACCGCATCGCCCTCGGCCGCTACCTTGCAGTTCGGCAGCCCGCCGGCCCCCTGCTGCTGCAGGTCGGCCGTCAGCGCATCGATGTCCTTGCGGCTCATCTCGGCCGCGCCCGGACAGCAGATCGCCTTGACCACCCCGCCGCTGGCCAGCGTCTGGGTGAAAACCTTGAACTCGGTCTGGCCGGCCAGGTCGCACATCTCGTGCAGCTTCATCCCGTAGCGCAGGTCCGGCCGGTCGACGCCGTAGTCCCGCATCACCTCGTCGTAGCTCAGCACCGGGATCGGCCGCTCGATGTCGACCCCGACGATCTCCTTCATGATGATCTCGATCAGGTCCTCGATGACCTTCATGACGTTCTCGCGCTGTACGAAGGACATCTCGACGTCGAGCTGGGTGAACTCCGGCTGGCGGTCGGCCCGCAGGTCCTCGTCGCGGAAGCACTTGACGATCTGGTAGTACCGGTCGAAGCCCGAGATCATCAGGATCTGCTTGAACAGCTGCGGACTCTGCGGCAGGGCGAAGAAGTTGCCCGGCATCACCCGCGACGGCACCAGGTAGTCCCGCGCCCCTTCCGGGGTGCTCTTGGTCAGAACCGGCGTCTCGATGTCGACAAAGTCCAGCCGGTCGAAATACTCCCGCATGATCTGCACGATCCGGTGGCGGGTCATCAAACACTTCTGCATGACCGGCCGGCGCAGGTCCAGGAACCGGTAGCGCAGCCGGGTGTCCTCGCCGACCTCGACGCTGTCATCGACCTCGAATGGCGGGGTCTCGGCCCGACTCAGGACCTCGATCTCGCGGGCGATGACTTCGACCTCGCCGGTGGCGATCTTGGGGTTGACCATCTCCGCCGGCCGGGCCCCGACCTCGCCGCGGATGGCGATGACGTATTCGCTGCGGAGCGAGCGGGCGACCTTGTGGGCCTCGGGGTCGGTCTGGGGGTCGAACTTGAGCTGCAGCAGCCCGGTCCGGTCGCGCAGGTCGATGAACACCATGCCTCCGTGGTCGCGCCACGAATGGACCCAGCCGTTGACGATCACGGTCTGGCCGACCTGCTGCTTGCGGACCTGCCCGCAGTAATGTGTACGCTCATGATAAGGGACCGCCACGGCAATTCCTCCTGCAATCCATCGCTCAAACCCGCCAAAGAGTGTGCATTATGCAAATCGCCCCGATAAAGGCAAATCCCCCACCGCCGCCGGCCAGCCGTCGGGTCTGTCGGGTGTCGGGTGTCGGCCGGCCCTTGTGTCCCCCGACGCCCGAAACCCGAAACCCGACACCCGATCCGCGAACTCCCCCTTTCCCGGAGGCCATGCGCGACATATCGTATAGAAAGGCGACTGGTCAGCCGGGCCCGCTCGCCCGGTCGCCGGGCTCGCCAATCGGGGGAAATGCGCATGAATATTTCGACCAGAAGGGGAGTTTACGCCACCATCATCGCCACATCGGCCCTGGTTGTCGGGACGCTGGGCGGCTGCCCGCCGCCCGCCGGCCCGGGCGGGGACATCGCCGGCACGTGGGCGGGCGACGTTGTCTACGTCACCACGCTGGAGGCGGGCGGGCCCGAGTCGAACGGGTCGGGGGGCGTCGAGGTGACCGAGGTTCGGACCGTGATCTTCGACCAGACCGGCACGCCGAACGTGCTCGACCTGTGGATCGGCACAGGCGGATCTCTGCTGCTGCCGACAGGGGACCTGGCGAATGTCGGGGATATCGCCGTCGAGACGTTCTCGACCGTCAATCCCAACACCGGTGGCACGACCACCACCACGGCCACCGCGACAGTGGTCAGCGTTTCGCGCGAGCAGGACAGGTTCAGCATCGTCCTGGATCTGGACGTCCAGGTCACCGGCGAGACCACCGGCCAGCTGTCAGGCACCTACGAGCTGGTCGCCGTCCTGGTGAGCCAGGACACGCTCGACTGGGATAGCGCGACGCAGCTGACAGTCGCCGGCAACGTCCCGGTCTCTCTGAACACGACCGGCATAGGGGTGCTCAACCGGCAATGAGGATTGGGGGGGCTGCGGTCCCGCGGCGGACCGGTCGGCCGCGGCCCCGCAAATCGTTGCGTCAATATTCACGTGCTGCGCCAAGGCCGTCGCCACCGGTTGCGGCGGGAGTCAGGTCGCCTCATCCCGGGCGGGCGAG
>JAWLBS010000230.1:0-8561 GCA_041687575.1 Phycisphaerae bacterium | reverse complement strand
TCTGTAATCACCACCCGAAGCCGTCATTCTGAGCGCATGTAGGGCGGGCTGCGCCCGCCAATGCTGTCATTCTGAGCGCAGCGAAGAATCTCTATTGGAAAGCGTGCCCATGGTTTATCGCCCCGCTTGCCAGAGATCCTTCACTGCGTTCAGGATGACAACTGGAGCACACAAAACGCGAGCGGAGCATGTCCCGCTTGCCAGAGATCCTGCGCGTTGCTCAGGATGACAACACTGTGGCCATCGCACAAAGGATCCGGTGGGCAATAGCCCACCCTACGAAACCTACCGCTCCACCTCATTTGAGACCACCCGTCCCGCCTTGTCCACCTCCTGCACGACCTCACCGATCAACCCCCACAAGAGCGTCCCCTGCACGATCCCGCTGGTCGGGCAGATCGGAAGCGGATACCCGGGAATCTCCACCGCCGCGTCGGGATACGCCCACGGCGCGGGCACCCAAACCTGCCCGGCCGGCAGCGTCGTCGGGCCGGCCACCGGCGTGGCGGCGACCGCCCGGACGGCGCGAACGACCGCATCAGCCGCATCGCGGATCTGCGCGGCCGGGTCCGAATCCGCCGGCGTTACCAGCGGCTCCTTCTCGACCTTCTGCCCCGGCCCCCAGACCGTAATGCCGACCAGCGGGTTGTCCTTGCGGGGTGCCCGGTCCGGCCGGAACCCCGGCCAGTCGAGATACCCCAGCCACACCACCGCATCGCCCGGCTCGACCGACCGGTCCGCACGATTCCACCGCCAGCTCCGCTGGACCAGCAGCCAGTTGGAGAGCTCCGCGGGAATCGCCGCCTCCGACGCCATCAGGTGCGATTCCACCATCAGGTAAACGGTCTTTTCAGGTGGGACCTCGGCCAGCAGCCGCGCGGCTGCCTTGAGCTGCGGGGCCGACCCGGCGCATGCCTCGACCTGCTTGCGGACGATCTGCAGGAACTCCCTGGCCAGGACCGTCGGTGCGATCGGTTCGACCACGAAA
Organism: Phycisphaerae bacterium; assembly: GCA_041687575.1. Lineage (GTDB taxonomy): Bacteria > Planctomycetota > Phycisphaerae > UBA1845 > JANYLN01 > JANYLN01. The sequence goes on along the minus strand of JAWLBS010000230.1, from coordinate 7,573 downwards.
TCGTCGTGGAACCGCGTGTTCTCGTACTTCTTTTCCCATGCCTGGTACTTCGGGATCGCACCCGAAGGGTACATCGTCGGCATCCTGCCCTGCCGCGTGCACGCCGAGACCAGCTCCGCGGTGAACGCCCACAGGTGCGCCGCCGTCGCCATCGGGGCGAAATCCCCGTAGACCGCCCCGCCCGCCGTGCGAAGCCGCGTGTCGGCCGGCAGATCGGTGTCGATGAAGAAGAACTTGCCCGCCGGCAACCGCGCCTGCAGGAACTTCGTCACCTTCTGCGTCACCCGCCACCGGCTGGAGGCAAACAGCACGACCGTGTCCTTCTCCCACGCCAGGTGCGGCAGCTCGTCGAACAGCACCAGGCTCGGGTCGGCGTTGCGGTAGAGCCCGTAGAGCACCACCGACTCCTCCGGCACGTCCGCCCAGCGGACGGTGTGGCCGTTGAGGCTCTGCTTGAACCCCGCGATCCGTCGCAGGCCCACCAGCCCCCCGGCGCGGTAGAACGCCTCGTCCGTCAGCGAGGCGTCGCCGCCGGCGAACAGGTCCGCCCCGCCGATCCAGACTTTCGCCGCCGCCTCCGCCGCCGCTTGCATCTTCGGCACCGCCGCTTCGGCACTGTCCACCGCACGCAGGACGTGCTGCATCGTCGCCTGCAGCGGGTCGGCCGCCGGTCCGGCCGTCTCAGACGCGGCCTGCGCGTGCCCGAACGTCACCATGGCAGAACAGAACATCGCCACGAGGGTTGCACTGCGTTTCATCAAAGGAACCTCTGCTACTCTGGTAGGACATCGCGATGGTCAGTAATGCTCCACATGGAAATCCGACCATTCGCCGGTAGAAAAGCCTTCGTGACTCTGGACGTCGCGGATGTGCCGCCCCATCTCGCGCTCCAAAGCGGCCAGGAAGTCATCGATCTGGCCGCGTGGGCCCTCGACCACGACCTCGACCTGCCCGCCGGGCAGGTTCTTGACATAGCCTGTCACGTCATAGTGCTCGGCAACCCGCGTCGCCGTATAGCGAAAGCCCACGCCCTGGACCCGCCCGCCGTAGCGGACGATCCGTCGCTGTGTGCGATCCGAGCGCGTGCTTTTGTCATTTCCGGCCATCGCAGTTACCCTGTGACAACCGATCCGCGGGCAGCTGGCGCAGGCCCGCGGGATCTTTTGAACCCGTTGCCCGTTTAGTGATTCAATGCCTATGCCCGAGCGGAGTCAGCCTGATCTCCATCTTTTCGGTCACGAGCCCGCGGCACCGTCGCCCGCGGCGCCGGGTGCGTCCGCTGCGCCGGCCGGGCCGCAGGCCGATGCGCCCGTCGCCTCGGTCGCCCTGCTGCAGCGCGTCGACCGAGTGTACTCGTATACCGTGCCCGAGCCAATGGCCCGCACGCTCCAACCCGGATGCCGCGTGAAGGTCCCCCTGGGACGCAGCGACCGGCTGGCGACCGGCTACTGCGTGCGGATCAGCGCAACCGGCTGGAAATCGACCCTCAAGCCGATCGCCGAACAGATCGACCCGCAGCCCCTGCTCGGCTGTCACATGCTCGCACTCGGCGAGTGGATCGCCCGCTACTACGCGGGCCCTCTGGGCATGACCCTCGAGGCGATGGTGCCGGCCGGGGTCAAGGCGGCAACCAGCCCGCCCACCGTCCGCGCCGCCGCCTGGACCGGTCCCGCCGACCTGGACACGGTCACGGGGCTGACCCCGCCGCAGCGGCGTCTCGCCCAGATCCTCGTCCCGGTCGCCCCCGAGGCGATGCCGGCCGCCGCGCTGATCGCCCTGGCCGCCTGCACCCAGGCGCCGCTCAAGACGCTGGAGAAAAAGGGACTGGTCGCCCTGTGCGACCGCCCCGACGAGCGGGCGGAGGCCTGTCTGCTCTCCCCGGCCGAGGCGACCGACCCGACCTGGTCGCTCAACGAGGATCAGGAGAAGGCCTACCAGCGCGCCAAGGCGGCCGTTGAGGCGGGCGTCTTCCGCGTGATGCTCCTGTACGGCGTGACCGGCAGCGGCAAGACCGAGGTCTACATCCGCGCGATCCGCGACTGCCTGGCGATGGGCAAACAGGCCATGCTGCTAGTGCCCGAGATCGGCCTGACCACCCAGACCGTAGCGCGGCTGGCGGGTCGGCTGCCCAACCTTCTCGGCCTGCACAGCGGCCTGACCGACCGCCAGCGGGCCCACGCCTGGCAACTCATCGAGCAGGGACGGGCGCAGGTGGTCGTCGGCACCCGCTCGACCGTCTTCGCCCCCTGTCCGGACCTCGGGCTGATCGTCATCGACGAGGAGCAGGAGGGTTCCTTCAAGAACATGAGCGCCCCCCGCTTCCACAGCCGCGACGTGGCGATCAAGCGGGCCCAGCTGCTGGGCGTGCCGGTGATCCTGGGCTCTGCGACCCCCTCGCTCGAGACGTGGCTCAACAGCCACCAGATGCCCCACTACGACCTGGTCCGCCTGCCGCAGCGGGTCAAGGGCCTGCCCCTGCCCGCGGTCCACGTGGTCGACATGCGCGAAGAGCACCGCCAGCGAGCCGGGATCCACATGCTCAGCCGGCTGATGGAGCAGATGCTCGGCGAGGCGCTGGCCCGTGGCGAGCAGGCGGTTCTGCTGCTCAACCGCCGCGGCTACGCGAGCTACGTATTCTGCCCCAGCTGCAGCCGGCGGGTGGTCTGCCCCCGCTGCAAGGTCAACATGGTGTTTCACCAGGGCAGCCAGATGGCGGTCTGCCACTACTGCAACAGCCGCTTTCCCGTGCCGACCCGCTGTCCGGCGCCGGGCTGCGGGCACACGCTGGTCCGCTTCGGCATGGGCACCCAGCGGGTCGAGGCGGAGATCCGCGAGAAGTTCCCCCAGGCCCGCGTCGCGCGGGTCGATAGCGACGTGATGAACAAGGCCGCCGAGTTCGGGACGCTATTGAGCGAGTTCGAGGCCGGCCGGCTCGACGTGATGATCGGTACGCAGATGGTCGCCAAGGGGCTCGATTTCCCATTCGTCTCGTTCGTGGGCGTGGTCAGCGCCGACACATCGCTGAGCATGCCGGACTTCCGGGCGGCCGAGCGGACGTTCCAGCTGGTCACCCAGGTGGCAGGTCGTGCGGGACGGGGCGACCGCCCAGGCAGCGCCGTGGTCCAGACGTTCGCCTCGGACTTAACGGCCATCAAGGCGGCGCTGCATCATGACTACGAACAGTTCGCCCAGTCGGAGCTCGGGGGGCGAAAGAAGATGCGGTTTCCCCCGTACTGGCGGCTGGCGCGGATTCTGCTGGAAGACCGCAAACTCGGCCGCGTCCGCGAGCAGGCGGAGGAGCTCGCCCGGCGGATTCACGGGCTGCTGGCGGACCTGTCCGCCCCAGCCGACATGATCGGCCCGCAACCCAGCCCGATCGAAAGGGTCCGCGACCGCTACCGCTACGACCTGCTGCTGCGGGCGCGAACAGCCAGGGCGATGCAGGCCCTGCTCGACCGGATGCGCGTCAGCAAGGCCCTGGACGTAAAGGTGGACCGCCTGATGCTCGACGTCGACCCGGTCAGCCTGCAGTGAGCGGAAACCGGGGTTCGGGTGTCGAACGGCAGCGGAGAACGCACCGAGAGCCAGAGACCCTTCGCGTTGCTCAGGATGACAACTTATGGGAAGGGGTCCGAAGCGTGAGCGAGGGGGCCCTTATTTTACGCGGGCTGATTCGCTGCCGTCGCCTCTTCGTTCTGCTCGCGCGGCACGGCCGTCGCCCCCGGATACCGGGCGATCCGCTCGAGGATCGCCGCTTCCAGCGTCGGGTCGCGTCCCAGGTCGACCGCGTATCTGTCGCCTTCGATCCCGGCGCCCGGCTCGCCCACCGTCGGCAGCGAATCGTCAAAGGCCTCTGCGGCGGTCGCCGAGGTGGTGAACTGCCGCTCGGGCACGCTCTCCCGCTGGACCTCGACCGTCGCATCGACGAGGTACTGGTCCGGGCCATCGCCCGGGCGGACCTCCACCCGCACTCGCCGCCAGATGGTGTGCAGGCTCGACTCGAGCACCTGTTCGGCCCCGACCGTATCGGTCCGCCAGAATTCGAACCACTGCTTGCTCGTCAGGCGATGAGTCGTGATCACCCCGGCAGCCGGGTCGACCCGGTCGAGGTCGTAACCGAAGTCTCGGACAGACTTTACCGCATGCTGCCAGAACTGCCGGTAGCCGTCGTCGTCCTCGAGCTGCACGCGCACACGATCCGGAGCCACCCTGGGGGCGGACCCCTGGCACCCGGCTGTCAGGGGCAGTGCCGAAAGAAGCAGGGCCGTACCGATCGCACCGACGAGGGCGTTGATGGTTTTCATTCCGCCGGGTCCTTGCCGTGAGTTTTTATCATCTTGGTCGCCAACTCTGCCGGGATCGACCGCCAAGTGCAGGGCCCCGGCCGCGGCCGCCGCCGCATCTGGCCTGCATGATAGGCCAGGCCAAGGCGGGGTCAAGCAGGCTGTCGGCTTCAGAAACCGGTTGATCCAGCCGATAATGCCGAAGAAATCATGGGCCGGGCATCTTTGGCAGCCGGCTGCAATGACCCGTGAAAACGTGCTTGACCGCGGGACGGATCTGGTTAGACTTCTTTGGCCTTTGAGGAAAAAGGGGCCGGCGAGACCGGCGAATCGGTCGATTCCGGCCTTTCCCCGGGGTTTGCGGATGGTTGGTCCCGGGGGTACATGGCGGTTGCCACGGCTGGCGTGCAGGCATGGCACCAGCACCGTTTGGTTGGGTCAGGGCCGGGCAGACTTATTGGGCCCGGCATTTCGCGAAGGGACCGTGATCATGGAAACGATGGAACTTCTCTGGCAGCCCGAACAGCAGCACGGCGACTTGAACGTGGTGGTTCCCGTGCTCGCTCGCGAGGCGGACGAAGACGAGGACGTCTTCGAGGACGAGGAAGAGTGGGAAGAGGACGAAGAGGAACTCGAAGAAGAGTTCGATGACCTCGACGTCGACGAGGAAGAGGAAGCCGACGAGGACATCTACGTGGAAGAAGGGGAAGAGGAAGAGGACCTGTTCTAAGGACCCTTTTTCCAGCCTCGCCTTCAATGACCTCGTCGTGGAGCAGCCCGAATGACCAAGCCACAGCCGCCATCCGGCGAGCAGCCTGAGCAGCCTACGCAGGAACGACGGGGCGGCCCCGACCGCCGCCGGTCCGTCATCGATCGCCGAAGCGGCCTGGAGCGCCGCCGCGGCCCGGGACGACGCCGCAGCGACTGGCGCCGATCGGCCGAGGAGGGTGAACTCAACGACGAGCAGTTCGAGTTCGTCATGGCCATCGAGGAGTATAAACGCCTCAACAGCAAACCGTTTCCCACCTGGACCGAGGTGCTGGAAGTCGTCCGCTACCTGGGGTACCGTAAAGTAGCCGCCATGGGTGCCGATGTGAATGAGGTCGGGCAAGAGGAATCCCCATCCGGCAATGAGGGCCCCGACCTCGACGAATGATCCCGGCCGGAGCGGCCGGATCCGCTTGATGGCAGCCCGGCCTTCCCGGGCGGCTGACGGGACTGGGCGTGATGGACATCAGCAGTACCATCTGGGCGCTGAAGGTGATCGGGATAATCGCCCCGATTGCGACCTATTTCCTCGTCCTGGGGGTCATCAACAGCCAGGCCCGCCCCCGCCTGGTCAGCGGCCGCTGGGACTTCATCGTCCTGACCGGCATCTTCGCCCCGGCCCTGTTCTGGCCGATCGGATCCCTCTACTCGCTGTTGGGGCCACAGGCCATCCTGCTCCTGCTGCTGGCGGGCGGCCTTGCCCTTCGGGTGGTCCTGCCGCATCCCTGGAAGCAGTGGGTCATCTACAACACCGACGCCGACCGTGCCGGCCAGGCCGTCCATGCAGCGCTCGAGCGGCTGGGCTGGGACTGGCAGCAAAGCGATGATCCGCGGACCTTCGAGGTGCCCGACCGCCGCGTGCGGATCGAGATCGGCGGCCTCGCCCTGCTCAACGCGGTCAACGTCCAGATCCATACCGACGCACAGGACCCGCGCGAGGTCGACATAGACGCTTTGATCGGCGAGGTGGAAGGGGTCCTGGGCAGCTATCAGTTGCTGCCCGGCGCCGCCGGCCTGTGCCTGGTCCTGGTCGGCTCCGGCCTGATGATCGTGCCGATGTGGCTGATGACGCGGCACATGGGGCATATCGTCGAGGCAATCCAGCAGTTGTTCTTCGCGTGAGGTCACGGGCCGAAAAGGGCCGTCAGCCAACCCGAATAGTGGAGCCATCCCGCCGCACCCAGCAGCACCAGCAGCAGCGAGATGATTTCCACCGCGCCCACGCGTCTTCGCGGCAGCCGGCGGTACGTCCTGGCATTGTTAGGGTTGAAGCGGGCGCCGCACGTCGAGCAGCGATGCTCCGACAGGCCTGCCAGGTCCTGTCGGCACCGTCGGCAGTACATGCTGGACCGTGTGGCTGTTTCGACCGTCATGCTTGCCTCCGAAGTGTTCCCTGATCTAATTTATAGGCGTCTCCCCTCCGGATTGCACCCCCGACCCCGCACAAACGAGCCGCGACCGTGAGGGCGCGGCAAACCCGCACCAACGAGCCGCGACCGGGAGGGAGCGGTAGACGCCGGGTACCATGATCGCATTGCTTGTCGCGGCCTCCATGAAAACCAATCATGGAAGGACCTGGTGGGAAGATATCCAGCGGAAAAGCAGGTGTCAGCGCAACGCGTTGGCGCGCAAGGCGAACCCGCCCGCCCGCCTCGCCCGTGACTGCAGCAGGTTCCACCCCACCGCCTGAACCAGAGCGACCAGTGCGATCGCACCAGCCAGGTACGGATAGACTTGGCTCGGGCCCAGGGCCTCGCTCATGAGGTTGCCGAAGTAGCCGCCCAGGATCAGCCCGACGTTCAGGCAGATCTCGTGGATCGCCATCCGCCGCGTCCGTACTGCCGGCGGGGCCCCCGTCGAGCCGTAGAAGATGCTGTTGGTGTACAACATCCCGGCCGAGAGGCCCGCCGCGATCATCAACGGCGCCATCAGCCAGGCGCTGTGCGTGAACGTGAGCAGCAGCGAGACGACCACCAGCGCCGCCTGGGGCAGAAAGATCCAGCGGGTCCGCCCGTGCCAGCCGGTCCACCGCGCCGTCAGGAAAAACGCCAGCGTCAGCGAGGCCGACAGGACCGTCATGACCCAGCCGAAGACGAACTCGTCCATCTGGATGACCGTCGCCAGGTGCGGCATCTGGTAGCGGTACAGACCGAAGGCGGTGTAGCCGACGACCGCCGCCGTCCACGCCAGGTAGCGGATGTACCGGGCCTTGAAGGGGCTCATTGCGATGGCTTCGGCCGCCGGCGCGGCCGCCGGCTCCTCGCCGGTGGCGGCGATGGGCTCGGGGCTGGCCCCCGTGCCGTGCCGGCCGGCGACGGTGTAGGCGATCAGCAGGACGTTCAGACACCCGGCCGCCATGATGCCCGCCATCACCCAGAACGGCAGCTCGAGGTTCATCTTGAGCAGGTAGCTCGCGATCAGCGGACTGACGATCACGCTGCTGGACCAGGTGACATTGAACAGGCCCAGCCGGCGGCTGAGCGTGATGCCCTCGGCGTCGCCGCTGAGCCAGCCCATGATCG
>JAWLBS010000229.1:0-8575 GCA_041687575.1 Phycisphaerae bacterium | reverse complement strand
GAACGGCGATGACAGGCGGTCTACGTGCTGCTGATCGCCTGGGCCGTTGTCAGTCGGCGACGCTGGGCCGAGGCCTCGCCCGTGCCGCACCGTCGTCGGCTGCCGTCGGCCGCGGACGGCGCCCCGCCCGCCCTGTCGGACGGGGGCGGCCTGATCCCGGTCATCGAGGAGCCAATTCCCGCGATCTACCGCCCGATCCGCCCGGCGGTGATCGGAGTGGTTGCAGCCGCCCTGCTGGCCACGTACGCATGGGCGGTCCGCCCGGCCCCTGCACCCGAGGGCCTGCGGCTGCACGCCCTGGCGGTCGGTAACGGCATGGCCGTGCTGGTCCGCGGACCCGGCGGCCGAAACCTGCTGTACGACTGCGGCAGCCTCAGTCGCAGCCGGCCCGGCGAGGCGCTGATCGTACCCGCGCTGCGGGCGATGGGCATCCGCCGGCTCGACGCGCTCGTGCTGAGCCACGCGAACCTGGACCACTACAACGGGGTGGTGGACGTGGCACAGGCGATGACGGTCGGGCAGGTGTACGTGCCGCGGCAGTTCCTGGCGGCGGCCGATGCCGGCGGTCTGCCCGGCAAGCTGCTGGGCGACCTGCGACAGCTGGACGTGCCGGTAGGTGTGCTGGCTGGCGGCGACCGCATCCCCGGGCTTGGTCCTATAACCGCGGATGTGCTCTGGCCTCCCTCATCCGCGAACGCCGACGCCGGCACCAAGACCAACGATGCGTCGCTGGTTGTACGTATCTCCTTTGGCGGCAAGAAGATCCTGTTGACGGGTGATATCGAGCGAACCCCACAGTCGGCCCTGATGACCGGATGGCCGGATGCGATAAGGGCCGACGTGCTCGTGCTGCCCCACCACGGCAACGAAACCACGCTCGATCCGGCTTTTGTCGAAGCGGTCGCACCGCAGGTGGCGATCGCCTCGACCGGCGACCCGGCCCGCCTGCCCGACTCCACGAATGCCGCACAGACATCCACAAATACGCAAACCATTGCAGTGAATATGTATATGGTTGATACCCACACCCACGGCATGATCACCGTCGACCTGCTCCCGCAAGGTGTCCAGACGGAAACCTGGCTGGCGTCCCCGTAGGGTGGGACGGGGTCCGCCCCCTGATCTTCGCCGCCCATAAATTCCCCCTTGCCCGATTCGCCGGGACTGATACAATGTAACGCTACTCGCTGGATCAACCGGCCGGGTATCTTTGTGCTGGTCCACAGGCGACCACAAAGAGTGGTATGGGAAAAATCGAACTCGTGCAGGAGATGAGGCACTCGCGGCATGATTAAGGTCAAGGCAAGGTCGAACGAATCCGTCGAACAGATGCTCCGCCGTTTCAAGAAGCTGTGTGAAAAGGAAGGGCTCACCAAGGAACTGAAGCGCAACAGCTACTACGAGAAGCCCTCCGAAAGGCGGCGGCGTCGGTTGCGCAAGGCCATCAAGCGCGAGCAGAAGAACCTGGCGACCGTCGGCAGCTAAGGCCGACGTTATCTCCTGTCGTCCCGGATCGACAAGGCCCAGCCGGCCCCGTGCCGGCTGGCTTCATCTTGTCGTGGCCTCTCCTTATCCTTACTCCTGATCGTCTTGCGGCGATTCCGGCCGATCCCTCTCTTCGGCGGGCGGCTCGACCGGACCCGACCTGAAGGCGTCCGAACAGTCCTCGCGATAGCCGCAGTTGGGGCAGACCAGGTTGCACTGGTAGCCATCGAGGATGTACCCGCAGATGGGGCACTCCACCTGGTAGGTTGTCATCCTGGGATCGTCCGGCTGCTGCACGATCAGGTCTCCGATGTCCACCCCGCCAGCGATTCTCTGACGCGAAACCCGACGTCAGATTCTAAGCACCCCGGCCACCGGGGCCAAGAATCTGCGAGGGGCGTTTTCCAAGGGTCTGCCCCCCAAGCACCCCGCTCTGCCATTGATCCCGGAACGCCCGCCGTTTCTTTCGAGGCGGCGCTTGCGGGCTTTCGGTTTGACCGCATAATGATGCGCTACGGAATATTTTGCGGGACTTACAAGGCGGCAAGCAAGTAAAGAGGCGATCCATGGGCCAAACGCTCGATGCCCTCCACAGGCTTCAAGAGGTAGAACGGGAGATTGTACGGCTGCGAGGCGAGAAGGCGGACAGGGAGAGGGCGGTTGCGGTCGCGCAGCGCCTGCTCCGGCAACTCGACGAGCAGATGGTGGGCAAGAAGAGCGAACTGCAGCAGCACCAGCTCAAGGCCCAGCGGCTCGAAAGCGAAATCCGCATGCACGACGAACACGTCGCCAAGCTCCGCCAGACCTTGAACACCACCCGGACCACCCGCGAGTACGCCGCCGTTCTCACCGAAATCAACACGGAAAAGGCCGACTCCAGCAAGATCGAGGAGCAGGCCCTCGAAGCGCTCCAGGGCGTCGACCAGGTCAAGGCCGAACTGACCCAGTTCGAACAGCAGCGCAGCGGCCTGGTGGAACGGATCGACAGGGCCAAGGCCGCTCTCGAACGCTTCACCGAGCAAAACAAAGACCAGTGGCAGGACCTCGAAAAGCGCAAGGGCGAGCTCAGCGGGGACATCCCCGGCGAGACGCTCACCCGGTTCGAACGCGTCGCCGAGTACCACGAGGGCGATGCGATGGCCACTGTGCTCCGCCCGCACCCCAAGCGCGACGAGTTCGTCTGCGGCGGCTGCCACATGACCATCACCACCGAAACCGTCAATGCCCTGATGGGCCGCGACGAACTGCAGACGTGCAACAACTGCGGACGGATCCTCTACCTGCAGGTCGAAGCACAGCGAGAGGCGGAATAGACACATAACCCGCGAGACGCCCATGCCGGCCCTCCTCCGGTCGGCACGGTTTGGACCCACCACGAAAGAGGCCGATAATCCCATGGCGCTGGAAATCTTCACAGACGGCGGTGCCCGCGGCAATCCCGGACCCGCCGCCGCGGGCGTGGTCATCCGCGACGAGCAGGGGCGCTCGATCCTCGAGGCCGGCTACTATCTGGGCAACGCCACCAACAACGTCGCCGAATACACCGCCATGCTGATGGCCCTGGAGGCGGCGGTCGGTTTCGGTGCCGACGAGATCGTCCTGTACGCCGACAGCGAGCTGATGGTCAAACAGCTCACCGGCGAGTACCAGGTCAAGAACGCAAAGCTGGCGGAGCTGTTCGAGCAGGCCCAGCGCCTTTTGATCCGCTTCGATTCCTGGCAGGTCAAGCACGTCCGCCGGGCCGAAAACAAGCAGGCCGACGCCCTGGTCAACAAGGCCCTGGACGCAAAGCGCAACATCGTCGAGTTCCAGCTCGGCGACGCCCGCCCCGAAGACCGGCCCGAACCAGCCGATGCCGCCGGGCAATCGCCGACTGCCGCCCCCGCCCGACGGACTGACCCCGCTCAGGCACCCGCCAACACCGCGGACACCGCAGGTGGCGAGGTCATCGTCAAGGTCGTTCGCGCGCCGATCCGGGGAGGCTGTCTGGCGGGGATGCGGCAGGGACAGGAGTTCACCTTTGCCGAGACCGTGCCAGCCGGCCTGTGCATCTATGCGGCCAAGGCGGCGATCGACACCGTCCTGGCGATGCGCCACGCCGCGGCCGAGGACGAAACCCCTGACCCGGTGCGTGTGCGGTGCGGCAAGCCCGGTTGCGGAGCAGAGTTCGAGGTGCGGATCAGCAGCGGGCAGGGCGGCTCGCAGCAGGCGCACCTGTTCTGATTGAATAGTCCTGCCGGATGCACTCCAGTGGCCAGGGCAACCGCATTCTCCGGCCAGTCATCCGCCCGATCCTTCGTGGCTTGCCGAAAGCACATGTTGCTCCCCGGTACTGCAAACGTCTTCACCCGCAGGGATGAGAATTGACCGACGCGGCGCCCAGCCCCCGATCCGCCTCGACACACCGCCGGCCCGCCTATATGCTGACACCTGTAGTGGCGACATCGTCGCCGCGAACCGCGCCTCTGCCAACGATGACCGGAGGAACAAAGGTGGACGCATCACAAACCCGCACGATGCCCCGCAAGGCGATCATTGCCGTTCTCGCCGGCTGGTGCCTGGCGACCGCCGCCGGCGCCCGGGGCGAAATCCTCGACGCCTCCGGCCGGGTCGAGGCCTCGGTCCGGCAGATCAGCGCCGCGACCGGCCAGATCGTCGACGAGGCGTTCGAGCAGACCCCAGGCACGACGAACATCCTGCCCGCCGTCGCGACCGCGACACTGCAGATCACCGAGGGCGAGGCGAGCCAAGGCGAACTGCTCGCCTCAGCTGCGGTCAACCCGCCCGCCGAATTGCCTGGCGCGGCGCACAAGGATTTCAATCTCGAGGCCTCCGGTCTGTCGCGGATCGCCGGGCGGGGGTTCACCTGCGATGCGCGATCGGTCGAGACCCGCGAGATCGTCCTGACAGCTGGCGAGCTCGACCTGCCGCCCGGTGAGCCGATCCGCGTCCGCAGCACGCTATCGCTCTCGGCCGGGGTCCTGCTGGTGACGCTGCCGCAGAGCATGGCGGACGTGAGAGGCACGATCTCGTTCACCCTCACCCAGCGCGACAGCCAGGGCAGCCGGGTCCTGCTCGACGGAATGGCTGAAGTGTTCTTCGATATCGACGGCGCGCTCCAGTTCACCGCCACAGGTGACGTGCCCTTGACCGTGGTGGTGCCGATGAACCTCACCCCGGCATCGAGCGAGATCGACCAGGCCCACCTGGTGCTGCTGCCGCTGCTGGAGCTGCCGTACGAGTACGACGCGGTCGTCGGCGAGCCGTTCGATCTGGTCGCCGAGATCACCGCCAGCGTCGACGCCCCCAGCGGCGCCCAGGGCGGCAGCGCGTTCGTCGGCCAGGGCCCTGCTGCCCTGACGGACGCCTTGAATGAAGACCTGCAGGTCGACCTGGCACCGACGGTCATGGAGGCGATCGACCTGTTCGGCCAGCAGACGACCATCATCGATGCAGTGGAAGTCACCCGGCCCGAAATCCGCGGCTGCGGCGGCCTGGGCCTCGAAACGCTCTTCGGCGCCCTGGCGCTGACCGCCGGCTTCATCCGTCGCAGGACATGGTGGACCTGACCCGCACCGGGTTTCGGGGAGTTCGGGGGCCGGGTGCCATGGCCACGATGTGTGTGGCCATGGAATCCCTCGGATACGAGGTGCGTCCCTTCCCAGAATATGGCTGAAACGCGCAAAGTTACCCCGCGGCGAGTTGCAGGACCGTGGCCTCCCGGCTTTGGGCAACTCATGCCGCGGGGCGCGTTATGCATCCGAGGAATTCCATGGCCGCCAACAGCGCGGCCATGGCACTTGGCCTTGGCGGGCGCAGCCCGCCCTACAACCTTGGCCCGGCAACCGACTGGTAGAAAGCCAGCGTCTGACGGACCATCTGTTCAGCGCTGAAGCGGGCCGCCTCTTGCCGACTCCGCCGGACCAGATCCTCCCGCAGCGCCGGGTCACGCGCTAACCAGACCAGCGCCTCGCCCAGCTGTGGCGCGTCGGCGGGCGGGACGTAGACCGCCGCCTCGCCGGCCGTCTCGCGGATGCTCGGCAGGTCGCTGACCACCGCCGCTGTTCCCAGCGTCATCGCCTCCAGCAGCGACAGCCCGAAGCCTTCCCGCACCGACGGCAGCACGAAGATGTCCAGCCCCGTGACGATGTCCAGCACGTCCTCCCGCCAGCCGGTGAGATGCACGCGGTCGGCAATGCCCAGCCGCCCGGCCAGGTCCGCAAGGGGGCCGCGCTGGGGGCCGTCGCCGGCGATGACCAGGTCCCACCCAGCCAGGGCATCCCCGGCCTGCGCAAACGCCTCCAGCAGGTACGAAAGCCCCTTGTCCGGCGAGAGCCGCGCCGCCGTGCCGATCAGGTTGCGGCCATGCAGACCCAGCTCTTCGCGGATGTCGGTCCCCCGCAGTTTGCCTTCCAACAGGGCCGGCTCGATGCCGTGGGGGATGACCTTGACCGGCACGTTCTGCCCCGCCAGCGCCGTCCGGCAGACCTCCGCGACCGCCTCGCTGATCGCGATCATCCCCCGCGCCCGCCGCTGCACCACGCCGCGAAGGACCAGCCGCTGCCAGCGAGCCAGGTTCGACCAGTCGAGACTGTGCCGCGTGACCACCAGCGGCACCCGGCTGCGCCACGACGCCATCGCCGCCACCACCTCGCCCTTGAACAGGTGCGCGTGAACCAGGTCGTACCCCCGCGCCGCCCTCATGATCTCCCGCAGGCCCGACAGGCGCACCGGCTCGATCCCGCGGGCGCGCCACGCCGCCAGCCCCCCGTCCGCCCCTTCCAGCAGGTACGCAACGTCGGCGGTCATCCCCAGGCGGTTGCGCAGCGTCCACACCAGGTTCAGCAGATGCCACTCCGCACCCCCGCCCCAGAGATAGCCCGTCAGCATCAGCACGCGACCGGGCCACGCCGGCGCGTCCTGCACGTCACGGCCCGCCGGCGCATCCTGCCGCTGCCGACCATTCGGCGCGTCCTTCGGCTGACGCCACGCCGAGGCGTCCTGCCGCCCGCCACCCGCCGGCGCATCCAGCGGCTCACCACCCGCCGGCGCCGTCACGACCGCACCCGCGGCCGACCGTCCAGGTGCCGACCCGCCCACCACGCCAGCGTCAACAGGCTGAACAGGACCTGGCTGTGATCCCGCCGGCCGGTCCGGTGCTCATCCAGCAGCCGCACGGCCGCATCGGCGGACACTCCACATTTGTGTAGCGACTCCCGCATCACCGCCCGGGTTGGCTCGTACCACGCGCTGCGCAGGAACTCGGCGACCGGCACCTCAAAGCCGCGCTTAGGCCGCTTGAAGACCTCCGCGGGCAGGTCCGCCGCGAATGCCGCCCGCAACACCCGCTTGCTCACCCCCTCGTGCAGCTTAGCCGAAAGCGGCAGGCCCAGGGCGAATTCCGCCACCCGATGATCCAGCAGCGGCACGCGGACCTCCAGCGACACCCGCATCGACCCGCGGTCCACCTTGTGCAGCATGTCGTCCGGCAACAGCGTAAACAGGTCGGCCAGCAGGATCCGGCTGAGCGGTTCGTTGTCCGGCAGACGATCCTGGAACGCCTCGATCGGGCGGCGATAGGCCTGGTCGATCCGGTCGGCCGCCGCCTGCGCCAGGTCGGGATCGCCCAGCAGGGCGGCCACGTCCTGCTGGCTGGCGATGCGGGCCCAGTACAGGTGACGCGTGATCGCGTCGGGGCTGGTCGTGCCGAGCAGCTTGCGGGCCTGGCGCACGCGGTTGCGCCACCCCGACGCCCGGCCGGCCGGCAACCGGCTCGCCGCCGCCAGCATCGCCCGCCGCAGTCCGGCCGGCACACGCTGGGCCTTGGCCCAGGTCGCGTGGCCCCGGTATCGCCAGTACCCGGCGAACAGCTCGTCGCCGCCGTCGCCACTGAGGGCGACGGTCACGTGCCGGCGGGTGATCTGCGCCAGCAGCGTCGTCGGCAGGTAGCTGCTGTCGCCGAACGGCTCGTCCAGCGCATCGAGCAGGGCGGGCAGCTCGGCGTGGATGTCGTCCATGCTCAAGTGCAAAGGGGTGTGCTCGCAGCCCAGGTGGCGAGCGACCAGGGCGGCCGGCTTCGACTCGTCGTAGGCCGGCTGATCGGCGAAGCCGACCGAGAACGTCCGCACGGCCGGGCCGGCGCTAGCGACAGCGGCGGCGGCGATCACGGCCGAATCGATCCCGCCCGACAGCAGCACGCCGACCGGCACGTCGGCCACCAGGTGGTCCCGCACGACATCGATCAGCAGCGACCGCAGCCGCTCGACCGCCCGGTCGAACGGCAGCGGCGTCTCGTCCGGATCGAATGGCGGCGGCTGCGGCTGGTACCACGTCCGCGATTCGACCCGCCCGTCCGCTCCGACGCGCAGCGAGCACCCCGGCGGCAGCTTGCGGACCCCCTGCACCGCCGTCCGTTCGCCCAGGGTCATCCCCAGCGTCAGGTATTCGGCGAGCCCATCCCGATCGACGGGCGGCACGGTCGGCAACATCGCCAGCAGCGCCGGCAATTCGCTGGCGAAAACCAGCTCATCGCCCGTCCGCGTGTACCAGAACGGCTTGATGCCGAACCGGTCGCGGACCAGCCAAACGTGCTCGTTGCGCAGATCGATCAGCCCGAAGGCGAACATCCCCGTCAGGTGGTCCCACGCCGCCTCGCCCCAGGCGTCGTATGCGGCCAGGATCGTCTCGGTGTCGCAGTGGGTGCGGAAGGCGAAGCCCCCGCCGAGCTGGTCGCGCAGCCGGGCGAAGTTGTACACCTCGCCGTTGTAGACCACGCCGAGCCGCCCGTCGGGACTCCACATCGGCTGGGCCGCCTCGGGCCGCAGGTCGATCACCGCGAGGCGCCGATGGACCAGCCCGACCGTCGCACCGCCCAGCCGACCCGTCCACGTGCCGCGGTCGTCGGGGCCACGGTGGGCGATCGCCCGGCTGCCCGCCTCCAGGCGAGCCGGATCGATCGGACTGCCCGCGAAATTGACGATGCCAGCCAGGCCGCACATAGTTGGTTTACTCGTACGTATCCGCCAGGCTCCGCACCTTGAGCTGCTCGCGGAACTGACTGGCGGTCATCTTCCTCTTGGGGACGACCGTG
>JAWLBS010000228.1:0-8595 GCA_041687575.1 Phycisphaerae bacterium | reverse complement strand
AAGTTGTGGGCCAGGTCCATCGCCCGAGGCCATTGCCCCAGAGACAGCCAGGCGAGCATCTCGTAGGCCTGAGCAGGGTCACCAGTGCTGTGCTTCTCGATGGCAGCGGCCAGGTAATGCTCCCGCGCTTCGTCGGCCTGCCCGCGGGCCTCGGCGATCAGGCCGAGCATGTAATACACCGGTGCCTCGCTGGGGCGGGTGGTTTGCCGGCCGGCGTTGAGGTTGCGCGGATACTCCAGTGCCTTGCGCATCACTTCGGCGGCGGCGTCGAAGTCGCCCTCGTTCAGCAGGCCGATCGCCTTGCCGAGCAGCGCCTCGACGTAGTAGATCCGCGTGATGCGCTCGGCCCCTTCGCCGGCCAGGAACGTCCGGCATGCCATCTCCGCCAGCGCCTCGTCATACCGGCCCAGATCGAGCAGCTGCGGCACGCGACGCAGGGCGACCATCGACCGCTCGTGACAGTCGGCCGGCAGCTGCTGCCAGTTGGCGTCCCGCAGATCGTGGAGGCCCTTGCCTGCCAGGTACCGGTCGTACTCGCAGAACAGCGACAGGTGCTCCTTGCCCGTCTCGAACGCCTTGCGATAGTTCTCCAGCGCGGCCTCGCTGCGGCCGAGCTGAGCCTGGGCCGCGGCGATGTTCCGGTAGATTACGCTGTGCGACAACCCCAGCCCCAGTGCCCGTTGCCAGGCGGCGAGGGCCTCATCCAGCCGGCTGCGGCTGGACAGGATGTTGCCCAGCAGCAGGTGCACCATGGCCTCGTCCGGCAGGACCGCGGCCAGTTCGCTGAGCACCTGCACCGAGATCATCGACCAGGGATTCGCCTGCTCGACGCAGGCCATCCGAAGCTGCTTCAGGGTCGCCTTCAGCGCCGCCTCGTCGCCCGTCTTCCACTGCACGTACGCCAGATGCGACAGGCGGACGGCCGGGCTGAACGGCTCGTCCGATTCGTCAACCGCCAGCACCTTCGCCGCGTCGCCCCACAGACCCAATTCCAGGTAGACCCCGGCCGCAGTCACCGCGTCGTCCGCCAGCGTCCGCTCGCCGCCGGCCAGCCCGGTCGGCACGTTCAGCAGGAGGGCCTCCGCCGTCGCCCGGACCCACAGCGGATCGATCCGCAGCAGGTCGGCGATCATCGCACGAGCCTGGTCGCTTCGTCCCATGCGGCGCAGAACCAGCGTACGGGCCCACAGCGCCCACCGATCATTCGGATATCGTGCGATCAGCTCCGCCGAGCGGCGGTCGGCCTGGGGCATGTCGCCGGCCTGGATGCACGCCGAGACGGCCCCGACCAGTCCATTGCGGCGGTGAGGCTCGTACCGGCCGGCCGTCATGAACGCTTCGATCGCCTCTGCCGCCTCGCGCTTGTGCAGCAACACCCAACCCAGCAGCATCTGCAGGTCCGGGTTCATCGGCTGACGCTGCAGGGCGAGGCGCAGCCGCTTCTCAGCCCCGTCCAGGTTCCCCTGCCACATGTCGACCTCGGCCATCGCCCGCAATGAGCCGGTGTGCCCCGGGTCGATGGCGAGGACCTTCCCATGCAGTTTTACTCCCGCATCGACGCGGTAGGGCCACCAGCTGAAACGCTCCCGCTCGGCCTCGATGAACAGCTGCTCGATGCTGGCGGTATTCCCGTCAAAGTGCTCGTGCCGCGCCGTCCAGTCTTCATCCTTGTACTCGAATTCGGCCCAGTCCATCAGCCGCGTGCCGTCAGCGTCGGTCACCGCAATCCGCTTGCAGGCCTGCCCGGCCTTGAGCGCCACGCGATGCTCGGCCGGCTCGCCCGGCTCCAGGGCCTCGACCGTCCACGCGTCGAGCAGATCGTCGCCGCTGTAGGCCTCCACGCGGACCTGCCGCCGCGGCCTCACGCCCAGCAGGCGGACCATCGCCCCGGCGTCGCCGGCCGGCACGACCGACAGCACGACGTCGTTTTCCAGGGCGCTGAAGCCCTCGGTGCGGTTGATCGGCAGCCACGATTCGGTCCAGCCGTCCACCGACATCGGCGGGATCGGCTCGGTCATGCCCTGGGTCTCGAGTCGGCCGCGCTGGATCTCGCAGTAGCTCTGTTCGCTGTCGGACAACAGCCAGTCCCAGAACTTGCCCCGCGGGTCGACGCCCCAGGTGAAGTACTTCTGACCGGGCATCAGGAACCGGTCGGCGGTCTGTGCCAGCCCGTGATGCCGGCCGAAATCGTAGAAGCCGAGGTAATCCCGCTGCGCCCCGGACAGGAACATATCCGAGCCGAACAGGCGATTGCGGTACCACGAGTAGTCGAGCCCGTCAGTCATCGGCCAGGAGTGCAGGGCGTGGCCGTTGGCCTTGTGGCCGAAGTAGTAGAACCGGCTCTGCTCGGTCACCTCGACGGCCGAGTTGGTCCACCAGTACATCAGCCCGGGCAGGATCTGCGGGGCCATCGTCAGCACGTCCATGTCCAGGGCGGCGCGGTCGGGGCGGAGGCTGTACCGGACCGACCAGCGGGCCTCCAGCGGCCGGACCGTCGCGCCGACGATGACGCTGGCGGTGCCGTCCGGATCGGTCCGGGTGGTCCAGGAGACCGGGTTGACCGAGGTCACATTGTGCCCGCGGTGCCCGAAATTCAGCTCGATCCCGCCGGCGATCCACGTGCCGCGCATCGAGATGTTCTGGTACTTCACGCTCGGCGAGACCATGAAGGTGTGCTGGCCGGCCACCTTGTCGAACAGACTGAACAGCCGCCCGCCCATGTCCGGCAGGATGACCGCCTCGACGTAATCGTTTTCGAGGATCACGACGCGGTGGTTGACCGGCCGCTTTTCCGTCCGGATATCCGGCTGGTTGGAATAGGGGTAAAACCCGTGCTCCCAGCGGAGCATCAGGGCGGGATACGGGCTGTCGGGACCGACGACGTAGGTGGGGATTTCCATCCGCCCCACTTCGAGACGCACTGCGGCTGGCATGACCTTCTCTCCTCCGGAACCGGTGGATGGCTACACAAAGATGCCCACTCTACCTGCAAGCCCCCCGAATTCAATAACGATAGGCGCGCAAAATCGTACCCGGGAAAGAAGACCGCAAGACGCCCCGCCTCGGTAGACAACAGGTACGGACCCGCGAACGAAGGCCCTCACTCATCGAGGATCCGCGACCAGAACGCATCGGAGAATGTCCTGGTGAAGCGGCCCTTGCCGGCCTGGATGACCGGGATGCTCACCCCGAGCTCGGGGCGCTGCACGCCCCTGGACAGGAACGAACTCGTTTCCGACAGGATCCTGCGGCGGATCTGCTGCCAGAGGTCATCTTGCGTGGACTGCCTGAGTCGCATGCGGCGGCCTCGACTGAGGGGCCAGATGGAACAACTGACTCAGCCTATTGTTGCGGCAGCGGCAGCGACGGTCAAATGGCGAGTCCGGGCAAGGTCCGCGGCTTACGTCCGATATTCTCGCGGGGAGGGGCATTGCATCTTCCAGGGCCGGCTGACTGCTGCAACCTCATGGCGCGCAAGAAAAAAAGACTTGTCTTCGCGTATTGATGTCCGTATAGTGGGAAACGTGATGCGCGTGCTGGGGACGCGGTCCAGATATGAACCTGCGAAGCAGGATCTGGCAGGAAGCGCCCACCACATTTGGGAGGAGAAGTTCACAATGCATTTCAGTTCGAAAGCAATCAGCGTATGCCTGCTGGCGGGCACCCTCATGCCGGCGGCGGCAATGGGCGACATCACCTACGGGTTCTCGCGCATCTCGGCCAACGCTCCGATCGATGTCGCGGGACAGCTGTTCGTGAAAGTCACGGACCTGGTCGATTCGGTCCAGTTCCACGTGTGGAACGACGGGCCGCTCGACTCGTCCATTACACGCATCTACTTCGATGACAACGCGGATGTGACGAACGGGATTTCGGACCTGTTGTGGGGCACCCAGGCGGGCGTCCGTTTTTCCGTTGGTGCAACGCCACCCTATCTGCCCGGCGGCAGAGGGATCTCGCCGAAGTTCGTCGCGAGTTTCGCGACGGATTCCGACAGCCCCGTCCAGCCCAACGGCCTGAATCCCGGTGAGTGGCTGGACATCGTAGTTGATCTGAAGAGCGGTAACACCTTCGAAGACCTCGCCGACGCCCTGACCCGCAGGGACCTGATCCTCGGCCTGCACGTGCAGGGGATCATGCCGGACGGTGGCGACTACAGCGATGCGTTCGTAAGCGACAAGCCGCAGACTCCCGTCAACCCCATTCCCGCGCCGGGAGCGGCCCTGCTGGGCATGCTGGGCCTGACAATGGTCGGCGCCGTAAAGCGGCGATTCCAGTAAGACCTACTCCGCTGCCTGCTGCTCGTTACGCCAGCGGGTCACACTGTGGCTCAGCCACAGACCGATGATCCCGCCGATCGTGCCGCCGGCGGCGTACTGGATCGGCAGCAGGTCCGCCAGCGGGTTGATCCCCGTCTGCATGAAGGTCCCCGCACGATCCGGGCTCATGATCGCCCAGACATGCCCGGCCAGCGCCGGCACCAGCCACGCCAGCGCGGCCGGCCAGACCGTCTTGACCGGGAAGATCTGCTGGGCCAGGAGTGTCCCGCCCATCATCGCCACCGCCGCGATGAAGAACCCCTGGCCGAGCTGCGCCCCGACGTTGTCGGCGTAGAGGACTTCGATCAGCACGACCCCCGTCAGGCCTGCCGCGGCCATCATCAGCCACTGGTCGTAGCTGGTCAGCACCATCCGGAAGAAGACGCTTGTCCGCGAGTACATGGCCGCCACACGGTTGGACCCCTCGTCCCGCGGCGACAGGCCCAGCCACTCGCGGACGACCCGTTCGGCGATCAGGGCGGCGATGATCACCGCCGCCCAGCCGAGGCTCTCACTGGCCAGCCGCAGGTTCGCCACGGTCCATGACGGGCTGAACTGCTGGATGTACGCCACAAGCAGCCGCCAGTCTCCGTCGCCCCAGCCGATTGCCAGCAGCCCCGCGCCGACCGCCAGCACCCCGACGCCAGCCAGCCGTTTGCCCAGCACCGCGACCACCAGGGCCGAAGCCGCCGCCGCCAGGGCCGCCATCTCGATCGTCACCAGCCCCGGATAGCGGCACGTCAGCAGCGATACCGGCAGATCGGGGTCGCGCGGCCACATCGCCAGCAGTCCGACGTAGCGCATCGCCAGCGCGGCGATCACGCACACACCGGCAACGACCCATTTCTGCGTATCGCTGAGCGGTTCGCCCGACTGAACGGCATTCGGTTTCATCGCATCTGCCTGTTGAGTCATAGTGGTCCAGATAGTAGCGGGTCGGACCGCCGGCGTCCACTTTGCGATAGCGTCCGGCGGCCCGCCGGGGTATCATCCGCCCGGACACCGGGCCGGCGAGGGGGACGATCATCAACCGCAGGCCCTTGGGCCGGCGGAAGGTGGGATATGCCAATGAGTTCGACCGCGGCGGACAGAGACGGACCTGCATGGGTGATCCTTCTTGCCCTGGCGATCGCGACGGCCGCGGCCTTCGCCCCCGCCCGGGCAGCTGCGACGGCCGATCTGACCGTAAGCGATACGCGCATCCTCGCCCCTTCCCAGGGCCGGCCCGTGTTCTGCCAGCCGGGCCGGCCGCTGACCGTGCTGATCCAGACTCGCGGCGACCGCGCCGAAAGGCCTCGCCTGCTGCTCCAGAACAGCCTGTTTCCGAACCTGCGCTACCCGCTGCTGCCGACGGGCCGCCCGGAGGACCTCGGCGACGGCTACGCCAGCGCGACCGTGTCGGTGGCCAACTCCACGCCGGACGGCCTGTACGACCTGGTGCTCGTCGAACCGGACGACCGCGAGGTGGTCAACCGGCGCAGCGTCTCGGTGGTCATGCGCTACAAGCAGAAGTTCCGCTTCGTCCACCTGTCGAACATGAACATCGGCGATCCGACGGCCATGGACTTCGATCCGCACCTGCCCGAGGAGGTCAATCTGCTGGCGCCGGAGTTCATCGTCGCCACCGGCGATTTCACCGAGTGGGCCCGCCTGTGCGACCACGAATCCGACTGGCAGCGGGTGCTCGACTATATGACCCGCTTCGAGGCGCCGGTCTACCTGGTCTGCGGCGACCACGACCACCAGGCGAGCTTCACCCGCCACGTCGCCAGCAGCCCCGTCGGCACGATCGACTACGGCGACTACCACGGCCTGCTGCTGCTGGATCACGGCGCCCACCCGATCGAGCGCGACGACGATCAGGTCCGCTGGGTGCTGCAGGACCTCGAGGCCAACCGCGACAAGGCCTTCAACTTTGTCGTCACCCATAGCGACGAGCTGGGCCTGCTCCGCCGCCTCCGCGAGCTCGACAAAGCCCACACGGCCGTCAACGACTTCAACCTGAAAATGATCATCGCCGGCGGACACACCGACTGGGACTACCGCGAATTCGCCGGGCTGCTCAACGGGCTGCCCGGGCTCCACTTCATCCGCACGGCCGCATCGAGCACCGCCGTGCTGAACAACGCGCCCGGCCGGTCGCACTACCGCGTGATCGAGGTCAACGGAAAGCGGTTCAGCTACATCTACCCGAAGGACTATCGTGACGCGAAGCAGCAGTACTCCGTCCCGTCCGGGCTCATGCACGTGACCTTCGACCGGGCCAACGACGGGCGGAACGACCCCGTGACGGTCCATGTCGCCAGCGGGCTCAACCGCGACTGGAAGGACTGCCGCATCTGGCTGCGCGTCCGCAAGAACCAGGCGGGCGAGCGCCCGGCCGTAGCCGGCGGGGTCCTCATCCGCTGCCTCGACGCGGGGCCGTACTGGGCGTGCCAGGTCGGCTTCGACCTGCCGGACAAGGGGGGAGTCACGCTGCAGGCCGGCTCGCTGGAGCGGCTGGTCGCCGCCCCGCCGGTCCGGATGGACATCAACTGCTCGGACCAGTTGACGTTCAAACCGCAGGACGCCCCCTTCGGGCTGACCTACTACACGTGCACAGATCCAGCCACCCTGCGACTGACCAACACCGGCCAGCAACCCGTGCGGGCCTGGCCGATCGTCCGCCTCAACGGCTCCAGCCTCCGCCTGACCGGCATGGGCAGCGGAGCGCTGCCGCTGACACTGGCGCCGGGCGAGGACCGCCTCCTGCGGATCAGCCTGACCCTCGGGCAGGTCTCCCCGGGCCCGCACATGCTGCAGGCCTGGCTGCTGGACGACCCCCTGCGCCGCCTGCGGACCCAGCAGGTGATCCTGCTGCTGGACAGCGCCCCCCGCTCCGGCCCGGCGACCGCCCAGCCCGCCGAATCCCCGACGAGCCAGCCGGCCGACCGGCTCCCCGGCCCCGCTTCGCAGAACGATCGAGGTTGACAACCTCGCCCCCGGACTCGAAGCGGTCGACCGCGATCCGCTACGGCGGTGGAGCGATCGTGATCGGCCTGGCCAATTGTTGAGGGATGCGCGGCCAAAGAAGCAGCGGGGGCCGGACGCTGCCCACAAGCGGGCAGGCTATTGAGGGCTGGATAGCCAATAACGCATCTGCTGTCGTTGCATTAAGCCCCGAAGATGGCGGGATACTATAAAGCCCAGGGCAAACGAGCCGCGTCGTTTGCGGCTCGTGCCGCCCTGGGTACGGGATGCCCCAATAATGGTTCTTTCTCTCTTTCGTTGTTGAGCCCCAACGGGGCGAGATAACCGCCCATCAGCATTATCTCGCCCCGTTGGGGCTTGAAAGACAAAAGAGAAAGGATACACCTTTGATCGCCCGCTTACCCAGGGCGGCGCTGGCTGCAAACGACGCAGCCGACTTGCCCCGGGCTGGATAGTATCCCGCCCCTGTCGGGGCTCAGGAAACGGCAACGACGGCCCGTATTGGCGTACCTGCGCCCTCCCCTGCCGGGGCTCGAACGACCACGACAACAGCAACTCCAGCGGAAAATGGGATAAAGAGACAGAGCGGGAAGGCTGCCGCCCTGTCGGCCAATATTTTGGCATACCCCCCCCTTGACGGCGGCGCCCGAAAAGGCTAAAAACATGGCATATACATTTCGTGAGGCGCCGGTGCCTTCCCCGGCCGGCGGCCCGAGGAGCGTGACATGAGCGACCTGCCCAACCTGAGCCGGCGCGAACGCCAGATCATGGAGATCGTCTACACCCGCGGCCAGGCGAGCGCCACCGACATCGTGGGCGACTTGCCCGACCCGCCGACGCGCACGGCTGTCCGCACATTGCTGACGATCCTGGAACAGAAGGGGCATCTCACGCATCGCAAGCAGGGGCGGCAGTTTATCTACCAGCCGACCCGGCCGCGAAGCCGCGCCGGCAAGAGTGCCCTGCGGCGGGTGATCGAGACGTTCTTCGACGGTTCGCTGGAAAAGGCGGTCGCCGCACACCTTGCCGAGCAGCGGCAGGGCCGCAACCTGGACCCGGAAGAACTGGAGCGCCTCGCGGACCTGATCGAACAGGCCCGCAGGAAGGGCATATGACACACGCCCGCGCGATGCGGGTCTCGGAATGCGGAGATATCTGCACATCAGCAGACGCACAGCCGGTGGAGGTGAATGATGGGAAGCCTGCTGCACGCGTGGTTCGCGGATTCGATCGATCCTTGCGCGGCCCTGCTCATCGATACGGCCGCAAGGGCAACGGTGCTGCTGATCCTGGCGATCGCCACGGG